>DAOTXM010000391.1:0-6505 GCA_034435215.1 Anaerolineales bacterium
ATGATTGTAGCGTTGATAGTTGAGTTCTTTCAAGATTTCTGGGCTGAATTCAAGTTGGATGGTCATGCTCAGATATTACCAAAGCTTTCGTTCCCTGTTCTTAAAACCGCATTTTGTGCCCGCTTTCAGTATAAAACCGGAAAAACGCAATAACCCTTCCAGATTCTTCTTGCAGAAGGTGCTATACCATATCTGGGCCGAGTTGTATTCTCGCTACCAGGAAATCTTCACCCCCACTTGGCGAAAACCATTACCATCCAAAGTATGTGAACTTTGCGGAAAGCCGGGACATAAAGAGGCATACTGCCCGAATGCAAAAGGGTTGGGGTTATTGGAATAGAATAGCATTATGACTGGTGCCATTGTGCTTTATCTCACCTTATAATTGTCCTATGAAGAAAATCGATCTGCCTTCCATCATCCTTATTGCAGGATTTTTCCTGATGCTCCTGGCTGGGTTTATTATTCCTCAGAGCCTGCTGGACAAATACGAAATCGAAATCCTGCTTTTTGTAGTCTTGCCTTACCTGAGCTTCTACGCCTGGCATGTTGTCATCAAGCATGAGATCAGGAAGTAAAAACAACAACCGACTGGCCCAGGGGAAGAATAAGATGCCTAATACCCAGCCGGCAGTCTGCTAACCCAATCATTCCCAAGACGAATCTCGATATCAACTGTTTCGGCCGGGTCGGGCTTGATCACCACCTGATTGCTCCCCCTCACTCCAAACGTCTCGATCAAATACCGTAACGCATACAGCTTTGGCGTGTACAATACCAGCACAGTCTGGTCCGCAGAGCCTGTAGGGATACCCTGCTCTACCACATTCATCCCTTGTTCTGTCAGGAAGCTGGCGGTGCGTTCCCCAAGATCCGACGTGTAGGTGTTATTCGTCACGCGGACATGCGCCGCATCTGCTTGCATCAAGGTTACCGCATCACCGTCTGCCAGTGGGCCAACCGGCCCGCCAACTGTGAAGATCTCATCACGCAGGATGCGGATCAGATCGGGGACAGGTCTCAGCACACTGGACTCAACCCCATCCAGGTTGACGGTCGCAAAGACGGCCATGTTGTTGTCGATCACCCCTCGTTTGATGCTTTCGATGGGAATATCCTTTGCCAGCACAGCCAGTTTCATGGCATCTTCAAACGACATATTGGTGTGAACGCCGGCTGAGAAGGCCTCATAGATCTGCGGGGCCTGCGCCAAAAGCAGCGGAAATTGCGCCGGGTCGAGCACCTTGTCGCGAATTGCCAGGATGACCTTCTGCTGGCGTTCGGCCCTTCCGACATCACCGCCGCTGCACCCTTGCGACTCTTTGCGACAGCGCGCGTAGGCCAGGGCGCGTTTCCCGTTCATGTGCTGCACACCACAACAGGGAAGATCGATATGGTCCCTGCCGCCACCGGTCAGTTCCAGGGTCATCTCTTCGTCGATATAGACGTCAATGCCGTCGATCAGGTCGATGAATGAGATGAAGGTGTCAAAATCGACCTGCACGTAGTAATGGACCGGGACTCCGATGAACTGGGAGACGGTCTCCATCGCCAGGCCGGGACCGCCGGATAGCAGCCGGGCGGCCTCCCCCATTGTCCAGGCCGTGTTGATGCGGCTGTATCCGAAGCCAGGGATGTTGACCCACATATCGCGCGGGATGGAGAGCATCCCGGCTGTCTTTGTGATGGGGTCCACGGTCAACAAAATGATCGTATCCGTGCAGGTCGGACAGCCTTCCCCACTGATGTCCCCACCACGTAGACCGAAGAAGACGATGTTGACCCGGCTCCCGCCATCCCAGCGGGGCATCTCGATCTCCGGCGACGCAACTTTGGATGGAGGATATTTCCCCTGCTTATCTTCAACGCTGAGATCTGTCGCACCAAGCAAAATATCCTGCTCTCCACTGCAGAAATCAGGCCGACTGCCAGGCAGGGCGGTCAACTGCCAGCAGGCGGTCAGGTGTTGCACGAAGAAAAACAATCCGATGCTCAGCGCCAGGGTGAAACCCCAAAAAACGATGCATCCCCGTAAGAAGCGGGGGACGCGGATTGCGAAGTTGGATTTCATGGGGATGCCCTAGATCAACCCGGCGCCCATGAAGGGCGCGATGATCGCCAGCACCAGCCCCACCACGGCCAGCACCCCAAACAGGCCGCTGCGCTGGCGCACCAGGGCAGCCCTTGCTTCGGTCAGTTCCACGACCGATCGATGCACCGACTCCTGCAAGCCCTGCACGCTGGACAACACTGGCCGGTTATTGGCGAAGAAATCCTGGATGTCGCGCAGGAACAGGTTAGCTTCCACGTCGGAAAGATCTGGTAGGTGGGCGCGCGTTACTTCGATGGCCTTGTTGAAGTCTTCGACTTCCATGCGAGCTACCAGCAGCCCCAACAGGTTGCAAAACGGGCCACCCACCGAAGCAGAGCGCCGCAAGGCTTCCTGCACGCCCACCCCGGAAGATAGCAGGGCGCTCAATACGGACAGCCCGATCAACATGTTATTCCGCAAGGACTCAGCCCGCTTCTTCGCCAGGGTTTTCAAACGTACGTACGGCCTGCGCAGGCCTAACAACACAAAGATTAGCGCGACTACTGGTGCTGCCACCAAAACATCCACCGCCGCCAGCGCCCCGGCCAGCAGACCGCCCACGCCCAGGAAGAGCGAGAAATCGCGGATAGCTGCCGCATAGAACTCGCCGGGGGTATCGTACGGGTAACCGGCGCGTCGCAGCAGGCTGATCACATCAGCCATGTTCCTGGCCTTCTCCGGATCGAAACGACCCGGCAGGACAGCCACCAGCAGAGCTTCCCAGGTAGAACGCCGTTGGGTTGGCGTTCCACTCAGGCTGATCAGACGATTGTTCCCAAACAGGCGGAACGCGTTTTGGAAGGCGCTCACCAGTTCGAAAGCCAGCACGCTCAGCGACAGCGCTCCTAAAAATGCAAAAAAGGTCATGCTTCACCTCCATCGGGAATGTCGATTTGGAAGTCTAGCAAACGCTGCAGGGGGGCTTCGCCGGGCTGTCGTCTGCGGAAGGGTTTGCTGTACAAGGCGCGTCGCAGGGCGGTTTCGTGCTGCTTGGTGCGGGTGACCCCATGCGGCGGGCGTGGCTCAGCACAGTCCAGTGCGCCACTGCCGGTCTCCCAGTTGCTGCCCCCGTATCCTGCGGGCCACAAAGGGTGGCTGTTGGTATCCCAGGCTGGCAGGCGGTCTTCGACCAGTGCCTTGTGCCAAGCCCACAAGGCTTCGAAGCGCGGACCCCACAATCCCCAGACCAGGTCGATGCACAAAGTCTCATCGCGCAGGAAGTTCAGGGTCTCGGCGCAGTGATGGCAGAGCGGCACGGCGTTCTCCGGGCGCTGGTAACGCCAGGTGACTTCGAGTGAAGCATGGCCTGGGGCTTGTAACACACTCCGCCAGGAACCGGGTCTGCCGCAGCGCATGCAAGCGTTCGGGAACTCGTGCCGCCAGGGGATGCCGGCCACTGAGGCAGCCAGCAGTTCGTCCATGTGCGGCGCTTCGACTTCCAATACCTCCCGGGACAGGCGCACCGCGCCGCGCGGCAGGTTCACCGCCCCTGAAAAATCCAAGAGAAATCCGGCAGAGGAGACCATCTGCCCGCGTTCCCACAGGGCGAACTTGTTTCGTTGGATCTCGGGCTGTACGTCATAGCCGTGCGCCTCGCGGATGCGGCGGATGTCGGCAACTGCTTCAGAGAGAAGCGCAAAGAGCAAAGCATGCAAATCCACGCCCTGCTGCACAGCCCCATACTGGGGAAAAGGAGGGTCGGTGTAAGAGAGAATGCTTTCCATATAGGGTTGGATATCTACTTGCGGGGCGGTCTCGATCACGTATTTGCAGGCTGGCAGGTGTACGAAACACCATTTGGTGACCACCTCTTCGAAAATGACACCCCCCTCTTCGTCCAGCGCGATGATCTTCATCGGCGGGCAGAACAAGGTGTGGAAGGTGCGTGGCGCGCTTGCCGGGTAGAAGAAAACCAGCATCTCATCGTTCATGTTCTTGGTAAACATGGCGCCCAGGGCGCGCTGTCCAGAGTTCACGATAAAGTGCACTCTCATAATTCATCTTCTCCTTGCGCAAAGAGGATTTGTCGCACGGCCGGCAGCATGCGGTTGTTCGAGCCCATGACCTGTTTCCAGGCCCCGGCCAGCGGGTGGTTGTATTGGGGTGCCATCGTGTATCGCCCCTGCGGGGTCGAGCGGATCAATTCCAGCAGTTCTACTGGCGGCAGGTCGGCCAGCTGGCGAAACGTGCCGCGCGCTTCCTTCAAGGGGTGTTCGCGCAGGCGGCTGAGGGCGTAACCCAGCGGGTCGGACAGCTTACCGCTCATCGGACTGGCAGCATACAATACCCAGGAGACGAAGGCGTGGACGGATGCCTGGACTTCGAGCAGTTCCCGCTGCACTTTGGGGTGCACATCGTTCTGTTCGAGCAGAGTCTCGAGTTCCCAATAATCAGGGATGGCCATCTCCGCCCCCGCACTTCCGTTTCGTGTCCCCGTCAGGGGATCAGTGGTGGAAGTGATCTCTTGATCAGTGTTTAAAGGGTGTTTTAAAGTGTTTAAATCACTTCCATTTGCGTCTACCATATTGCCTCCATTTGCGCCTGCTAATGCCTCCATTTGCGTCTGGTTATTGCCTCCATCTGCGTCCAGCCTATTACTTCCATTTGCGCCTGCCTTATTACCTCCATCTGCGTCCAGAGGTTCGTCCAATAGCACCCGGAAGGATCGTGGCATGGTGTCCACGCGCAGGTCGGAGAATCCCTGGTCGGGGAGGTCCAATTCCTGCATGAAGACGGTCAGGTCGCCGCCGCGCTGCTGGCTCTTCCAGGTTGGGCTGAGCCAGGCCTGCACGGTCTTAGGCCGCTTGGACCCCACCAGGGCAGCCATCTCCCGGTAGCCGCCTCTGAATGTCACAATTTCGCGCCGTTCCCCGGTGCGCCAGTTCAGGTAGGCCAGATCACGCGCAACAGCCACCAGCCAGGCCTGGGCCGGGGTCAGGCGGCAGCCCGGGATGACCTGGGTGATGAAGTAGTGTGTCAGGTGGATGTCGCCCAGGCTGTTCACGATCCTGCGGTGCAGTTCCTGGGCCAGTTTGTCCGTTTCCGGGGGGATTGGCTCATCTGAAAGTGAGGTAGCCATTTCCATCACGGTCTTGCAAGGCGTGCTGATCGGTGGCGTTTCTTCCGGTGGGGCCAGCAATTCGAATATGTCATCCACAGCCAGCAACTCACTTAAACCATCTGCCAGGGTCCTGCCTAGTTCTGGGAATGACTTTAGGCGGGTAAAGATCGCTGCCGAGTCACTCACGGTCAAGCGCGGGGTCATGTAGACCTGGTAGCGGATCGGGATGCGGTGCGGGCGCCCGTCCCGCCCGCGCCGGTAGGAGCGGGCATCCGGTGGGTCCAGGCGCTGCACCAGCCCCGACAGATTTCTTTTCACATCCGGCTGCTTTAGCAATCGCCAGAAGGCGCCTTCGCTCAGGCCGGAAAAACGCATCACCTGCCGGCTGCACAGAGCAGTGCCGCTTCCCAGGGCCTTGGAAGCCCAGGCTGCCTGGTGAAAGCCAATGTACAGCCAGACTACTTTGGGGCCGATCTCCATCGCCAGCCGCCTGAGATACCCCTTGACCACCACCTGCCTGTGTGGCTGAACGATGCGGTCGTAGTCCAGCCATTGGACCGGCTCGATAGCCAGGTCTTCGTCCGGCTCGCTTTCTTCCTCGTCATCTTCGACTTCTTCCAGCTCGTCTTCACCCACTACAAAGTGTACATCGACAGATTGGTTCATGATCCCAACCAACATCCTGGAGATCGTGCTGGTCAGGCGCGATTCCAGCCAGTCGCGGGCGTAGTTGTTGCGCACGCTGACCGTCAGCACTTTCCCATCAAAGGAGTCCACCTGCGTATCGCGCACCCAGGTGTCGAAGGAGGCGCGCGGCATCTCCATCTGCAGTTGTCCCAGGACAGATTGCCAGGCACTCTCAATGTTCATGGGATGGGCCTCCATCGTAAAAATGACTCATTTTGCGACCCCTGACCCGTAAGACCCTTCCCCTGTTTTGCGCCGCGCTCTGGCCTTCCTGTGCCTTCAGCGTAGGCGGGAGCGCAGGCGGAAACGCAGGCGGGACGTAGACAGTAGGTAGGCGGCAAATTTTGTACGCCGCCTACGCACTTTTTCTGCCCGAAAATAGTTGACCGATTTTCCGAGAAAATCATGATTTGCCCCTTGCTTCCAACCGGTAGCCGGATACGATTTCCACTGGATCGAAGGCCAACACGCCCAATTCGCAGGCGGTCAGGCTGTAGCGCAGAAGAGCGGTGACAAGTTCCCCCACCGGCACGTCCAGGCCGGCCTCGGAAGCCAGGTCGGAGATTTCCTCTTTCAGTTCCGGGGGAAAGTTGCGCCAGGTGGTGATCACCTTCCAGGAAGCGCCGATGGATTTTTTGCGTTTGGTTTTACGCGGGGTGTAGGAG
>DAOTXM010000392.1:0-5866 GCA_034435215.1 Anaerolineales bacterium
AGCATACGCCCGCTTGCATCCCCAAATCCGGCCCCTTTCACGGCAAATCCTAAAGAACCGAAATTTGTATATATCTTCTCAAGAAGAAGGGGAACTTGAAGCCCCTATACCCTAATTTATTGAAAAGATCTACTTATATCATCGTACAGGAATTATTCCATGGTGAAAAGCGCCATCTGTCCGCAATCTGTGAGACGAATTTCCTAATCAATCCCGTCCAAAACACGAAGCGCGGAGACCGCTTTTGTGTCTCCGTGCTTTTGTCTCTTGATAGTTTGTGACTTATTCCGCTTCGTAATTCGCTGGTGCTTCCTCAACCGACATCATCTGTTCGTCGGCGGGTTTCTTGTCCAACATCTGCATCATCAGGGCTGCGACCTTGGTGAGGGTAGTTCTGTACTCATAGATTAACGAAAATGGACTTGCAACCCTGGAATCGTTAATCTAACTTCCCTGACAACTCGACCTCCCTTGCGATATTATTTGCGACAGCTACAAGATTAGGGCCAATCTCGATCATTCGTTCCCGCGTAAGCCGGTATGCGGGTCCGGCAATGGAAACCGAGGCAATCGGATGATTGCAAATCGGTGCGGCCAGGGCATTGATGCCTTCTTCAAATTCCTGCTCGGAAATTGCATACCCGCGCTGGCGAGTCTGGCTCATATCCTCAAAAAATGCGTCCAGAGAAGTGATCGTATTCTTCGTATAACTTGGCAATCCACGCTCAAGAATATGGCGCACATTTTCTTCCGGCAGAAATGCAAGTATTGCCTTCCCAGAAGCAGTGCAAAATGCAGGCAGTCGCTGTCCAGGCGCCGCAGCCAATTTAACACGTTGTGGGCTTTCAATCACATCCAAATAGACGACATCTGTGTCATCCAACACAGTAAGATTGACATTTTCACGATACTGTTCACATAAAAAGTGCAAAAACGGTGCTGCTAGCCGACGCAGGTCATTATGCTCGAGTGTAAGAAATGCCATCTGGAGAAGTCGAATCCCAGGTCTATACAGCCCAGTGGTCGCATCTCTCTCTACAAAACGTTTTCTCTCCAAGGTAGCCAACAATCTGTGAACAGTGCTTTTATTAATCCCAACCATTTCCGAAATTTGTGTCATGCTAAGTTCCGGGGTCTGGCTGGAGAAACAAAGAAGAACATCCAAAGCACGTTCCACAGCGCGAATTGATTCACTCATTCTAATTGCTCCCTCTCAATTACATTCATTGAAGATTGCCCATATTTTACTGGTTCATATGCCGGAAAGCAAAGAAGATTCTAAGAATCGTTTATCTGTAAGTAAATTAATCTGCTACTCGTTGACCATAATATAACTCACCATACTCCTGGCCGTCAAAATCTAACACGCGTGGTAGGTATCCCCATTGTTGAAAGTTAAGTTTTTCCAGCAATTTTTTGCTGCCTTGATTAACTTCAATTATTACGGCAATGACATTCTTGATCTTAAGTGCTGGACAAACCCTCAATGCATGACTGATCAATACACCGCCGACCCCCTGTTTTTGGTAAGCATTATCTACATAATAGCTGATCTCTGCTGTGAAACGCAAAGCCAGTCGGCCGGGACGATACGCGCTCAAGCTGCACCAGCCCACGACTTGATGATTAACTTCTGCAACAAAAATAGGATAATGATTCGGTTCATGTTCTTGGAACCATACCGTGCGGCCTTCGATCGTCCATGGGATCGTATTGGCAGTTGAACGCCGGGTAGGAACCGCCTGATTATAGATGGCTACAATGTCTGGTAAATCGGTTATCTCTGCAATACGGATGTGAATTTCATGCGCTGTGATAGGGGGGACATTTTTCATATCGGTATGTTACAAAAATCCTCATCCAACCAAGTTGGTTTGCCTACTTATTGACAATTGACTTATATTATGTCATACTTACATTGTATCATAAAATAAAACAATGTTTCATCTCGCGAAACAAAATAAGATCTTTTCTAGCCATGAGGAGGAAGGATGTCAGAAACATATAACTTGGTCGATGCGACTATGAAGGTCATCCAGGACCGTCGCAGCATCCGGGATTTTACCGATGAACCGGTCTCAGACCGGGATCTTGATATGATCTTGGAAGCCGCGAGGCAGGCTCCTTCAGGGGAAAATGCGCAGCCGTGGCGTTTCATTATTGTCAAGGACGAAGCGATGCGCAAGAAGATGGGGGCGATTGCCGGCGGTGGAAGCGGCCGCCGTTTCACTGCTGAATTTGTCACCAAAAAGATGCAGGAGCGTTTCGCCACTTTGCAAGATGAGGCCAAGCGCCAAGCCGCCTTCCAAAAACTGACTTCCGGGCAGGTTTCTACCTTCATGGCTAACGCTCCGATCAATCTGGTGGTGTGCGGCAAAAAAGATGTCTGGGATACACCCTACGACACCTCCGCAGCGATCGAAAATATCCTGCTGATGGTCACGGCGTTGGGACTGGGGGCCTGCTGGGTGATTGCGCCCTGCATTGACATCCGGGATGAAGAACGCATCAAGGCGCTCCTGGATATCCCGGAAGGTTATAAAGCCGTCAGTATTCTCTCGATCGGTCATCCAACGCGACCGCACAAGCCACGCCCCCGTCTCCCCATCCATGAGTTGGTCTTCACAGAGAAATGGGGCGACCCCTACTATAAAGAGGAGCAAGCATGAGCGACAAAACTATCCCCGTTGATTATGCCAACGGCCTCATATACGAACTTCAAAAGGCCTTCTGGGATGAGCGCGGCAAGGGTGCGCGCTTCCGCACAACGAAGGTCGGGCATCAATACTTCGAAGAGAAGGTCAAACCGTTGCTCTCGAGCACGGAGGTTACGGATATTCTGGAAAAAATCCGTGACGTCCTAAAAAGGGAAGGGATCGTAGCCGAGGTTTCCTACAGCCAGGAAGAACGACTATTGAAGGTTGGCGTTCAGGATTGCATCCATCGGGCGGTAGAAGAGAAGATGCTGGCTAAAGAGGTTGAGCCGTTCACCTGTGTCCCAGCCAATCTGATCGTGCTGGCCATCGAAGAAAAACTGGATATTCCGGTGGAACTCGCTGAGATCAAGCTTGAAGAAGGGGTTTGCAAGCTACTGCTGGTCCTATTCGAGAAGCGACCTGTATTAGCCTAGGAAATCTGCATGTCCAAGGTCTCAACACTTTCCGAGGCTGTTGCTTCCGTTGCACTTGGTTCGCATGTTGCCCTCTCCGGGTTTGCTACAGCGCGTTGTGCAATGGCCTTCGCTCATGAGGTGATTCGCCAGGGAACGAAAAAACTTACTGTATCTCAATGCGTGGGCGCAATGGACGCAGACATGTTGGTCGGAGCGGGAGCCGTAGAACGAATTGTATATGGAGGCGGCTCCCGCGGTCGCACTGGTCAACATTTTTGCATCAACCGGGCGATTGAACAGGGAGACTTGATAACAGAAGAGTACAGCAGCCTTTCGATGACCTTTCGCTATCTGGCCGGCTCTCTCGGGTTACCTTTCATACCGATCCGCTCCTTGAATGGTTCGGATATCCTCAAACAGTTGGAGGAGAGAACACCGCCCCTGGTGGGAAGATTGCAGGACCCCTTCAGTGGCGAGGATTGGTTGGTACTCAAGCCGCTCGAGCCGGATGTAGCAGTGATTCAAGTCCAAGTTGCGGATGAGGAAGGGAACGCCTGGATTTTGGGACCGCGCTGGGATAACGAGGAGCAGGTCAAGGCGAGCAAGCGAACGATCGTCATGACCGAACAGCTTGTTTCCACGGAAACGATCCGTCGCAACCCCGAACGGACATTGGTTCACGGTTTCAGGGTCTCACATGTGGTGCATTTACCCTTCTCGGCGCATCCCAGTTCTGTCTATGGAGCCTACGATTTCGATAAAGAACATATCGACCTGTACGCGCAGGCTTCCAAAACGCCACAAGGGCTTCAGGAGTACCTGGATAAGTACGTCTATGGTGTGAAAGACCATTGGGGATATCTGGAACAGGTAGGTGGCATGAAACATCTCGATGAACTGCGCGCAGATCCCATCCTGGGGTATTGAAAGGCAAGGAGAGCATCAATGGCAACAGACCTTGAATATACCTCTTTCGAACTGATGGCTGTCGCAGGGGCACGCGAACTGAAAGATGGTGAGATTATTGGCGTTGGGCTTGGTTTGCCGGTCATCTCTTCTTTTCTCGCAAAACGGACTCATGCTCCCAATGCAACGATTCTTTTCGAGCTGGGCGTGGTCGATCCAGAGCCGCTTACGGTTGCCGTTCACGGCCTATCGGATCCAAGACTATGGTATCGAGCAAAAATCCATTCCAGCTTTGCCGATATGCTGGGTTCCGTGTTGCATAAGGGCCTGATCGATGTGGGTTTTTTGGGAGCCCTGGAAGTCGATATGTACGGCAATCTGAACACCACTCTGCTCGGCGATCCGAAAGGCAAATTCCGACGCTTTACGGGGAGTGGAGGCGGTAATGATCTTGCTTCCAACGCTCGCCGAACCGTCATTACCATTCGGCACGAAGCCCGAAAGCTCAATGAAGCCGTGACCTTCATTACCAGCCCCGGTTATTTGCATGGCGGCGATGAGCGTGAAAAACTGGGACTGAGGGGTGGTCCAAGCCGGGTCATTACGGATAAGGCGATCTTCGGCTTCGATCCGCAAAGCAAAAAGATGCGGTTAGAATCAATCCATCCGAACACGACCCTTGAAGATGTTCTGTCCAATATGAGTTTCGAGCCGGTCATTCCGGACGATGTGCCTGTTACCGTACCCCCGACCGCGGAAGAAGTCCGGCTGATCCGTGAAGAGATCGATCCCGAAAAAGCGTATGCTGGAAGTCAGTAGTAAAGATCATCAGTTCCTTTAGGAGTAAACTATGCCGTACGTCGTTACCGATGCCTGTATTTTGTGCGGAGCCTGTAGCGCGGGCTGTGAGAGCAACGCCATCACCGAAGGCGAGACCCAGGCCCACATCGATGTCGAAATTTGTGTTGAATGTGGCACCTGTGAACGAAATTGCCCTTCTGAAGCGATTATTTATATGGACGAAAGCGAATACGAAGCCTTTCTGGTTTCGAAGGGTGCAGAAGAGGCTACATCCTCCTGATGATAGATAGTTTCCATTAACCAATATGCCCCTCTTTCGAAAACGAGAGAGGGGTTTTGAGAAATTAATGAATATTCTACTTCTCGTCATTGGGGTATCTTCAGGTCTTTTCCACAGCATTTATTCTGCTGTCTCCAAGTCGCTTCTCAAGCATCGCATTAGAGAACCATTTCTATTTTTCCTGTATATCAGTGTTCTTCAAGCCGTAATAACGCCATTCCTGTGGCTCTTTGTCAAACCAGCAGTTCCATCTGTAGCAGGGTTGGCGCCATTGCTAATGGCCGGAATCACTGGCGTGATAGCATTCCTGTTTCTTTACATGGCTTTGTCCAATGGTGATGCGTCCAGTGTGATGCCGATTATGGGTAGTAAGGTCATTTTTGCAGGTTTCCTGGCTATCTTCATGTTGAACGAAAAACATAATTGGGTCATGTATTTTGCTGCATGATTGGTTGCTATTTCTATAGGGATACTCAGCTATTCTCCATCACCAGATAGAAAAAGCAAGTTCTCTGGACAACCGATTTTTCTGATGATACTATGTTCCATCATATTCGCGTTCACAGATATCTATATAACCCGCTCCTTAAAATTTATCGACCCTTATAATTTTATGGTCTATTACAATCTGATCATCGGTATAGGTTCTCTTATCGTAATTCCATACCTCAAAAAGAGAAAAACAACAAATTTGCCGGGCTTTGCCGCCGCAGTTTGGAAGGGAAAAGGGGCCGGATTTGGGGATGCGAGCGTGCGCACGCACGCTC
>DAOTXM010000393.1:0-16043 GCA_034435215.1 Anaerolineales bacterium
GGCATACGCCCGCTCCGCACCCCTACTATCGGTTCCTTTTTCATCTTTCGTGAAGTATTGATATTCCATGTAAATGGAGGTGCCCATGCTCGAACCATTGAAACCGGCTGCCTCACAGGGAGAACTTTTTTCCTCCCCTGATGTCGATGCCGCGCGTGCCTTCTTCGCCCGGAAATCACGTGCGATGACCGACAAACGGATGACGGTTACAGAGGCCGTGGCACGTTTCATCCATGACGGCGATTATTTTGCTTCGGGCGGCTTCGGGGGCGTGAGGATTGCCACAGCAGTCCTGCACGAGATCGTCCGCCAGCGCATTCAAGGGCTTGGCCTTTCTGGCCACACGGCCACACACGACTTCCAGATCCTGGCCGCGGGTAAATGCTTCGACCGCTGCGACATTGCCTACGTGGTCGGGCTGGAACTGCGCGGACTTTCACCAAACGCTCGTCGTTACCTGGAGAGCGGAGCCGTCCGCACGACGGAATGGAGCAATGCCACCCTTGGCTGGCGGTATAAGGCCGCAGCGATGGGCGTCCCCTACCTGCCGGCACGCTCCGTCCTCGGTACAGATACGTTCCGCCATAGCGCGGCAAAGGTGATCGAATGTCCGTTCACAGGGCAGAAGCTGCTCGCCATCCCCGCGCTCTTTCCAGACGTGGGAGTCATCCACGTTCACCGGGCAGATATATACGGGAACGCGCAGGTAGATGGGATCAGCATCGCAGACTATGACCTGTCGCGGGCATGCAAGCGGCTCATTGTCACGACCGAACGTATTGTCAGCACGGATGCGATCCGCAGGAACCCCAGTCAGACCTTCATCCCCTACTGGCTGGTGGATGCCGTCTGCGAGGTACGCTATGGGAGCTATCCCGGTAACATGCCTTACGAATATTTCTCGGACGAGGACCACCTGGCCGAATGGCTGGCGGCCGAGAGGGATGAGTCTGCGTTGCAGAATTTCCTCAACAAATACATCTACGACACGCACGACTTCGCTGAATATCTGGCTTTGTGCGGCGGCGAAGCGCGCATGCGCGAACTGTGCGAAATGGAACCGTTGAAACGTCCCGGAGAAGAAGCATGAGTACCTCAAATGGCCGTTACAACTTGATGGAACTGATGGTGTGCGTCGCTGCGCGCCAACTGGAGGATAAACGGACAGCTGTGATCGGAACCGGGATGCCGCTGGCCGCGGCCATGCTGGCGCAAAAGACGACCGCACCCAATCTGGTCGTCATGTTCGAGGCAGGCAGCGCCGCGCCCGAACTGATCAAACTGCCTATCTCGGTGGCAGATTCGTACACCCAGACGCGGGCGCTACTGCACGGCAGCATGGACGAGATCATGGAGTCCTGCCAGCGCGGTGTGGTGGATTACACCTTCCTGGGCGGCGCGCAGATCGACGTCTACGGCAACCTCAACGCAACCATGATCGGAAACGAGTACCGGCATCCCAAAGTCCGCTTGCCGGGCAGCGGCGGTGCAAACGACCTGGCCTCGCTCTGCTGGAAGACGCTGGTCATCACCCCGCACGATAAACGCCGCTTCGTGCGCAAGCTGGATTTTCTCACCACCCCGGGATATCTCAGCGGCCCCGGCGCGCGGGAAGCTGCCGGCCTGCCGCCCGGGAGCGGACCGTACAAGGTCATCTCCACGCTAGCGTTGATGGGCTATGATGAAGTCACCAAACGAATGAAAGTGGAAAGCCTGCACCCCGGCGTGACCCGGCAGGATGTGGTGGATAACACTGGATTTGAGATATTATTTGCTGACTCGTTGCCCATCACCCCCGAGCCGAGCGATGATGAACTACGGATTTTGCGCGAAGAGGTGGATCCGGAGAGGATCATTATTGGGAAGTGAGTATTGACCTTCGAATATCATCTCCTCAATGGGAACGCCGACCATAAAGCAAAAATGCCTCAATGGCGTTCTCGTGTGCCACACGGCGGTTCGAAACATCCTCTTAATGGGGGTTCTGGTCTTTAAGTAAAAAAACGCCTCAACGGCGTTCTCGTACGCCCCCACGGAGATTCGAAATATCCCCTCAATGGGGGCTCCGGTCTTAATGCAAAAACGCCTCACGGGCGTTTTAGGTGTGCCCCCACGGAGATTCGAACTCCGGTCTTAACCTTGAAAGGGTTGCGTCCTGGTCCTCTAGACGATGGGGGCTTATTAAGCGGGGGGATTTTATCACCCACTCCCCCAACGGTCAAGCGTTTTGATTACTTGTCATCTTTGGAGCGCTGGTTGAGCAGTGCCACCACATCAGCGTGATCCCGGTTGAACAGCATCCCGGGGCTCTCCACGCGCAGGTTCGGGATCAGGATGGCGGTCAGGACCGCATCGAACACGGGGATAAAATGGCGGGTGCCCTCGAACATCAACCCCTGGAAGTCGAAGCGACCGGGCAACTCCAGGCGTCCTTCCACTTCATAAACCTGACTGGTAAAACGCGCTGGATATTCGCTGATGGTCCCATAACCGCCACGCACCAGTGCCGCTGGTCCCAGATCCTCACGCCGGGACAGGCACATCACCATCACCTTTTTCTTGACCATGCGCACCATGTCGAAATGGTCCACCAGCTTGGTTGGCATGTGGATCTTGGCCAGCCTGGCGTCATGCACTTCCATGGCGGAATTGGTGGTATCGTTCATCAGGCCGATTACGCCCGTGTTGGCTACCATCACTTTACCCACCACCCGGTACCCGGAAGTATAAATATCAGCCGGAACAAAGCGATATGTCCGAGGAGATGTATCCATGACCATCGTTTTCTCCTGTGCGGACTAATCGGGGCTTAAACGACTGGTCTCGGGTTTAGGTCTCGGCGGTACCGGCCGTTTGACCTTGGGTGTTGGACGGCCTGCATTTGGGCTGAGCAACATACTCAGCCATGAGACGGCGCGCTCATCATATTCACGCCGTCCGCACACATCACATACCCAGGCCGGAAAATTCGGAACCGTGATCAATTCCTCACCCAACCAGGTAAAGTAGGTGAGATAATGCACTTGCATCATTCCAGCCTGGCACTCATTACATGGAGCAGGTTTGGGCAGATCGAATTCGGTCATGCCAGCTCTCCTACTTGACAGGTTTCTCTCATAACAAAGGATCGCTTCAATAAGACGGAGGGTAAGGTGTTTTGGAAGTTCATTGGTTCATCGTAATTATAGGCCTTTTTATCGAATTGCCGCCACGGATTCGATATGTTCGATCAGGTTCCATTCGGGGATCGGCCAATAGATCAAGATGGCTTTACCGATCACATTTTCGACCGGCAACAAACCCCAGGCGTGCGAATCGGACGAATCGTTGCGGTTGTCACCCAGGACGAACAATTTGCCTTCCGGCACATCCCATTCGCCATTATAAAACGGCGCATCGGCGATATAAGGTTCCTCCAACACCTGCTCATTCACCTGCACCACGCCGTTGTATATTTTGATGTGGTCGCTGGGCAGCCCGATTACGCGTTTGATCAAATCCAGTTCACTTGTTTGGGGAGAGACGAACACGATGATATCACCGCGTTCTGGCAGTTTGTTTCGGTACGCCAGGCGGTTGACCAATACATACTCGCCGTCCTGCAGGGTGGGCACCATACTGAAACCATCCACACGGACGCGCGCGGATACAGCATTGATCGCAAAGAAAAGGACAACCGCCAGGATGATGGTTTCTAGCAGGTCGATCATAAAATGTTTTATGGATTGTGTTTTTTGCGAGGGGTCGCTCTGTTCTTGCGTCTCGACCTCGAAAGGTGTTAGTTCCAAAACATACCTCCAATGTCTTTTCGGATGGCATTATACTGCCTTTTCGCCGTCATGTTTGTCCCCAGGCAAAATAGGTAGGAACATGCAATGTACGCTCGCCGCGTTCCCAAGCTTGCTCATCCAGTTTTTTCAATTGCTGGATTTCCTCCACGGGAACGAAATCCGCCAGATCATGTTCAAGTACTTCCCATTCCAACTCCCGTTCCGCGGAGGCAAGCGCATTTACCCCTTGACCTTTGATTGCTCCCGTTTCAATCAGGTCGATCCCGGCTTGATAGAACAATTCTGCCAACCTGGCCCCCAGCGAGGGGTCTGCTCCCTGCCTGCGCAAGGCTTCAGCTTGCCAGCGACCCAACACCGCTAACGCGGCAGGGCTGTCTACACGGGCGCTGTAATCGGGTTCAGCCAATGCCAGGATGTGTCCACCATGTCTGGTGACGCGTTTCATCTCTCGTAAAGCTTGCAGCGGCTCTGACACCCATAGGAGCAGGAAATGGCAGCAGGTAATATCGAACCACCCCTCAGGATAGGGTAGCTGCAGGGCATTGCCGCAGGTCAGCAGAGCGGCCGGGGCATGGGCTCGCGCTTCCATAAGGGCAGCAGGCTGCAGGTCCAGACCGTGAAGCGCATGGGTCCATATCCCGGTGAGAATGGCGCCTGTTCCGCAGCCCACTTCCAACATACGGGACGTGCTTGTCAATCCCGCTTCCTTGAAGAGATACTTTTGCAAGGGGCGTGTCCAGTTTGCCTGCTGGGTGTAGCGCGCGTGCCAGTTCATATTCCCCTCTTAATCAGGCTATCTTCAAAGTCCCCTTTTTGGGGCGCTCCCTTACAGGGATGATAAAGGCTTTGTTGCTGCTGAAGATAGTTTCTCCCAATTCAGGACAAATTCCACCTGCCGGTCTGTTTCAGGGGAGCGTGGGTTATAGGCACTCTTGGGGACAGTCTTCCACCATTCTGCCAGTTGCGCCAGGGCCTGCTCGCCCGTCAGACCACGCCGGACGAGGTAACAACCCACCGTAGTGCCTGTGCGCCCGATACCACCCCAGCAATGCACGTAGACGTTACGACTGTCGAGAAGCGCGCTGTCGATGGCGCCCAGAATCGCAATCATGATACCGCGTATTGGGATGCTATGGTCCATGATGGAGAAACGCTTGTATCGGACGTCGATATTGCGAATTTTGGCCAGTTCGAGCAGGATGGGCTCGTAAGGTGGCAATTCATTTGGAATGGTCAAGTCGATGAAGGTATCTATGCCGGCTTCGAGCAGCCGGTTCAATCGCTCGCGCGTCCTCCCGATATATGGCGCAGCAGGATATTCACCGGCCAGGAAACGTCCGGGTTCTACCCAGTAGGATTCGGGAATGGGGCGTTCGGGTTCTGTCATGGATCGAGTTGGCATACGCCGCGCAGGATTTCATCACGGAGTTGGACGAGTTCAGGATATCGGTAAAAGAACAGAATCTTCTGTTCCGCAATGTTATCACCATTTGGGCGAGAAGCGAGCACGAAGAAGGTAAATACTTCAGCAATATCTTCTTCGGGATTGGATGCAGCGTAGCTGGTGACAAACTGGTCTTCATGGGCGTAGAAAAAGTCATCCAGCGCTTCGTAGTAGAAATCGTCGTCCTCGATCAGGTTGATGTCCTGCCATTCTGGGTGAATACCGCTCCAGAATTCGTTAAAAAATGCATTGATATAGGAATCAGACTGACTGCAACCTTCGCCGGGAAAGTAATTCGGGCAGGCGCCGACTTCAGATAGATAGATGCCGTTGTCACCCGGATAGTTGAAGACCGCTTCGCTGGGCGTGACCTGATTGGGCCCGAGCGTCAGCAAGTGTGCGTATTCATGGATGAGAGTATAAGCCAGGTTAAGCCTGTCGCTCGAATCGCGGATATCTACTTCCAGAGCCCACAGCGCGGGATCATACCCTGTCTGCGTAACGGCAGCCAAGAGATTCCCTTCACCGTCTGTAACGATGGAAAATTCAGCCAATGTATGTCGTTCCCGGGCCGGGATCAGTGCGACGATATCATCCCAAATTGCTTGATGGCCGGTCACATCTTTCTGAAAATCGATCAAATCCGCGGACACATCTTCATAAGACGGTTCACTGATCTGATCGCCTGAAATATGATAGGTCACCAGGTACTGTTCCTCGAGCTCAGCACTGTCTTCATTGCTTGTATCTTCTTCAAATTGTGTTGCGGCTTCCAGAATGCTCTCTGTGACCGCCGGGCAGAAGGTCGAGTGCGCAAAAGGTTCAGGTTGTAGGTCATTTCCGACAGGCGATTCCATGGTAGCAGGTATTTCTGAAATAGAGGATTTAGGTTCTACAAAAATGCCTGTCACGGCATTGCATGCCAGGCCGGCACCCAGCAAGAAGATGAGCGGAAGCGTTCTGCGTGTAAGAGGTCGCGAGGTCATCTTCTGTGCATCTCCATCGAAATTTTCGTAAGCATACCATATAAATAATAAGCAGATAGCTCCTAGAAGTTTGCTATCTGCTTACAAAAATCGGGTCTTCCGCTTCTGACGGGACTGAAATCCTCTGCCAAAAACGGCAGGGCTTAAAAATCATTGCCTATGGACAAACTGCATCACATGTCTCTCTCCATTATGGAGTCAAGTAAGAACATAAGCCATCGATGATTTCTCCTCGCAAATCCACCAGTTCAGGGAAATCGTAAAAGTATATTACTTTTTTCATGGCGACATCATTACCATCCGGTTTGGGATTGAGAACAAAGTAAGTCCACGTCTCCGCCAAGTCTTCTATAATATTCGTTGCGGCATAACGAGTTATAAATTCATCCCTGTGTTCTCGATAAAAAGGTTCAAGCATGGATTGATATTCCTCGTATGACTCGGCATTTTGCGCTTCCTGGTCCACCTCCCACCACTCTTCATACAAGTCTTTCCAAAACCTCTGGTAGAAGAGGTTGATGTAGGAATCAGGCAGGCTGCAACCCTCTGTCATTATAAAATTTTTACATTTGGGATGGTCTTGCTTACCAGTGAAGATCATGGTTTCATCAAAAGGTACTTGCGAAGTGTTGAGCGTGATCAGGTGACCAGTTTCGTGGATCAATGAATCTGCCAGGTACAACGGATAATCTGAGTCAAGGATATCGAATCCGACGCGCCATTCCTCCGGTCGATCCCAGGAACGATCGACCCACGCTCCTGATCCTTCTGTTCCATCGGTAAATATGACAAATTCCTTGACCATGCTACGCTGTTCTGCCGGGATGATCGTGGTGTAGAAATTCCAGATGCGCTGGTGCGCTACAGTATCCTCCTGGTAGACGAGATAATCTGGTGGCACCCATAGATTTGTAAATTCCACAAGTTCATTCCCCTCGACTTTATAAACTACCAGATTGATATTGGCATTGTATTCGACATAGATCTCATTAGTAATGGGCTTGAATGGTCGGGTTTCCAACACTTTTTCCAGATTGGAGAGGCAAATGTCGAGACATTCATCTCCTATACATGCAATTGGCGTCGGTTCGACTGGTATCGGCGACGCTTCAATTTCGGGACCAAATACCAGCCGTTCGACGAATACGCAGGCCAGGCTACTCATCAGCAAGATTATGATTGCGATCAGAAAGTTTTGATACTTCATGGATACGTGAATAGCTTCAATATCATTTTGTCGCCGAGGATTTGATAAGCTCAGCAATGATTTCTGCTGCGGTTTGTACAAATTTCGGGCAAAGCGTTGAAAAAACCTTTGTATCCTTGGCAGTCTGGTATTCTTCGGGCACACGCATATCGAAGTCGATCAACTCACGACATAAAACGCTGCCATGCCGCGCTTCGAACTTTTGCATGAATTCCTGCCCCAAGCGATAGATAGTTTCCTTGTCCTTCGGGTCCGTTGCGCCGCGCGCCAGCCCGATGACCATCAACGCGCCGGTCACTGCGCCGCAGACCTGTCCCTGGCGCGCCATACCGCCACCGAAGGGCGAGGCGAGCTTGACAGCCTGTTCTTCGGTCAGACCGTAGTGCGGTGCAAAAGCCGAGAATACAGCTTGCGAGCAGGAGTAATGTTGTTCAAAACGTTCGCTTGCGATGTTAATTGGATCTGTCATGATAAATCCATTTCATGCTCGATAGATCTTTTCCCAAGGATCGCGCAGTAAGTTGCCAAGCACCTGATCAGCCATTCCTTGCGCGGGCAATATGTCACCGTCTGGCTCGACATACAGCCAGGATTTGCCTGCCCCGGATGGAACCTGATCTTCAGAAGTCTCTAACGCCACCGGATTGTCCGCAGAGTAGGGCACGGGCAGGTCGAAGGCCAGGCGCAGGCCCAGGTTGGCGGCCTTGTCGAGCACTGCTTCCATATCCTCGCGGAGGGACTTGTCGGCCAGCCCCAGCGACAGGCTGGTCACGCCCAGTTCCGCCAATTTCTCCAGCGTCTCATCGATTTTCTCGAGGCTCCCCTTGTTCAAGGTGATATGCACGGTCGTAAACAAGTCCTCGGGCATGATGGTTTCGAGCGCTTTCCATGAATCCTTGTTTTCCGGTTGCAGCAGGAAGAGCAAATGGTCGAGACCGGTGTTGAGTAGCACGTGCAGGTAGCCCTTATCGGTCAGTTTCAAGCCGTCGGTCAACAGGCCGCAAACCTGGCCGTTCTTCTCCGCGCGGGCGATCAGGTCAGGCAGGTCTTCGCGCAAGGTCGGTTCGCCGCCTGTAAACGTGACGTGCGGTACACCCTCGCGCCAGGCGATATCCAGAATCCGGCCCCATTCTTCGGTGGTCAACTCACGCTCGACGCGTTTGGTCGGGGCGTATTTGGCTTTCGTTCGAGGGGGAAGCCTGTAAGTCAGGGCGCAGTCGAGGCGTAAGGGAGCAGTCAGATCGGTCGAGTGAGGCGCGACGCGCTCGAAATCCAGGAAAGAGACCGGGTCCAGATCCGGCGTCTCGATCAAAGTCCGGATGCGTCCGACAAAGTCCTGAAAATCTTCCAGCGCGATGCCTTTGCTGATGCGATAGCGCTTCGAAATCTCTTTCGCGGCGTCTTCGGGAGGCGTGCCTTTGATGAAATGAAAGGCGTATTCCGCGGCAGTGGGGTTGAGATGCAAGATGGTAGATGCATTGACGACCAGTGTGCCCGAGCCATCCTTGCGCAAGCGAAGATGAAGACGGTAGGGCTTTTCATCCTCCAGCATGGCCTGCGTATGATGCGTGCCTTCCGGCAGGGGTTTGACGTTCGAAAATTGTTCAGCAAGACGATTGAAGATTTTCATGGTTCCTCCAGTTTCTCCCGCACCCCGACCTCTCTCTGAGGGAGAGGGGCTTTGGGTGAGCTTATTTCACAAATCCAGCATCCATAAAGAACAGAATAAAGTAACCGATCAACAGGATGATCCAGCCGATCAACTCGATCTGCCCCATCAGACCTGACCAGGAAAGGGAAAAGTTTTCCTGGATGGTCCCGATGATGCTCTCCATATTATCGAGCTTGGTGCGCACGGCTTCCTTCCAGTTGTCGAGGTAAAGTTCATCACGGATGACTTCATACAGTTTAGCTGTATACCAATCGCCAATCAACAGCAGGTTCTGGTCGGTGTGTTCGAAATCGAGCATTAGTTCCAGGCGGTGCTGCACGATGCGCTGAATGCGCCCGCGGGTAGGGCCAGGGCGCAGGGCGCGGCGCGGGTCGCTGCGGAACTGCCTGGCAATGTCGCGCAGGCTGGCTTCCACGCTCTGGTCGAGCATGCGATAGCGCAACAATTGGTAATTGCCTACTTTCAGCAGTTCGATATCCGACTGGAAATCACTGTCCGGGGCAATGATGATGGCGCCGTCCCAGTCCACGATGGTCAGGTCATCCTTCGAGTAGCGTACGCGTGAAACCAGGATGTCTGCAATCTCAGCCTCGTCCAGCGCTTCGCGTTGCGTGCGGATGAAATGCGCCAGTTGCGCGGCGTTGTTCTCCACGAACGCATCGGAGGTAGTGACCTTGTCGAGCATCAGGATGACATACTCCTCATACAATCCATTTTCAAGGTACTCGGCGGGGATCAACTGCCTCAGCAGGTCATCTTCGATGTTCTCTCGTTTTTGGATCGCTGACTGACTGAGAACATCCGAGAGCGGGAATTTGCACTCGATGACCTGGATGCGGTCATCGTAACGCTGGCGGGAGAGGACGACCGTCTCGCCTCCTGCCTGGACCCGGGCCTGCCCCAGCGTCCTGACGGAGATATCCACCGGCTGGAAATACGGTGCGTCTTTCAAGCCCCGGATCTGCTCCGGCGGTTCGGACGATTTCTCGACCGGGTCGGGAAAACACAGCACATAGCAAATCTGGGCATCGAGCGTGGACATAAAATTATGAACGAATGAAATGCGGCATTTCGAACGGGATTTCTAACACCAACTCTACGATCCCGGCATACTGGCCGTCCCTGTACCAGGGACTCTGGTAGACGAATTTTTTGATGCCTTTCTTCTCGATCGTATAGATGTTTGCCTCACGAGTTGACAGCATTTCCTTGACCTTTTTACGTGCTTTTTCGGGATGGCAGTCCAGCAGGTTCGAGCCGATCAATTTGAGACCGCCTTCTTTTTCGTAACCTTTGGCGGCTTTGCCGTTCATCTCCAGAATAATGCCTTCAGGGTCGCAAACAATGATCGAGCCGGGGAATTCCTTGATCCAGAGATGTTTTGAAACGATATCCAGTTCCGTCATACTGACAGCTCCAATCAAATCAAATCTATGTTCTCGAATTTTAGCGGACAACCGCCGCCACATTCGGCCAGCAACCCACAACCATCGCACTTGGCTGGCAAACCTTTGCGTTCACGCAGGCGCACCGACAGTTCATGGTTCCAGATCGCATCCCAATCGTCATCGAGTATATTACCCAGCGACGTATAGTATGACTGGCAGGGAATGACATCCCCGTTCGACTCGATGCACATGCTGTATAGTGCGGCGGTGCAGCCTTTCACGCCCAGGTTTTGCTGGGTCGGGTCGAACTGGCAATACTGCGTGGGCGTGTACCAGATCAATCGCTGGCCACGCGCTTCGGTCTTCTGAATTGCGATGTCCAGGATGGGCTGCAGTTCGCTTTCCGCCAGGCCGGTTCCCACCGTCAGGCCCTGGCCGGAATAGATGAGTGCATTCAGACCAATGGTCGGCACGCCCAGGTCTGCCAGGAAATCCAAAGTGTCCGGGATGGTCTCCACGTTCGTGCGCAGCATGGTGGTATTGGTCATCACATACAGACGCGTGGACAGAACATTCTTGAGCCCCTGGATTGTTTGTTTGAATGCGCCCTGGGCACGCATCATCCGGTCATGCACTTCAGGGGCACAGGACTCGAGCGTGACCTGGACGTGGTCCAGTCCGGCATCGAGCAATTGCTGGACATACTTCTCATCCGCCAGGCGGCGTGCATTGGTGTTCAAGCCAGTGATCTGTCCGTTGGCCTCCGCGTGCGCGATCAGCTCCGGCAGGTCGTGGCGCAGGGTTGCCTCTCCGCCCGTGAAGACGATGTGAGGAATGCCCAGATTCCATAACCGGTCCAGAATGCTCTTCCAGGCCGCGGTGGTCAGTTCGGGGTAATCCCGCTCGCGGGCGTTGTAACAGTGCGCGCAGTCGTTGTTGCAGCGATAGGTGACCGCCAGGTCCATGCGGTAGGGCGCGGACGGGCGCGTGCTGAAAGGCATGACAGTATCCAGCTCCAGCTCATGCACGGGGCAGGCGCCATCCGGCCTCAGGAGTTCGGAAAGTTGCAGGTTGAAGGTTGACAAGTCGCTCGTTACTTGTCCGCTTTTTACTTTGTACTTTTTACCGATTTCCTTGACGATCTCTTTTTCACTTCTGACTTCCAGGATCAAATACGCCATCAGCGCCGCAGTCGGGGTCAGGTGCATCACGCGGCTGGCATTGACCACCAGCGTGCCATAGCCGTCAGCATCCACGCGCAAATGAATCCGGGATTTTTCCGTTTCATCCTCACGCAAGTAATGATACAGGCGTGGTGATTTTCGATTTTCGATTTTCGATTTTTGAGTGAATAAAGCATCGAATATAGCCATGTCGTTACCTATAAAAATCCAAAATCGTCAACACTTGCACCGAACACAGGTGCGGTATCTGAAATCCAAGATCATCTACCTCCTCCCGCACAGGCACAGGCGCAGCCGGCGCAGGCGCACGCGCAGGCGCATCCACCACCGGAACGACTGCCGCTGCTGCGGGTAGGTGGAGGCGGCGGGTTGGTCTTGTTGGTCACACGGCTGGTGAAATCGCCCACGTTGCCGATCACCTTCTGCGAGAAATTCTGCACACCACCGACCACCGAGGCGGCAAAGTCCGCACCAGGCAGGCCGCTGGGACGTGATGAAGGCGCTGAACCTCCCACCGAGACAGGACTGGTGCCACCGGTGGAGCGCCGGTAGCCGGGATCGTAATTCCCCCACCACATGGGAACATAAACGGGCCGCGTATAGGTGCGGCGGGCGCGGTCGTCGTAATCTTTGTCGAGCATGGTCCATTCCATGGATTCATCAAACAATTTACTCTGTACTTCGGGCGTATCTGCCGCAGCGATCTGCGCCCAGGCGCGTTCCATGATGCCCTTGTAGAACTCCACTGTCTCTTTGCGGCTGAAGCCCTTCATTTTCTCCGAAACGGACTTCACCAATTTGATGCTCATATCCTGCAAGTCCGTCCGGCGTTGTTTGAGATTGGTCCCCGGACGAAATGCCGCAAGGAATTGTTTTTCATATTTATGCAGGCCCTCAGGAAGCGGTGAAGCAACCTTCAATTCGAGTGGGTCGCGCGTGACGACTTCCGCAGCACCCTTCTTGACCACGCCGAACAGGATCATCGTCATGACCTTGTCCAGCGGTTGTTCCATCAGGATGGCAGCTTCGACAGCTGTCAGCCCGCGCTTGATGCCGTGTCCCTCGATGGAAATCTTAGGCGGTAAATATTTCAGCTTGCGGCGTTGTCCATTGATCACACCCAGGATGGGCATACCGAAGAACATGAAGCCAACACAACCACAGATGCCCAGGCTGAACAGGGTATCGAAGTCGATGGAGGGAGGCGTAATTACCGGTTCCGTTTGTATAGCGGAAGCAGGCACATAGGTCTTGGGAAACGAAGCGCCGAACTCATACCGGGTGTAGGCATTCCCGTTCGGGTTGTTCCAGGTATAGGTCACGCGCCCGCTGCTGTCCAGCGCCGTCTCGGGCTCGGACGGAAATCCGGAAGGGGCACCATGCCATTTGGGTTCTTCCGTTCCCAGACCGGGCGGCAGGTGGAAAATGACGGTCACATCCGTACGGCCGGCGACATACTGGCTGTCGAACCAGGTGGGCGAAAAGACCGCGCTGGCATAGGTCTCGTCCTCGCTGTCTGTGTACAGAACGTTACTAATCCGCCCCACCCGCACATGCACCGTGCCGCGGCTGCCCGGACCGATGGCCTGGTTGCCCATGACCACGGCGAAACCGGAGCCCGAGCCCTGGTAGTCGGAACGCGAGACGCTCACAGGCGAACCGTCCACGTCTGCGCTGACCGTGCCCATGTCGAAGGAACTGTTGGGCATGCCCACATCCACGAAGTCGATGACGTGCGCGCCCGGTTGGTTATTGAAGACGAAGGTGTACTCCAGCGCCAGAGTGCCGTCCTCGTTCCAGTAGGCATGGACGATTTCCTGGTCTACACCAAAGTAATAATCCTGCGCCCGCGCGCTGGTTGTGATGCCCAACGCCAGGACAAAAACCAAAAGTATCGTCAGAAGTCTTTTCTTCATAACGACCCTCCCATTATCATCAATCGGAAATTGTAAATCGTAAATTGGTAGTCGTAAATCGCTTTACCATTTGGGTTCTTCAGTTAATTGATAGACCGTGTTGCAGTAGGGACAATTGACCATCGGTGCGCCGTTGACCAGCTTGATGTCCTTGGCGGTCAGTACACCGCCGCAGGAGCGGCACTTTACCTCTTCGATTTTGGTTTCACCGGGCAGGTCTACTTTCATCGTGACCTGCTGTACCACTTCGGTCTTTTGTCCGCGCATGGCCAGGTAGATCAAGCCTGCGCCGCCAGCCAGGAAGAGCACGCCAACACAGCCGAACCCGATGCCGAATGTCAGCCAGTTGGAACTTCCCTGGGCAGATGTGGATCCGATTACACTCAAAATGCCATAGCCAACCAGGCATAATCCGATTAAGAATAGGATGCCAGCTCCAATGTAAAGTAAGGTCTTTGACATAAAGCCTCCACGTCGAAGATTTCTATATGGAATATACGGTAAATCCTTTCTAATGTAGCATTTTCCCCCATTTTCGGCAAATGACTTTTGTCTTGATTCTGTACTCTTTTGGTCAGAAAAGAAAAGCCAGATAATTCAGGCTTAGCGGAGGCATGAGTGCACGAATGCTGTAGTCGTCGCGTGAAGACCCTTCGACCGCACTCCTCGCCACCGCTTGTCACTCCGCTCGGGGTGAATATCGCTAAAGATTCTTGTCCAGCCCATACACCTGCGCTGTAGGCAGCACCACCAGAATACCGGTGTTGGGATTGTTCAGGTCCCCAACGATGCGTTGGGTGGCAGCGACAATCTTTTCCAAGGCAACATCGTCTTTCACGATGGTGAACAAGGTGCGGTGGTAGTCCTCGATGCGCTTATAGAAATCGTCCAGGCTGGGCATCAGGGGGATGTCATCGCGGAATCCGCCGCTGCTCAGTCGATGCAGACCCGTACTGACCAGGACGGTTGCGCCGCCTGCCCCGGCCTCCTCCCAGGAATCCAGCAATTTACCTAATTTATCGGGGTCATCCAATACGAACAGGATCAGATACATATATACCTATGCCTCCTTCCCTTCGGCGGGTTCTACTTCCGTTTTTCTCTTCGGCTCGGCAAACATGGCCCGCAGCATCGGCGGCGTGACGATCGTGGTGGCCAGCACCATGCCCACGATGGCCGAAAACTCACTGCCCGAGAGCAATCCCGCGCCAATGCCCACATTCGCCACGATCAGACCGACTTCGCCGCGCGAGACCATGCCTGCGCCCAATTGCCAGGCTTCCCGCCACTCGAAGCCAGCCCAGCGCGCTCCCAGCCCGGAACCAAAGAACTTGCTTATGATTGCGATGACGATGATGACGCCGGTCAGCAGCAGGGCTTCAGCTTTCAAATCCCGTATGTTGACGGACAATCCAATGCTGACGAAAAAGATCGGCACGAACAATCCGTACGACAGCGCCGTGATACTTTGCATTAGACGTTCTTTTTCAGCACAGCGGGCGAACATCAAGCCAGCCAGGAACGAACCGGTAATGGCGGCCATCCCGCCGACCACTTCTGCGGCGACACCGTAGAACAGTAGGATAACCATCGCCAGGGAAAGCACGCCCTGACTGATGGGCAGCCGCGCAGTGACGCGCACCAGCCTGGGCAGTAGGTATAACCCAAAGGCCACGGATACGGCCAGAAAAATGACCATCCGCAATAGGATCAGCAACACGCCGACCAGGGTCGTGCCACCCGCTGTGAAAGCCAGGAACAAGGACAAAAGCAGGATGACCAGCATGTCATCGAACACCGCCGCGCCCAACAGCCCCAGGCCGACCCGGGTGCGCAAGGCTTTCAATTCCATCAACGTCTGCGCGGAAATGCTGACGGAGGTGGCGCCAAGCGTCAGTCCGAGAAAGAGCGCGGATTCCCATCCGAAATCGAACAAAAGCCCGGTAGCAGTTCCCAGCGCAACCGGGGTCAAGACACCCAGGATGCCTGCAAAGGCCGAGACTTTGGTGTTACGCGTCAATTCGATGAAATGCAGGTCCAGGCCAGCGATGAACATCAGCAACAACACGCCCAGTTCTCCCAGCTCGTGGATGGTGGTCTCCAGCGCAAGGCTGTCCTTGATGAAAGGGAAATGCAGGATGTCGATCAACGAAGGACCGAGGAGAATGCCGGCCAACAGCTCGCCCAGCACGGAAGGCTGGCCCAGCTGTATGCTCAAGTAACCGGTTGTTTTGGCAGCCAACAGGATGATGGAAAGTTCGAGGGCTAATTGCAGAAATGGAGAAATTCCGGTTTCCATGGCTGAAAGAGTGTACCACACTCCGGAAACGGCAAATTGCAAAAAATGGGGCTCTTTGGGAATCCCTGTGGCAGGTGCCCGGATTTTATATAATGCCCACGGTAACAAATTGAGCTCCCCAGACTTTGAAAAATCGCAATTTGTGACCGCCCTCCG
>DAOTXM010000394.1:0-13221 GCA_034435215.1 Anaerolineales bacterium
AAGGGCGAGATCGTCGAAATCGAGGGTTTCCCCGGCCACCCGGCCAACGTAGCCCGCATGGAAGGCGTGGACGAGGTCTTTGCGAAGTATCCCGATATCAAGGTGTTGGCGAAAGACACCGGCAAATGGGACGAAGCCACCGGCCAGCAGGTCATGTCGAACTTCCTGGCTGCCTACCCGAACCTGACCGGCTACTGGACGCAGGACGGCATGGCTATCGGCGCGTTGCAGGCTGTCATGGCTGCCAACCCGGCGAAATGGCCGCAGGGTGTAGGTGAAGGCCGCTGCCAGTATCTCAAACTCTGGCAGGAAGCCTTGACCATGAACCCGGACTTCGATAGCATTGCGGTTGCCAACCACCCTGGCGTCTCCCCCACCGGTCTACGAATCGCCTATAATATGTTGATGGGCAAGAAGGTCGATACCACCAAGCTCGGCGGCTCGAATGGGTTGATGTTTGTCATGCCGTTGGCGGCTGTTATCACCTCCGAGAACCTGGATGAAGGCCTGGCGATGTGCGAAGGCAAGCCAGATGCTTACCTGCTCGACGACATCATGACTGACGAAGAAGTCCAGCAGTATTTCAAATAAAGCTTTTAGACCCTAAGGGTTTTTGCGAAACATCCCCGAAGGGGGCAAAACCCTTAGGGTTGCCAGAATGAGATAGGTCACAATGACTAAGTCGCTTTCCGCCCGCAATATTATCAAGCGCTACGGCGGCGTCGTGGCGCTCTCAGATGGCAATCTGGATGTTCACACCGGGGAAGTCGTAGCTTTGATAGGCGCGAATGGAAGCGGCAAAAGCACGATGAGCAAGATCATCAATGGAGTAGTTGTCCTCGATGGAGGGCAACTACTCCTTGATGATAAATCCGTGCACATATCGTCTCCGCAGGCAGCCAAGAACATGGGCATCGCCACCGTGTTTCAGGAATTGAGCCTGATTCCCCAGATGACCGTTGCTGAGAACATCTGGTTGACGCGCGAACCGATGACGGCTTTTGGTACCGTCAATCGCAAGATGGTCAATGCTAAGACGGAGGAATTGTTGGATCTCTTCCGGGGGACGTACAAAACAGATATTCACCCGGACGATTCGGTTGTTTCCCTGCCCCCGGATGAAAAACAAATCATCGAAATCCTCAAAGCTATCAACCTTGACCCGTGGCTGCTCATCCTTGACGAGGCTACTGCCAGCCTTGACAGCCGCCAGGTGCAGCGTCTATTCGAGCTGGTGGCAAAGTGGAAGGAAGCGGGTAAAGCAATTGTTTTCGTCTCGCACCGTATGGAAGAAATCTTTCGGATCGCGGACAAATACAGTGTCCTGCGCAATGGTAAAACTGTTGGCGCTGGGGATATGAAAGATATCAACGAAAAAGAATTGATCAAGTTGATGATCGAGAAAGAGTCGGTATTCACCTTTACGCGTGGCGAAACAAAAGCTAATGAAAAACCGGTTTGCCTGGAAGTAAAAGACTTGCGGACTGATACCCTGCAGGGGGTCAGTTTCAGTGTTTGCGAAGGGGAACTGGTCGGTATCGGCGGGCTACAGGGACAAGGTCAACGTGACCTGCTGCTCTCGCTATTTGGCGATATCCCTTATTCGGGGACAGTGAGGCTCTTCGGAAACGAGAGTAAGCTCAAACACCCGCGCGAAGCGATGAAGCTTGGACTGGCGCTCGTCCCCGGAGACCGTGCCAGGGAAGGTCTACTTTATATCCGCTCCATCCTGGAAAATCTGCTACTGCCATCTTGGGCGCAGTATGGTTTTCCATTACGAATTGGGAAAGCGAAAAGGGATGCGGAACAAGCAAGCGCGAGCCTTAATTTGATAATGGCCGGCCTGCTGGAACCGGTCAGCAGTCTTTCAGGCGGCAACGCACAGAAAGTGGTGCTAGGCAAGTGGTTGATGCGTAAGCCGAAGCTGCTTTTGTTAGATGATCCGACCAAAGGTGTGGATGTAGGCACCAAAGCCGAATTTTATGCGCTGCTCACGCAACTATGCAATGAAGGGAAAACAATACTGTTCTATAGCAGCGACGATGAAGAACTGGTGGGCTTGTGTGACCGCGTGCTGGTTCTGCACGATGGGATGATCCGCACTGAATTGTCAGGTGCTTCTTTAAACAAAGAAAATCTGATCGCAGCCAGCCTGGGCGTGTCGAACGGAGGTGGGCAATGAAAAAACGCATTACCTGGGATTTCCTGATGACCCGCTACCCGGCGTTTTTCCCACTCATCTTACTGGTGTTGTCTATTGCAATCAATTTTTTTCTACAGCCCAATATGTTTGCGCTCGAAACCTTGAACAGCAACATGCGCGTGTTCCTGCCGCTGATCTTGCTTGCAGTGGGTCAGGCAATTGTGTTGCTTGGAGGTGGCATTGATATTTCTGTTGGCGGGGTTGTGTCTATCGTCAATACCATCCTGGCAACGCGCGTGGGACTGGACGGCTCGCCTGAGAAGATGTGGCAGTTCGTGTTGATTTCTCTGCTGGCTGGAGTACTGGCAGGCGCGATCAACGGCTTTTTCATCGCCTATTTGCGCTTACAACCTATTATCACGACCTACGCGACCAGTTTCCTTTACGCTGGATTTGCACTCTTCATCCTGCCGAACCCAGGGGGGGGCATCCCGGCAGATATTGCAAATCTGTACCGTACTTCGACTCCCCTGGGCCTGCCTCTGGCCTTTTACGTGATTGCCATCTTATTGCTGATCTGGATCTATACCAGTTCCACCCGCTATGGAAAGTACCTCTTCGCAGTAGGCGGTAAAGCAGATGCGGCCTATGAAACGGCCGTGCCGGTCACGTTGGTGCAATTCAGCATCTATGTCATTTCTGGATTTATGGCTGCGCTGGCGGGAATCGCGATCACCATGTTGAGCGGTTCCGGCAACGCTGAAATTGGCGGACCGATGACTCTGAACTCTATCACCGCGGTCGTCATAGGCGGGAACGCCTTCAGCGGCGGAGTTGGCGGTGTGGCTGGTCCGGTGATGGGCGCAATCACTCTCAGCCTGATACAGAACATCATTTCGTTCGCGCAGATCAACACCTGGTGGGAGACGCTGGTCAAAGCGACCATCATCGTAGTTGCCCTGGCTGCTCCAGGCGTCATCAACCTGTTTCGCAGGAGGAGAACATGAAGCGCTTCGCTATTTCCCCTCCAGTCGCCGCATTGATTCTGGCGATTGTTTTGTTCCTGTTATCTGGCTTTTTGCCGAACAGTTACGGCAGCGACGTTAAAGTTGCTTTGGCGCAAGCAACGAATATCGTCCGGCTGGCGGTTTTCCTGGGCGTGATTGCTGCGGGACAGACCCTGGTCATCATCAGTGGCTTCGAAGGTATCGACCTGTCAGCCGGCTCTGTGGTCACGCTGACTGCCATCCTGACCTATGTATATGTCAGTGGCCAGGATAATAAAGTATTAGCGGCTTTGTTGATTTCACTGGGAGTGGGTGCACTGATCGGCTTGTTGAACGGCGTCGGCGTTACGTTCTTGAAAATCTCCCCCTTTGTTATGACCCTGGGTATGTCCGGCATGGTTACAGGAGCGATCATCGTGGTCAATCACGGGGATGTGAGGGGAAAGATCGCGCCCATCATGACCCGTCTGATCGCCCGTCCGATCTCACCAGAAATCCCCATCCCCGGAGCCATCGTTATTTGGCTTATCTTTGGTGTGCTGATGTGGCTGCTGTTAGAACGGACAACCTTCGGTAAAAACCTTTTTGCCATCGGCGTCAACCGGATTACTGCCAAGCTTTCCGGCGTCGACGTCACCATGACGAATCTGATCACTTATTCCCTGGCAGGAGCATTAGCAGGGTTTGGCGGGTTCTTGGTAGTCGGGAACACAGGTGTGGTAATGATTCAACTCGGACAGCCGTTCCTGTTCCCCTCCATTGCTGCGGTGGCCGTTGGTGGTACGCTGCTTTCCGGCGGCAAGGGCAGTTACTGGGGCACCATGGCCGGCGCGATTGTGTTGACCCTCATCACCAGCCTGTTGACGACGATGCAGATGCCCGATTCTGTCCGCCGTATGGTGTTGGGCGCCACACTGTTGATCTTGATCTCTATCTACGGCCGCCAGCAGGCCTTGCGGCAATAAGTTCGGAAATTGGTACGGTTGCATCCTTTATAATTTCATCAACGCTGACATTGCAAAACTCAGTGCTGTTTACGTTACGGCCTCCATCACAGAATGATACGCCTCGCTTTCTTATATTTCCCGATAATCAGGGATCGTTTCGTCGCTTACCTCGTTCGCTCCTCGCAATGATATGAAATCCAGAAAGGAGAATGTCATGAGTAAAACAATCAAAGTTGGCTTGATCGGCGCGGGATTCGTCAGTGACCTGCACGCCTATGCTTTCAAGCATTTTGTCAAAGATGCCGAGATCGTGGCGGTGGCTGCTCTTGAAAAGGCAAAAGATTTTGCCAAAGAGCGTGGGATTCCCAACGCCTTTGAAGATTACCGAGAAATGCTGAAGATGAAAGACATCGATGTCGTGACGATTGCCATTCCAAACTATGTGCATTGTCAGGCTACTGTGGAGGCTGCCAGGGCGGGGAAACATGTCATTTGTGAGAAGCCGTTGTGCGTCACGTTGGAGGAAGCGGACGAGATGATCGACACCTGCAAAAAGCAGGGTGTCCTGTTGATGTATGCGGAGGAATTACTGTTTGCGCCGAAATACGTCCGCGCAAAAACATTGATCGACGAAGGCGCGATTGGCGAACCCTTCCTGGCCAAACAATCCGAGGAGCATCCCGGTCCGCATATGCCGTGGTTCTGGGATGTAAACCTCTCCGGCGGCGGTGTGATGCTCGATATGGGCTGCCACTCGATCGAATATACGCGCTGGGTGTTGGGTAAGCCAAAGGTCAAAAGCGTGACCGCGTTCATGGGTACTTTCGTCCACCAGGGTCGCACCGAAGGTGAAGACCATTCCTATGCCATCATCGAATATGAAGGTAACAAAATTGCCATGATCGAAAACAGCTGGGCGAAGGGCGGCGGTGTGGATGACCGGTGTGAAATCTACGGCAAGAAAGGTCACACGCGCGCTGACCTGCTCAGGGGCAGTTCCCTATTGACGTATTCAGAAGAAGGCTACGGCTATGCAGTCGAAAAGGCTGGCACGACCAAAGGGTATACCTTTACCATGTTCGAGGAAATCTGGAACTATGGCTTCCCGCAGGAAATGCAGCACTTTGTCGACAGCGTGCTTGGGAAAGTGACCTGCATGGAGACCGGTGAGGATGGCCGAGAAGTTTTGAAGATCATGTACGCCGCTTACCAATCGGCTGGCGAAGGCCGCAAGATCCAATTCCCCTACGATCCGCCAAAGGTCAAAAAGCCGATCGACTTGTGGAAGAAATCTTGAATTCGTCCACGAAGAGCATGAAGGTCACAAAGTCTTTGGAAAATTCGTGTTCATTCGTGCCCTTCGTGGAGGTTTGGAGCAATCATGACTGTTCTCAATAGTAAAACCATCACTTACGAACAACTTGCCAAGGTCATCGACCATTCCCTCCTGCGCCCGGAGTTGACCGAAGCGGATGTGATCGCTGGCTGTGAGTTGGCCGCCCGTTACCATACCGCCACCGTGTGTGTGAAACCCTGCCACGTGAAACTGGCAAAGGAAGTGCTCAAGGACTCAGATGTGCTGGTCAGCACGGTGGTGGGTTTTCCACACGGCAGCAACCTGACCACCATCAAGGTTGCGGAGGCGCAGCAAGCCATGGATGATGGCGCGGTCGAACTGGACATGGTCTTGAATATCGGGCAATTACGCTCCGGCAAGACAGATTACGTCCGGGATGACATCAAGGCTGTCTGCGATGTCGCCCATGCGCGCGGCGTCAAGGTCAAAGTTATTCTCGAAAACGCGTATCTGACCGATGAAGAAAAGATCACCGCCTGCAAGCTGTGCGAAGCAGCTGGCGCGGACTGGGTCAAAACCTCCACCGGCTTTGCCCCCAGCGGCGCAACCCTCGAAGACCTGCGCCTGATGCGCGCCAATGTCAGCGAAAAGGTGCAGGTCAAGGCCGCGGGCGGCGTCCGCACGTTGCCGGCTCTCCTGGATGTGATCGATGCAGGCGTGACCCGTTGCGGCGCCACCGCCACCGCCGCCATCCTGGATGATTTCAAGGCGCAGCAGGCAGGCAAGCAGGTCGAAACCAAACCCGATGCAACACCAGGAGCCTACTAAGGAGATGACATCATGACCAAGCAACTCACCAAGAGCACTATCGGCGTTGGCGTGGCAGGCACCGGCTTCATTGGTCCGGCCCACGTCGAAGGCTTGCGGCGCAACGGCATCCAGGTGTTGGGACTGGCCGAAAACACAAAGGAAAAGGCCGAGCTGAAAGCAGTCGAGTTGGGCATCCCGCGCATCTATGCTTCGTTGGATGATATGCTGGCAGATCCGGATATTGACGTGGTGCATCTGGCCACGCCCAACCACCTGCATCATCCCCACGCAAAAGCCGCGTTGTTGGCTGGCAAGCACGTCGTCTGCGAGAAACCGCTGGCGATGAATGCTATCGAATCGGCGGAACTGGTCAAACTGGCAGCCGAGAAGAAACGAGTCAACGCGGTCAACTTCAACATTCGGATGTACCCGTTGGTCCAGCAGGCGCGCAGCATGGTGCAAAGCGGGGAACTGGGCGACCTGTTCATCCTGCAAGGCTCGTACCTGCAAGACTGGCTGCTCTTCCCCACCGACTGGAACTGGCGCCTCGAACCGGACCTGGGCGGGACTCTGCGTGCCGTGGGCGATATCGGTTCCCACTGGCTCGACCTGCTGACCTTCATCACCGGGTTGCGCGTCGAAGAAGTCTATGCGGACTTCAAAACCTTTCACCCTGTTCGCAAAAAACCCGCCAAACCGCTGGAGACCTTCACCGGTAAGATCCTGACACCGGAAGATTATATCGACCAGCCTATCCACACCGAAGATTACGCTACCATCCTGTTGCACTACGAAAACGGCGTGCGCGGCGTGCTGACGGTCTCGCAGGTTTCCTCCGGGCGCAAGAACCGCCTGTTCTACGAAATCAACGGGTCGAAATCCTCGCTGGTGTGGGATTCGGAGAGGCCTAATGAATTGTGGGTCGGCCATCGAACGGAAGCAAATCAGGTCTTGATGAAAGACCCGTCTCTGCTCTCGCCCGAAGCGCGCGAAACCGCTTCCTATCCCGGCGGTCACAACGAAGGTTTCCCTGATACATTCAAACAGCTCTATACAAAAATATATAAATACATTTTGGCCGGCGATTATTCAAAAACACCCGATTTCCCAACCTTTGCTGATGGACATTATGAGATGCAACTTTGTGAAGCCATCGAACGCAGCGCGAAGGAAGGGATGTGGGTGAAAGTCTAGGAACACGGAGGCCAACGACCCCAGTCGTTGGCTCTTGTCCAAAGTCACGAGTCTTTGGACTCCGAATAAAAAGGAGGTATCTATGAAACTCGGTTTCTTTACCGCCGCTCTACCCGGCAACACACTCGAACAGGCCGCCAAGTGGGGCGCGGAGAGCGGCTTCCAGGCCATCGAGATCGCCTGCTGGCCGCTCGAAAAAGCGGCGCGCCGTTACGCGGGCGTCACGCACATCAACGTCACCGAATTGGATAAATCCAAAGCGAAAGACATCCGCAAGATGCTGGATGGCTACGGGCTGACGGTTTCCTCGCTTGGCTACTATCCGAATCCGCTCCATCCCGACGCGGAACACCGTGAAACAGTCATTGCCCATTTGAAGAAGGTGATCGAAGCGGCTGGCATGCTCGAGGTTGGCGTGGTTGGGACATTCATTGGCAAGGATAAGAACAAGACCGTGCCGCAGAACCTGGAAGATTACGCCAGGATCTGGCCGCCGATCGTCAAGTTCGCCAAAGAGCATGGCGTCAAGATCGCCATCGAGAACTGCCCGATGATCTTCTCCTACGATGAATGGCCGGGCGGGGTCAACCTGGCCAGCACGCCGGCCATCTGGCGCAAGATGTGGGAGATCATCCCCGAAGATAATTTCGGGCTGAACCTCGATCCGTCGCACCTGGTCCTGCAAATGATCGACTACGAACGCGTGGTACGCGAGTTCGCGAGCAAGATTTTCCATGTCCATGCAAAAGATTTGCACATCGACCGCGAAGGCCTGTACGACCACGGTGTGCTCTCGCAGGGTATGGGCTGGCAGATTCCACGCCTGCCCGGGCTGGGCGACATGGACTGGGGCAAATTCTTTGCTGCTCTGACCGCCGCCCGATATGATTATGTGGTCAGCATCGAACACGAAGACCGTGCCTTCGAAGGCGACGAGGAACTGGTGAAACGCGGCTTCTATCTATCCCGCGATGTGCTGAAGCCGTACATCCACTGATGTTGTAAATTTGTGAACGTCCCGAAGGTGGCATTTGAGCTGTTTTGGACGTCAGTGGCCTGCCTTCGGGACGTTTTCTATCCCGAGGACCACGAACATGAAGAAATATATTGGTTGTGACCTGGGCGGTACGAACCTGCGCGCTGCGATTGTGGATGTCGAAACCGGCGAGGTTTTGCACCAGATGAGCATCCCCACCCTGGCGCGTGAAGGCCACGATGCGGTAATGAAGCGCATGGCCGATCTGTTCTCCCAGGTAATCCGCTCGGCTGGGATGCAAAAGAATGAAATTGGCGGCATCGGCATTGGCGTGCCCGGTGTGCTGGATTTGGAAAAAGGTGAGACGCTTTTCCTCCCCAACCTGCCGGGAACCTGGCCGCATGTCCCGCTGCGGGATACGATCACGCATCTCACCGGACTGCAGACTGCCCTGCTCAATGACGTCCGCTCCATCACGAACGGCGAATGGCGCTTCGGCGCCGGCCGCGGTGTAGACACTGTGGCCGTCTTTGCCATTGGCACCGGCATTGGCGGTGGACTGGTGATCAACGGGCAGTTGCACCTGGGCATTGGCGGGACCGGCGGCGAACTGGGTCACACCATGATCGACTTCAACGGTCCACGCTGTGGATGTGGGAACGATGGCTGTCTCGAAGCCTACGCGTCCGGCCCGGCCATTGCTGCGATGGGCATGAAAGCTGTTGCCCAGGGATTGACCACGCATATTGGGGAACTTTGTGAGTATGATCTGAATCGGATCACACCGGAACTGATTGCCAAAGCAGCCCAGGCCGGGGATGAACTTGCCAGAGACATTTATGAAAAAGCCGGTTTCTATATCGGCATTGCAGCGGCCAATATGTGTGCCTCCATCGGTCCGCGGCGTATCATTATCGGCGGCGGTGTAGCACAGGCGGGCGAACTCCTGCTCGATCCTATCCGCCGTACCATTCGCGCGCGCGTGCATATCATGCCGGTCGAGCAGGTGGAGGTCGTTCCTTCGCAATTGGGTGATAACGCTGGGGTGGTTGGCGTGGCCTGCTGGGCGGCGTTCTTGCGGTCGAAATAATATGGGTGCGTTTCAAACAAGTTAAAAAGTTTCGGAAAAACGGGTGTGCGGGGGGTGTACACCACCCGCACACCTGTTTTTCCGGCTTTATTCAACTCAAATGAAACACACCCAAATAATATTACAGCGCAAAGTTCAAAGAACCCTGGTAGTGAATGCGTATCAGCTAAGCAACCTTGACCTGTAATAATTGGTTTGGGGGAGAGATAGCCTCACGACCTTATCATCCCCCTTGTAGGAGCACGGATGGAAACAAAAAGAGCCACCGTGATACGGTGACTCACTATGGGCGCGGAGGGACTCGAACCCACGACCTCACGGATGTGAACCGTGCGCTCTAACCAGCTGAGCTACGCGCCCGTAACGGAGCGGATAATCCCGCGTTGCGGGATTATAGTTCAGGTCGTGGGCTTTGACAAGTCTTATCATTTGTCATTGCACCAGCGCGGGTTCAGGGACGATGATCGCCATGACCAGGTAGGCAATCAGGATGCCTGGCCCGGTCAGGAAGAATCCCAACACGAACAGTAAACGGACCACGGTCGGGTCGATGTGCAGGTAATCACCCAATCCGGCGCATACACCGGCAATCATGCGATTGGTTGTGCTGCGAGTCAGTTGCTTATAATCGGTGTTCATTGCGTACTCCTTTCGTAATGTGTTCTACACTACTTACGCAATGAAATAAGGATGGTTGCAAGTTCTCAGGGAATGGTAAAGGTGCGTATAACCGTTAGAGTCCCACCTGTATCGGTGAACGCGGTGGCTTCTATGGTGTACGTATCACTGTTCAGGGTAACGCCGGAAGCGGCCGAATTACCACAAACGACGTTACCGCCAAAAGCACAATACAGTGGTGTGACATCGTTGTATGTGTGAACAATGTTCCCTATCGAATCGTAAAGGATAAATGCAACCGATGTGATCCCGGATCCATTCGTGATGCCTACCGTAGAGTCCCAGGCTTCAGCTTCGAATTTCGTCTCAGCGACATTTGTAATGACTGCCCCGTCGGTCGGCGGGACGATAACATCCAGATGTGTCTGGTCCAGCACAACGAAGGTACGTGTAGCCATTTTTGTTACACCAGCATTGGTGAGCATGGTCACTTCCAAAGTGTATGTATCACTGCGAAGAACAACGCCCGCTGAAGCCGCATCGCTACAATTATTACTTACGCCGAAAGCACAATAGGAGGGAGCCATATCGTGGGAAATATAAATTGTATTCCCAAGCAAATCGTAGAGTCTGAATGTGACCGATGTAACACCGTCCCCATTGTTGGTGCCAACAGCAGGATCCCAGGCTTCGACTTCGAATTTTGTATCGTCATTATCGATGATCGTTGCACCATCGCTGGATGGAATTATGATAGCCAGATGGATTGGTTCGGGTGTGGGAGTCGGAGTTGAGGTCGGAGGCAAGGTTGGGACAGGAGGCAGCGGTTCCTCTTTTGTAGGCCTTGGGAGAGGGGGAGGCGGGGGCGGTGAGACCGGTGTCGATGGAGTCGGAATATGTGTACCGGGCACGAGCACAATCGGATTTTCTGTGATTGCGGTTTCAGGGATCGTCGTTGCAATTACAGACGTCGCGAGGCTCGTGGATACTGATTGTGTGGATCCGGCCGGGATCGTGACCGAGGAAACCGGGGTTTGAAGGGATACGACCAGAGTGGCCATCCGGTTTTCTGGTGTGGATGCAGGATCGAGGTCCTGGAAGAGATCGAGGAGAATGCTCAGACTGACATTGCCCACCGGTGTAAAAAAATCCGGGCTGTAATCGGCAGTTTTAGTCGCGTTTATGGAATACGGGATCATCTCATCTTGCGAGAGATCATATAACGGGCGGATTGTCTGCGTGACCCATACATAGAAGGCACAAATCCCAATCATCAGAAGGATCAAATAATGAAGGAATCGCGATGCCCTCGGTTTTCTCTCATTCTGCCGGTTCATTACCTTTCCTTTGCATGAGCTCCAGGAAAGTGTCGACTACCTGTGGGTCGTAAAGAACCCCTTTTCCTTCTTGTAGGGCCTGGAAGGCATCTTCGATGGGGCGGGCTCGTTGGTATGGGCGTTCGGAACGTATGGCGTCATAAACGTCCACCACAGTAAAAATCCGCGCTTCCAAGGGGATTTCATCCCCTTTCAGCCCGCGTGGATAGCCGCTGCCATCCCAGTGTTCGTGGTGACAATAAGGGATATGGATGGCTTTTTCCAGAAATTCAATGTCTTTCAAGAACTCATAAGCTGCTTTTGGATGCTTTTTGACGACTTTCCATTCTTCTTCGGTAAGTGGTCCAGGCTTATGCAGGATACTGTCCGGGATCATAAGCTTTCCGATGTCATGCAGGAAAGCTCCACGGCGGACATGCACCAATTCTTCTTCCGGAACTCCCATTGCCCTGGCGAGTTCGAGCGTGAGATTTACCACGCGTTGGGAATGACCCAATGTTTCATGGTCGCGTGCTTCGAGCGTTTTCGCCCAGCCTTCGATGGTGCTGTCATAGGCTGACATCAAATCTGCGCGGGCCTTTAGTAGCCGCTCAACCATGGTATTAAATTCCCTTGTGAGGCGCGCAACCTCATCTTGACCGCTAGATGTGACCCGTACTTTCAGATCGCCTTTAGCGATAGAGGCAGCAGCTTTTTCCAGCTGGAGAATGGGTTGGCTGATGATATTGGAAATGAGTACACCCATTGCAATGACGAGTAGGGCTGCTACGATGATCAGTATCAGCATTCTTAGCCAAGTCGGCCTGCCCATACGGACGAGAAAGTTTTGTGAAAACGAGACACCAACCACCCCCAGGCTTTCTCCGCGTGCCTTCCAGGCACCGAGAATTTCGCTGTACTGGATATCCGAAATAGTCAATTCACGGATCAGGCTTTCCGTATTTTGTCCGTCTATGATCCCGCGGGAGGTCAATGGCCCAAGTTCAGGCGGCTCGATGAAAGTGGTTGCGATGGTCTGTCCCCATACGTCGTAAATGGTGATTTGGGCCAGCGTCTCTTCACGCAGCGCTTGTGCGAGCTTATCTAAGGACCTCCCAATCAATATTGCTCCAACCAATGACTGGTTTTCGTCTAACACCGGACCACAAATAAAGAAGAAATTTCCATGTGGTGTAGCATGATATGCAGCGAACTTATTCCCACGTGCATCGCTTTTATTCTGGATGACGAGTTGGACGATGTTCCAGGATCGCATGCCTTCATCACCCTGGGTGTAGAGATACTCTTCGATCGACCCGCTTGGACGATGGTACATTGAGAGAATGGATACGCCATCGATACCAAGGATGATGACGGCGTCTTCCTGCGTGTTGACCGTGAGCGGGAGGGCTAAGTTGCGAATCGTCGATGCATCACGAGCAGATATGGCCTGCGGCACTCCGTTCGTATTGGCCAATAACCGCAGGATTTCGAGCATCTGGTCTTCCTGACGTACCATGCCTTCATTGGCTAGCTTTCCCACTTCGATCAGTTGATTGACAAAGCGTTCGTGGATGGAATCGGAGGCAATCTGCCAAGCCATGTAACCGGCTGCGATGGTGAATGCCAGCGCAAGCAGTAAATATGGCAAGATGATTTTTGTTCGAATTGATACGAAACGAACAGGGGCAAAACGCTTCATGGTTGCAAGTTCGGGCTGATTATAGATGAACTTGATCTGAATCTTCCTTGCAATTCGTATGCAAACGAATGAGTCTTCCATATCTTAAAAGTAACTACTCAGCCTGCCTTTAGTATGGCGG
>DAOTXM010000395.1:0-9670 GCA_034435215.1 Anaerolineales bacterium
TGTTTTCGGGCTTTTCCCAAATGTTTCGTGATCTACTGATTCTATTATGCCGTTCGATAATAGCCGACATCCACTGAATACACCCGCCCGCGTTTGACAACCTGCTTGACCAGATTCGTCCCGAAGCGATAACCCAGATGACGGTAATCGGGCACGGATAATACCAACAAATCTGCCTGTTTGCCCTCTTCGAGCGAGCCAATTCTATCTGCACGTCTGATGGCATGCGCCGAGTTGATCGTGGAGGCTGCGATCGCCTGCGCAGGGGTCAGTCCCATGTAGCGGCAGGCTAGCGCAATCGCAAACTGCATGGACTCGTTCCAGGCGGTGCCGGGGTTGCAATCCGTGGCCAGAGCCAGGATGCCGTCTGCATCCAAGATCTTCTGCGCGGGCGTGTACTCGGACTCGGCCAGTCCGAACGGTGTGCAGGGCAGGGACACGGCCACAGTATCGGACTTGCCCAGCGCAGCGATGTCCGCATCGGAGGTCTTGACCAGGTGGTCTGCTGAGGCCGCTCCCAGCTCCACTGCCAGGGACGCGCCGCCCAGGTTGTCGAACTCGTCGGCGTGGATCTTGAGCGGGAATCCCAGCGAGCAGGCCCGGGTCAGGACCTGACGCGATTGTTCGAGGGTAAAGGCTTTGTTCTCGCAGAAGACGTCCACAAAAGGCAGGGGCAGCCGCGGGGCATGCGTCTCCCACCACTGACTGACGATGGGTAGCATCGTCTCACAGACCAGGTCGGTGTAACCCTGCGGATCATCCTTGTATTCAGGGGCAATGGCATGCGCGCCGAGGAAGGTGATGGCCAGATCTACCGGGCCTTCGTCGTCGAGCGCCAGCAGGGCTTTGAGCAGGCGCAGTTCGGTGGCGGTCTGCAGGCCGTAACCGGTCTTGGCCTCCGCAGTGGTGGTGCCGGTGGCGAACATGCGCAGCAGGCGCGGGCGGGTCTGGGCGATGAGCGCCTCGATGCTGGCCGTACGCGTAGCGCGGACTGTGGAGATGATCCCGCCGCCCGCTGCCAGAATGTCCAGATATTTTGCGCCCTCGAGGCGCATTTCGAACTCGCGGGCGCGGTCGCCGCCCCAGATGACGTGTGTATGCGGGTCGACAAAGCCGGGCATGACCACGCAGCCGGTTGCGTCCAGGCCAGGTTCGCCGGGGTAGGCGGCGCGCAGTTCGTCAGTTTGACCGACAGCGACGATCTTTTCATCACGGACGAGAACCGCGCCATTCTCGATGATGCCGAGCGAGCCGAGTGCGTGTCCGCGCTGCGGGCCGCCGGAGAGGGTCAGGAGTTGGGTGGCAGAATGAATGAGCATGTTTCGATTAAACCATAAAAGAGCGCTTTTTTAGGCGCTGGATTCTTACAGCGCAAAGTTCCAAGAAAATCCCGAGAAATGGTTGCGCGTGGAAGCGTGCGCCCCACGCACAACCATTTTTTCGTTTATTCCTGGCAATGAATGTGCATCAGCAGTGCAACCTTGCACTGAAATAATATGTAGTAAACTTTAACCCAATGAAGGCGCTTTCAAGATTGGATTTGTCACTTGTTTTACGGCGCGTCGTGCTTGCGATCTTTATAGTATTCCCGGTTACCCTTGCTCTGATCGCGCAAATCCTTTTAATCGTCCGCACCTGGGATATAGGGAAAGCCGTTCAAATCGTGCTGCTAGCAGGGATTTTTCTTCTTCCCATCCTTGCGGTCTTTGCGAGTTCTTCCTTTTGGGCTTCGATTGAAAAATTCAACTACATTCCAGTGATATGGGTGCTTGTCATCGCAATTGCCTTGCGGGCTGTGCTCTTACCCCTCATCAGCACAGATTTTGTTTCGGACATGGAAGATATCCACCTGTTCGCTGTCGATATTTATTCCGGTAATCCCTTTGCCAATTTACAAAATTACCCGAATATCCCCGATGCAACCTATCTGACCCTGACGGGATACGTTCTATCGCTTGTCTACAAATTATTTGGTTCCAGCACCACTGTTGCAAAACTGTTCCTGACCATTTTGGCTGTCCTGACCACCTGGCTGGTCTACCTGACAGGGCGCGAAATCGCTGGTATGAAAGTGGGCTTTGTGGCTTCGCTTTTATACGCTAGCCTGCCTTCCTTGATCTGCTATACCGGCGTCCTGACCGGGGACCATCTCGCGCTGCCGTTGGTCGTGTTGTCCATTCTCATCCAGATCCGCCTGTACAAAATGGATCAAAGTAGAATTTATTCTTACCTGGTTGGTTACGCAATTAGCGGCGTTGTGATTGGATTCGTCGATTGGTTTCGGCCGGTTGGATTGATTCTTCTGGTTGCGTTCATCATATCGACGCTTATTTACCAGCTTAGAAGACAAACCCTGGTCCGTCTGGCGCTCGCGTTAAGCGTTTTGTTCATCAGCTATTTTACAGTCAACAACCTGGCCATCCGGATCACCGAAAATATCTTCCAGATAAAAATGCTCTCCGCCTCTGAAAAGATCGGCGGATACCTGTACGTCGGATTGAATCCCGAAAGCCGCGGAGGCGTCACGCTCGACGATGCCAGGTTCGTTGGGGAAACGTACCAACGCTTTGGCGCTGATTATGCGGCGGCAAATCGCTACTTGATCGAGACCGCTTTCGACAGGCTGGAAGAAGGAAAATTGACCAAACTTCTTATCGAAAAGTTTGACCTGATGTGGTCCAGCCATATCGCACTCTTCGATTATTCCCTGGTTGGCTCGAACGATCAGGAACTTGTCTATCTGCTGGCTGATGTTGAATCCTTGCTTTATCTGGTTATTACCCTCTTCATTCTTTTTGGTGCAATCTCGTACATTTTCAGGCAATCCCATCCGGGGATCTTGACGATGCAATTGTTCATGCTTGGGTTTGCAATCCTGATGCTCGTCCTTGAAGTCCAGAATCGCTATGTCATCATCATTCTACCGTACCTGATCCTCTTGGGCGCTTTGGGGATGAAAGAAGCAATTGCATCCCGCCCATCATAATTACCGCCTTCGGTTACCCCGCCGTTTTTTAGGTTGGTCTTTCCGGGTAGGTCTGGCCGTCCCTTTCGACTTTTCTATCGTTGGGTGCAGAATTTTCTGGTAATAATCATCCAACAGCATGGTGATGACCGGCAGTTCATCCTCCTGTTCGGCCAGTTCACGCGCCAGGGGGATGAAGCGCTGACTGCGTTCGGCCTGCAGCTTGTCCCGGTTGCGCAGGCGGGCTTCCAGCAGGGCGGTCAGGCGTTGGGCCACTACGTTGGCCACACTCTCGTCGCTGGGGATGAGACGCTCTTCCAGGTCGATCTCATATTGCCTGGCAATGCGGTCGAGCAGCGGCTTCTCCATCGCGTTAACCAGCGTCACAGCCACGCCGGTCGCGCCAGCGCGTCCCGTCCGACCGGCGCGGTGGATGTAGTTCTCAACCTCATCGGGTGGTTCGTACTGGATTACATAGGAAAGTTCGGGGATGTCCAATCCGCGGGCAGCCACATCGGTCGCGACCAGGAAGCGCAGCTTCCCCTCCCGGACGCGCGACAGCACCTTTTCGCGCTGGTCTTGCGAGAGCGCCGAGCTGATCTCATCTGCATCGTAGCCGAAGCGCTGCAATACCACCGTGACGTAGTGAACACGGTCCTTGGTGTTGCAGAAGATTAGGGCATTTTCGGGGTTTTCCACTTCGATCAGGCGAACTAAGCTGCGGTCTTTGTCCATGCCAGGCACTTTGTAGTAGACGTGCTCCACTTCCGTCACGTGAACGTGGTCGCTGCTCAAGCTGATGAACTCCGGCTCAGGGATGAACTCCTGGGCGGCACGCATGACCGAATACGGGAAGGTGGCTGAGAACATGCACGTGTTCACTTGCCGGCTCGGCAGGTAGCCCTTCATCTCGACCATGTCCGGGTAGAAGCCCATCGAAAGCATCCGGTCGGCTTCATCGAAAATCAGCATCTTCAGCTTATCGAGCGAAAGGTTGCGTTTGAGCAGGTGATCGAGCACGCGTCCTGGCGTGCCAACCACGATGTGCGCACCTGTTTTCAGGGCGGCAATCTGCGGTCCATAACCCGCTCCGCCGTAGACCGCCGCTGTGCGCAGGCCCGCCTGCCCGCATAAAATCTCCGCTTCGTGCGAGACCTGCCGAGCCAGCTCGCGGGTTGGAACCAGAATGAGCGCCTGGCATTCAGCATGGTTGGGATCGAGCCGTTCCAGCATGGGCAGCAGGAAGGCGCCGGTCTTGCCGCTGCCCGTGCGCGCCTGGATGATCATGTCCCGTTTGGCGAGCAAGTACGGGATGGCGCGCGCTTGAACAGGCATGAGGATCGTCCAGTTTGCGCGCCTGGCAGCTTCTTTCAATGGTTCAGGCAATTGCTCGAAGGTGATGTCAGGTAAAGGATTTTTTATTTCGTTTGTCGTGTTATTCAACATAGTCCCAACTCAAATAGGTGCCTATACTTTCTTTCATTGTACCCTGTTTGATAACGAAACGTTATCTACCATACGTGAAGGGGGCATCTTGTAGACGAAAATGAGCATCTCCCTGTACACAAGGTCAGGCTGCCATTCTGGGAAATCCGCTGCGATGCTGACCACGCGTGCGCCAGGTCGTAACTCTCGTTCCAACTTGTGTGCCAGGCGAGACGTTTGTGAGGAAGTCAGATAAACAAAGACGACATCCGCAGTACGAACGTCAGTCTTGTAAAAATTCTCGCATCTCATGCTAACTTTCTGCCTGCTCCCGTTTAACCAAACCCTCAACCACCCCAGCGCCCACTGGACCGGTCCGATTTCGATCCCGATGGCCTGCGCGCCGAATTCCTTCACTGCCATGAGTAACACGCGTCCATCGCCAGCACCCAGATCGTATAGCGTTTCGCCGGGCTGTAACTTGACCAACTGCAAGGCCCTGCGGATGCGCGCCGCATGCGTCGGTACCCAGGGAACACCGTATAATGCCGGGACCACCAGCCATAGAGCGCTGATCAGCAAGAACGCGAGTCCCAAGCTAATCAACCAGTATGCTATCACTGGGTGCTGCCTTCCTTTTGCAGTCTATGCAAAGCCAGCAATCCAAAAACATTGAACACCACAGCCAGAAATGCCACGAATAAAAAGCCGAAATGCCGGTATATTAAAGGCGCCAGGAATGCACCAATGGCGCGACCCAGTGAATGCCCACTCAAATTGAATGACATGGCCGTTGCCCGCGCACCTGGGACAAGTTCCGTCATCATTGGCACATGGCTGACCATCACGAACTCGAATGTAATATAAAACAGGGATAGACCGATCAGCGCGCCAATTTCCGTCCGGCCAATCAAGGGTAGCAACGCAGCTGCGACAGCATTGGCCGACAAGCCCAGCGCTAAGGCGCGCGGTTTTCCAATACGGTCGGTCAACAGGGCAACCAGTCCCTCACCGCTCAATTCCGATAGCCCGATAACTGCAGAAGCTCCGGCCAGCGCCGCGATTTGCAGTCCGAACGAATCCTCCAGCCAGACTCCAAAGATGAGATTGACCAATTCATTTGCTGCGCTGGCCCAAAGCGCGACCGTGATTCCCGCCAGTGCGGGGACGTTCCCCAGCACAGCGGTAAAGTTCGCCCAGGGGTTGCGCGCCGGAACATGGTTCGCATCCCGCCGTGGCGCCATCCACCACAGGATTGCGAACATACCTAGTCCCAGAATTGTAAATACCGGGAAAGGCGCTGACCAACCGAAGCGCGCGATCAAAAAGCCCACCACTGGTACACCGATCATGAATGCCAGCGACCAGGATAATTCTGTGACCGCCAGCGCCAATCCGCGTCGTTCGTAAGGGACGCGATCGCCGAAATAAGCCTGCATGGCAGGGTCGAACATATATTTCCCGAGCAAAGCCAGGACCAATGCCGCTGTAAGACTCCATAAGGATGGCCAGATCGCTACCAGCGCAACGCCAAGCGTAAACAGCGCGATGCCTGACAACATCCCAAAACGGCGTCCGCGCTGGTCTGCCACAGAAGCGATGAGCGGCACCAAGGCCCCCGCCAATGAGCGCCCGGTCAGTGCAAAGGACAGGGCTGTGATGTCCACACCCAGGCCGCGTGCAAAGGTTCCCAAAAAGGGATAGACCATGCGGTGCATGGTATTAAATATGGTGCGCAGCACCATGACAATGAGGAGTTGGAAGCGCAGGCGCAAGGCAGTAACCAGTGATCAGTTTTCAGTGGGCAGTTTTCAGCGCTAAAAACCACCTGGTAAGGAAATATGCTGCCGCCCACGTGAAAAGATTCAACAACACGAAGAAGCTGATAATGTTCCACAAACCTGAACTGAAGATCGGAGAGGGGGGTGGGTGCATTACATAGGATGCAGTCGAAAACACCACGCGCAAAACAACGAAGAAAATCAGATTTGCTAGCGACGTGATCCAGTTTATGTTCACCAGCCATAACCCGATTTGCATGAGCGCGCCAACGATGGCGAAAGTCAACGCCAGGCGGAAGCGCGGCTCGGCCAGGAACAATCCGTTCCAATTGGCTTGCATGGCCCATAGCGAGAGCGGTAAATAGGTTACCCAGAATACAATGCCCGTACGCCCGAATGCTGCTGACCAGTGGTGTAATCCAGGGCGGCGCAATACCAGTGCAAGGAAACCAACCAGTGCAGCCATTGCAAAGGCCAACTCCGCGGCCAGCACCCAGGCGCCGTGCAGATACACGATGCGTACGTTGGAGCCGAGCGACTGTTCTTCTGGCCCGAGCAAAGCTAGCATGGCGATCACGAGGATCGTAAGCGAAAACAGGAACAGGGGAGGAAGACGCTTAAACATGGGGCGAATTGTACTCGAAACGCAGAGGTGCATCGCACGGATTCACCTCATCGATGCGAAGTTCATGGATTCTGGATGTTGAAATTTTTCTGTGCAAAGAGTGCGATCGGCTCCGTGATACGCAAGACAGCGGTATACTCCCCGCAATTTGTTAAAGGGATATCGGTGGACACATTCTGTCTGCCGGATTGGGTAAATTTCAAGGATTCATCGGCAGTTGTTTCTTGCGCTGCCCCACTCACCTCCCAGTGGTAAGTTACGCTTACCGGTCCGTTGGCTGTGATCGAGCCATTGAGCGTGACCGGGTTCGAACCTTCGCACGCCGCAAACGTAACCACCACGATATCCACCCTGACATCCGTGACCATTGCCACCGGCAGCTCGACGATCGGGATGATATTCAAGTTCCCGGCTGTGTCCACTACATCGTAAGCCACCCAGCAGGTGCTATCGTCTGTCTTTAACGGGTCGCGAATATACCACCAGGCTGTGTTAACGGTTCTTCCCAGGATCTCGGCGGTTGTCCCGGCCGGTAAAGAGCTGACCGTTTCCCACTCCAACCCAGGTCCGTAACGACAATTGACCCCCAGGTTTTTTGGCCAGGCGATCGGTTTCGCCGGGGTAGAGGTAGGTGTAGGTAACGGGGTCTCCGTCGGGACAGGTGTTGCTGATGGTATGGCAAAGGTCGGCAATGGCGTAGGCTCGATCTCAGGCGCAGGTGGTGGCACAATATCCGACCAGTTGCAGGCAAACGTTGTCAGGATCAAAACAAAAAGTGAAAAGATCCACCTATGGTTCATGTTGCCTCCATTTTTGTATTCGGGTATCTCCAAATTTTTCGTGATTCACCGGCTCTCGCGCTTTAGAATGTGCGTATCTGCAGAAAGTTCATCTGGACATTTCCGCTGAGTATAGCACCATCCAAACGAATGGAATTCCTGCGCCTCGATAGCTAAGGTGGGAGATTCTACCCAGGGCGGTCACGAATTGCGCTTTTTCAAAGGTTGTAGAGCGCAATTTATAATCGTGGGCATTTATCTGCTGGCAATGCGGCGCAAGATAAGGGCAACATTGTCGTTCCATGTCGTTTTTGGCGGGAAAAATGCCGAAACACCCTAAATTTCGGACTCCCGTCCCGTCATAAACGGTAGACCCCAAAAACCGATAACGGAAACAGGGCCTTCCATCTGAACTTGAAGTACAATTCATAAACATTTATACAAACAGATATGGTAAGGTAGATAATGATGACAAAAAGGAAAATCGCGATCCTCACGAGCGGTGGAGACGCCCAGGGCATGAATGCAGCAGTTCGGGCGGTGGTGCGTACTGCGCTGGACCAGGGAGTAGAGGTCTACGCAATCTATGAAGGATACCAGGGGATGGTGGAGGGTGGCGAGCGTATCCGCAAAATGGATTGGGATTCCGTGGGCGGGATTCTGCAACTTGGTGGGACTGTGATCGGCTCGGCACGCTGCCAGGCCTTCCGTACCCGAGAGGGGCGCCGGATGGCCGCCCGTAACCTGATCGAGCACGGCATCGATGGGTTGATTGTTATTGGCGGTGATGGATCGCTCACCGGCGCTAATGTTTTCCGCCAGGAATGGTCATCCCTGGTGAATGAATTACTCGAAAGCGGCGAAATCAGCACTGAAAATGCTGCTCAACATCCGAACCTTTCCATCGTTGGACTGGTCGGCTCAATCGACAACGATTTCTATGGCACCGACATGACCATCGGCGCTGACTCGGCCCTACACCGCATCACCGAAGCGGTGGATGCCATCACCAGCACGGCCGCCAGCCATCAACGGACGTTCGTTGTCAAGGTCATGGGGCGTAACTGCGGCTACCTGGCTTTGATGGGCTCCCTGGCCACTGGCGCGGACTGGGTGCTGATCCCCGAATCGCCGCCCGACGTCGAAAACTGGGAAGATGTGCTGGCAGAACGCCTGAGGGCTGGTCGAAAAGCCGGCCGGCGTGACAGTATCGTCATCCTGGCTGAAGGAGCGCATGATCGCGACGGGAATTACATCGGCAGCAGCGACGTCCAAAAAGCGCTGGAAGAACGCTTGGGCGAAGAAGTGCGCGTCACCGTGCTGGGACACGTCCAACGCGGAGGCCGGCCCAGCGCGTTCGATCGAACTCTGGGTACCTTCATGGGACATGAAGCCGTCCAAACGATGCTAAGCGCGAAGCCCGAAGATGAACCAGTCATCATCGGCATCAAAAATAACCGTATGACTCGCATTCCTCTGATGGAGTGCATCCAGAAGACCCAGGCGGTAGCTGAGGCCATCGCCGCCAAGGATTACGAACGTGCCATGGACCTGCGTAGCTCATCCTTCAAGGATGCTTTCCGCACGTTGAAGACGGTGGTGCGCGCCTTGCCGCATCCTGTCGAGCCGGGGCAGAACCGTTTCCGCATTGCAGTCCTGCATGCGGGTGCCCCTGCGCCAGGCATGAATACCGCCGCCCGGGCTGCCATCCGGTTGGGCCTGGACCAGGGTCACATTATGCTGGGTGTAAGAAATGGCTTTGAGGGCTTGGCGGAGGGCGAAGTGGAGGAGATGAACTGGATGAGCGCCAGCGGTTGGGCTTCGCAAGGTGGTTCCGTCCTTGGGACCAACCGCCGGGTCCCGAAAGGAAGCGACCTGTACGCCATCGCCCGTGTCATCGAGGACCAACACATGGACGCTCTGTTGATTATCGGCGGCTGGACCGCTTATGAAGCTGCCCATCTCCTGCTGGCCAACCGTCAAAATTACCCGGCGTTTGATCTCCCGACCATTTGCCTGCCCGCCTCGATCAACAACAACCTGCCCGGCTCCGAACTGAGTATCGGTGCAGACACGTCGTTGAACAGCATTGTGG
>DAOTXM010000396.1:0-9697 GCA_034435215.1 Anaerolineales bacterium
CCCCCCCCCCCCCCCCCCCCCCCCCCCCCCACACCCCTTTTTATTGAGACGCTTTTTTTCGAAACTCCTGTAAGGTTTCCAGGTAATAATCCGGAAGGCCGATGTCGAAGCGCTGGCCGTCCATGACCAATCCCAGGAAGCCATCTTCCTGCCGCAGGCGATCGAGCGCGGAGGTCAATTGAAATTCACCGCGTTCACGGACGTTGTTTTCGATGTGCTCCTGGAGATATTCGAACAATTTTGGCTTGATGACATATTGCCCGAAGACGGTCAGGTATTCGTTTGTCTGCAAGCCGGGGACCCGCAAGTTCATGCGGGCGTAATCCAGGGTGGGTTTCTCGGCAAATTCGGTGACGCTCAGCAGGCGGCCTTCGTCCAGCCAGACGCCCGTGATCGTGCCGAAATTGCCGATGATTTCTTCCGGCGTGCAGCGCATTCCGACAATACTTTGGCCATGCTGTTGATAAGCTTCCAGGAGTTGACCGGCGCACTGCTTCTCGTTATTTGAACGGTAGATGTGGTCGCCTAACATCAATAAGAAAGGTTCGTCTCCAACCGCTTCGCGGGCGGAATAGACCGCATGACCGAACCCCTCTTGATTTTCCTGGATGGCAAATTTCACCCTGCGCCCAATTTCCAACAATCGGTGCGAGTATTCCTGGAAAGCAGGCGGGAGTTTGTTGTAGTTCTCGATCGAAATTTGCTCGCCGAAGAAAGTTTGAAAAGCCTGCAGGTCATTTTTCTGCACGACGATGATGACTTCCTCGATCCCCGCTTCGAGGGCTTCTTCGACGATGTACAGGATGGCTGGTTTGGCAATACCATCCTGGTCCACGATGGGGAATAATTCCTTCTTCGTGGCTTTGGTCGCCGGGAAGAGGCGCGTTCCGAAACCGGCCGCCGGGATGACGGCTTTGCGGACCTTTTGTTGCGGCGTGATGGTCATTTTGAGGCCGGGCATTTGCAGGTCGCGCGCCAGGATCTGGATGACCGCCTCCTGGTCCGCCTGGCTTCGGCAGATGAATTGCGCCGTGCCGTCACCTTGCGATCCCACGCCTTTCCCACCCCAGATATGGGGTTCGAGCGGTTTGTAACCGAGAATGCGATGCAGCACAGGCGATGTCAGCTCTTCCGGGCAGGCGGGTGTGGCGTAGCGGTCGAAAAATGCCTGCGCCTCCGTCAGCAGGGCACCCAGCGCCTGCGCGTTCGATTCGTTCAGTGCATCCACAGCCTGGGAAACGATGCGTTTATTGATGGGACCAAGCAGTTCCTGTACGCCGCGCTCGACTTCGTTCTCCGCAAACGGATAGCAACGGTTGAGCCGGTTCAGGATTTCCATCGTGTCTTTCTTGGCCTGCAGATCCACGATCACGAAGTACATCGGTTCGTGGACCTGTAGCTCCTGCGTTTCCAAACGGTCGGCATCGAAGGTCATGAGCACCGGGCGGTTGCCGAAGGCACAGCCCTGGTCCATGCGCCCGCAGCGCGAGGGGGTGGTGATTTCGCCCTGGTAGGCCAGTTCCATCTCCCCCCGGATCGTCATCTTCAAATCGTAGACGCGGTTGAAGGCGCGCGCAGTGAGCACGCAGATAGCCGCGCTGGAGGAAAGCCCCTTCTTGATCGGCAGATCGGTCTTGTAGTTGTCGATGACCAGTCCACGGACGTGATAATTGATCAGCACCTGGTACGCGACGCCCGCGATGTAGCTCCAATATCCGCCTTTTTGCGCCTCTGCCAGCAACGTCTTTGGCTCCATGGGGATTTCCACCGGCCCCTGGCGCTGGCCGTCCTGGTCTGTGGACGTCAGGACCAGCGAGGTGGGATGCGGGGAGACTTCGGCATAGATACCCTGGTCGGTTCCAGTGATCAGGGTATAGCCCTTTTCGATTTGCGCGTTGATGCGGCGGTAACCGCCGGCCCAGTCAGAGTGTTCGCCGACCAGGCAGATACGTCCGGGGACAAAAAGTTTCATATTCAATTCCTATCCTGACAATGGCACACTCAGAAAATTCCCAAAGCTCTGTTCTTCTCTCCTAATTACCTGGCACCTTTGAGTTCAAGCGGTGGTCGAGTAGCCCGGAAGGGCGTATCGAGACCACATTTTCTGGCTTTTTCTGTGCATTGTTGGTCTCGATATGGCGGAACAGCACCGCCTACTCGACCAACGGAATACCCATCTAAAAAAATTGTCAGATGGCAGGTCTTCTCTCGAATATTGCGATATTGTGACATCGCCAAACGATTTGCTGTAAGATAACCTATTTTATCATTGTCAGCACATCACGAAACAAACGTGGATTTTTCCCGTTTAGGAGATTGCTTCGGCACACCTTTCCCGGCGGGCGGTGCCGGGGAAAATCGCCTCGCAATGACAAAACCTATAGAGTGGCGCATCACCTTTCAGGTGTATACTTGCCCATCGCAAATCGCTGCACGACCATCCCTGGAGAACCCATGGCAAAGGAGTAACTGAATGAATACAGGGCTTTGGTATGCGTTGGGCGCCTATGTGCTCTGGGGACTGTTCCCAATCTATTGGAAGTGGCTACACCACGTACCGGCTTTGCAATTGATCGGACATCGCATCGGTTGGTCGTTTCTTCTATTGATGATCGTGATCGTTGCAACGAAGCAATGGACGAAATTCCGTTCGGCCCTGACCCGGCGCATGCTCGGCGTCTATTCGATCGCCGGCCTGTTGCTCAGCGTCAACTGGCTGATCTACGTCTGGGGGGTCAATGCCGGTTATGTGGTGGAGACCAGCCTGGGGTATTTCATCAACCCGCTGTTGAGCGTGCTGCTGGGTTTGATCTTCCTGAAGGAACGCCTGCGCCCCTTGCAATGGATCCCAGTCGGGCTGGCTACCCTGGGCGTGATCTATCTCACCTGGACGTACGGCTCCCTGCCCTGGATTGCGCTTTCGCTGGCTTTTTCCTTTGGTTTCTACGGTCTGGTCAAGAAAACCTCGCCGCTTGGCTCGCTCTACGGCCTGACGCTGGAGACCGGGCTGGTCTTCCTGCCCGCGCTGGGATACCTGCTCTATGTCCAGGCCGCCGGGCAGGGGGCGTTTGGTCACACGGGCGTCGTTTCCGACCTGTTGATGATTGGCGCAGGAGTAGTGACAACCATCCCGCTCTTGATGTTCGCCTCCGCCGCCAGGCGCATCCCGCTGACGATGGTCGGCATCATGCAGTACATTGCCCCCACTTTGCAGTTTTTACTTGGGGTCCTGCTTTACAAAGAACCGTTCACTACCTCGAAGTTGATTGGTTTCTCGATGATCTGGATTGCGCTGATCGTATTCTGGCTGGAGGGGCTGTTTGCCCGTAGAATGCAGTAGAACCCCATTTATCCCTAACTCGGACAAGCCGAAACCAAACAGGATATACAAGATGAGCAGGATAAACACATTGAAACCATCCTGGATATCCTATCCATCCTGTAAATTCTTGATGACCACGTCCCGCAAGGGCTGGCGCTGGTAGAAGGGTGTGCCGGTGGTATTGACCACGCAGACCAGCTGCGATTCATGCACGGCGTGTTCCTGCGAGCCTTCGGGATGGGGGTTGCTCAGGTAATCGACCGTCTTGCGGACCTTCTTCAGATCCTTGTCCATCGCCTGGCCGTAGGTGTGGTGGGCTTCATCGCTGAAAATGGCCAGTTTGGGCAGGCTGGCGATGGCCTGCAAGCGCAGGTTGGCGACTTCTGCTTTGGCTTCGTCTTCCTTCTCCGTGCCGAACAAGGTGGGGATGTCGCTCTTGCGGATGGTCTCTTTCTGGATGCGGATCTTCTCGGTGTTGGTGACGATCACGTTCCACGAACTGCCGCGCGTCACCGGGATATCCGGGTCACCGTCGCGGGTGAAGGTCAGCTTGAGCGTGGCTGCAAAGGACTTGTACATGCGCGGCGGCAATACGGCCTCATATTGCATCTCGGCCAGTTCCCGCAGGCTCTCGATGATGGTCTTTCCCGGCGCGAAGACCAGCGCATTTTCCACAAAATCGTTATCGGGATATTCCTGCGCCATCGCGAATTCGGTCGCGAAGATCGCCCCAATCAGCACCGTCTTGCCTGCGCCCATCGCTAACGCCAGGATGTAGCTGGGATAAGCCAGCGTCAAGGTTTCGCGCAGCGCTCCCAGCTTGTATTGTCTGACGAATTCATCATCCTCCCTGACTTTCTCGACCAGGCCGTCGAAGCCGTAATCCAGCGCCAGTTCTCGCATATCGGGATGAGTCATTCCCAACGCATCCAGGCGCTCAGTTGTTTTTTCGAAAAGGCGGGTATAAAGATCAAAGACGTGGGGTGTTTTTTCTACCAGGCGCAAATACCAGTACGTTTCCAGCGCTCGCAATTGTGGCGCACGCAGGCGAAAGACTGGCACATCAGGGTTATGCGCCCATTCCAGGATTTCCCCGATGGCAGAGTACTCGTTGTGGGGATAGTTTTGCTTGCGCCAGTCAGCGACTTTCGCAGCCAGAGCCTCGTAGAGTTGCATACACCACCTTAGGAAGGATCACGTTCACATACCTATTGTTTGTACGATCTTGATTATATGCGATTTAATTCTTGCAGTCTGCATGCAGTATGTCATGTCCTGCGTACCGATCGAAGGTTCCGCGCAGGTGTTACAATTGTTTTGCGCCCATGAAGAAAAGGAAGTCCTGGCCGGGAAGCAACTCATCCTGGCTGGTTAACATACGCCTGGGAAACCGGCATTTGTTGGATGCGTCCGATGTCTGGTGAAATCCCACGCTCCCGTCGGTTTACAATGTCATGGCGATGGCTGCAAGACCTAAAACTTAAGAGAAAAAGAACAGAGCGCAAGAAATAAAAAAAGCCATTTGGTCTCGAAGAGCACTTGGACTACATCCGCGTGTTGGAGCGCAATCCAGGCGCAGGATGGTGAACATGCACATAAATACCACTCTTATCCATCGCTCAATTCAATGCTTCACACTGATTTGTATACTCGGTGTAATTCTGGTCGGTTGCTCCAGTTCCCCGGCCACAGTCGTACCGCCCAATGTTCCGGCGCCAACCTTGGAATCTGGCACCTACTGGCCAACAGAAGCCTGGCGCACCTCGACCCCTGAAGAACAAGGCATGGACTCGCAGAAGCTGGCACAGATGCTTGCCGCCATCCAAGAACAGCAGCTAAACTTACATAGCCTCTTGATCATTCGGAACGGCTATCTGGTCAGCGAAACCTATTTCGAGCCTTATCGACAAGACACGAAACACGAGCTATATTCCTGCACGAAGAGCTTCATTTCCACGCTCATCGGTATCGCGGTTGATAAAGGCTACATTGAGGGGATTGACCATCGAATAGTAGATTTCTTCCCGGACCGTACGTTTGCCAATCTCGATAGGACCAAAGAAGACATAACGCTGGAGGATGTGTTGACCATGAGATCTGGCCTGGATTGGCAGGATGTGGACTCCACCTTTGGAGCAATGTATCAAAGCCAGGACTGGGTCAAGTTCGTGCTTGATAAGCCGATGGCTCGACCGCCCGGGCACCTCTTCAACTATTGTTCTGGGTGCTCACATTTATTGTCTGCCCTCCTTCAGCAAACGACGGGCATGAATACGCGCGATTTTGCCGAACAAGTTTTGTTCAAGACGCTCGGCATTTCAAATGTCAACTGGGATACCGATGCTGCCGGGATACCCATCGGCGGTTGGGGATTGCAGCTCACGCCACGCGACATGGCAAAACTGGGTTACCTGTATCTCCGGGATGGAAAGTGGGAGGGACAGCAAATTGTCTCCACCAAATGGGTGGAGAGTGCCACACAGAGACACACAGAAACCGATGGCGATTTAGGCTATGGGTATCAATGGTGGACCTATCCTTCCCTGGAGGCGTATACCGCCTTGGGACGTTATGGACAGACGATCTTTGTGATCCCCGGGTCTGATTTAGTCGTCGTCACGACAGCCGGAATGGATGACCATGATGATATATTCCAACTAATCGAACACTACATTTTTCCAGCAGCACAAAAATTGCCGTAAGGTCTTAGCTTCCGAAGGAAGGAAAAAATGATACCTGTTCGAATACTGACGCCTAAAAAAGGAAGGCAATTTAACGAGTTGGATGATTCAAAGAAATTGACCACACTGCCATCTGTTTACAATGTCATGGCGATGATCGATGCTTTTGTGTATACGTTGTCCCTTCTGGGAATGATAGATAGTTTGGCGAAGGAAGAGGTCAAGATGGTGGAAGGGAAAACATAATGGAACGAAAGGATCTCCCTGGAACACGGCAGCACCAAAGGATACTCCGGTCCATCATATCCTATTATGAAAACGATCCGCGCATCTTAGCCGTGATCGTTTTCGGTTCCCTTGGCCGGGGGAATTGGGATGGCTACTCCGATCTCGACCTCGATGTGGTGGTGGCGGACACTGTTGAAATCGATATCGAGACAGAACTCATGCGTCTGGGTGCCTCCCTGTCTGCAATCGATGAACACATCGCTTTGTTAATTCCTTATGACGACGAGGCGGATGTCGTATTTGAATCATTGATGGAGTTGTCCATTCGTTACCACCCTCTCTCAAGTACAAGCCCCGCCATTGTCGACAGTATGCTGCTTCTGTCCGGACGAATTGACCGCTCTACCATCGAAAGCGCGGGCCTGACCAACCGCAAGACGGATGATGAACCGCTCGACAGGGAACTGGACCGGTGTGTCCGTTATGCCCTCGAGGTGGACAGCGCCCTGCAGCGCGGTTACCTGTGGTCGGCGATCGAGCTTCTGCATTACACGCGCAAAAGCATCATGAAGCTGTTTACCCGCAGTCATCAGGGTGAACGGGATTATCAATTCTTCCAAAAAGAAGCGGAGGAGAGGCTGCAAGTTCGGTTAGGCAGCACCTTGCCGCGCTATGATCTCAAGTCTGCCCAGGAGTCTCTGGCGCGATTCCTGGATATTTTGAGGCACGATCTCGAAGCGCTGACAGGCAGCCAGGTCCAATTGACAGAGGCACATTCCGAATTGCTGGCCAGAATTGTCTCCCGGCAGAAGGATCTTAAATTCTAAAGCCGCCCATAGTCCATTCGACGCGCCACGCAGTGGTGGATAGGCTGTATGGACACTATCGGGTGGCATGCCATATGAAGTATGAGGAGGAAGGAAAATATGTTGGAACCGAACCCTGCCCCCAGGTCTATGTCGCGCCGGGACTTTCTCAAGCTGAGTGAAGCGCTATCCTTAGGGTTTATCCTGTCTGCTTGTGGCCTCGAGTTGACACAAACAAAGACGCCCGCCGCTTCTGCGACCCCAATGCCTGCCGCTACGCAAGCACCTGCGGCAACCCCCACTCCTGGTTGTGTCGAGCGGAGTTCCCTGGCTCAAGTCGTGATTGTGGAAGGCCAGCGTTACGAGGCTTTGGTCCCTGATACGCTCGATCTCCAGGAAAACGCCAAACTGGCGATCAACGCGCTTACCCGCTGCACCAACCCCGATCATGACTACGAAGTCTACTTCTACGGGAACCCGACCAGGAATCCGCCTGCCATGTACCGGCCGTTGGGTTTCTACGCCAAATTCTGGGAAGCCCTGGCGCTGATGCGTTATCTTACCGGAAGTTCTTTCAACACCCAGGTGGACGGACGCTGGAGACAGATCTTCCTGGAAATGTTCCAGAGAGATGCCCTTGGCTTTTCTTTTACAGACGCGCGATTGCTTTGCTGGGCTGCCAACAACAGCCGGCAGGAAAAGAGTGTTTGCTGGCAAGAAATCGCAGAAGAGGCCGTCGTCCGCCTTTCCAAGACATTGACCCATGAAAAGGATTTTTGTTACTATTTGAACGATTCAGGAGCGATGAGAACCGGCTGGGAAGCCACCTTCGAAGGTTGGACTCTCCAGGGCGTGACCAGGGTATATGCGCTCACAGGTTCCTCCTCTGCTAGAAGGCTGGCAGACGAACTTGCGCGCTACCTGAAAGACCACGCGCAAATATTCGATGCCAACGGCAATTTCCTGGCCCGCCACGAATCGGATATGGGACCTGCGCTGCACTTCCATCATAACGGCAATGCAATGGCCGCCCTTTCCGAATACGCCCTGGCAACCCGCGATCTGGAATTCGCGGCCTTTGCGCAGAAGGGATATGAATACGGTCGTTCGGTCGGTTGGCCCTTGGTGGGCTTCTTCCCCGAATATATCGAGAATTGGCCCGACCCTCGCCCGTACATCGACTGTGAGACCTGCGCTACAGTGGACATGATCATGATGGCGGTCAATCTCAGCAAACTGGACCAGGGCGATTACTGGGACGATGTGGACCGGTATGTGCGCAACCAATTCACTGAAATGCAGATGAAGAGTGGGGACTGGATCGATCGAATTGCAGCGAACTATCCGACCACGCCGGTAGAAGCAGGAGAAGATGGGACTGACATCGCAGAGCGCGTAGTTGGCAGTTTTGCTGGTTGGGCTTCGGCAAATGATTACTGCGCCAACAAAGAGGAAAATTTTATCTCTGCCTGTTGCTCGGGCAACGGCGCTCGCGCCATCTACTACGTTTGGGAAAATATGCTTGGGTTTAACAATGGAACGTTAAGCATTCATCTGCTCCTTAACCGCGCCTCCCCCTGGGGGGACGTGAACAGCTATATCCCCTATGAAGGCCGGGTGGATGTGACGATGAAGACAGCCTGCAATGTAGAAGTGCGCATCCCGGAATGGGTAGATCCCGAAGGAGTCTCATGCTTTGTGAACGATACCCCCAGGAAGCCCGTTTTTCGTGGACGCTATGCGCAGGTAGGGCCGGTAGAAAGTGGAAATCTGGTTACTGTGGTTTTCCCTATCTCCGAACGCACAGTAGCGGCAACCATTGGAGGCGTTTCCTATACACTTGTTATTAAGGGCAATGACGTCGTCTCTATCGACCCGCCTGGTGAATGCCAATCATTCTATCAAAGGGCTCACTACCGGAAGGAGGTGCGCGGGGTGAAGCGCGAACGTTTTGTGCCAACTATATGAACGGGCAAAGTAAGTAACATGACAATGTAAAATTAGAAATTCGGACCTCTTTATCTTTGAACCTTCCCGACATCGCAGTGAATTATAGCGGTTCGAGTCTGGCCGTAACGTGCCTCAGCAAATCAAGCGCGTAGATGAATTTGTATCCGCGAATGAAAGAGGCACATTCCTTGTTGCGGATAGCCAAAAGGATGCGCTTGACCGCCGCTTCCATGCCGGGGAGTTCATAGGGGGAAGCCAGGGGGTAAAAGTCGGGGTCGAGGAAGGCGTGCGCGGCTTCGGGCGTGGTAATCCCGCGCCGGACGAGAGTCTGCACAATGAGCGGAGGCAGGCCGAGGGCCTGGAAAGAAGCGGGAATATCAGGGGGAGATGGGTCTATCGAACGAGTCATGATACTGGGTGGATATTAATCCAGTTTGTAGGTTTTGTTTACCAGAAGCAGTTGAGGCTTGTGCAGAACCGAGTCGATGCATTCTCGAATGAAGTTGAGGTTTTGATGAGGAGCCAGCAAATGGTCATCCTTATGGTTTACATGTTCGAGGCAAAGGGTTAATTAAAGAGGCTCTCCCGTTTCTAACGGGAAACAGGGTCAAAGGCTACCAAAACATGTAAGCGGAATGAGTTGAAATTGTGGTAGCCATACCCACGGCGATTGAGCATTTTGATCTTGAGGTTGACACCTTCTGCGAAGC
>DAOTXM010000397.1:0-2578 GCA_034435215.1 Anaerolineales bacterium
CCGCCGCGGGCGCGCGCCCGCCCCGTGCTCCTGTTTTCAGGTACCCTTTCTACTTTCGTGAAGTACTGACACTATTTGGTATTAACTGCCAAGACGCCAGGAACGCCAATAAATTTTCTGAAATCGCCAAGAAACACCGCTGGCCCGCCTGTTCGCAGGCCGGTTCCACGAGATGGTGGCATAAACACTATCGCCGAATGGTTGAACCTTGGGGACGCCTATGATACGGTAATTTCGATTAGAAGTTTGGAGGTGTTCTACCCGCTCAAAAAGCGTTTACTTTAAAAAGTCCGCCACCAAATCTGCCATCAACGCCGCGGCGCGGGGCAGGGCGGCTTCGTCGAAATCGAATTTGGGGTGGTGGTGGCCGTAATCCAATCCCTTTTCGCTGTTTGCTGAGCCTACGAAGAAATAGCAGCCGGGCACCTTTTCGAGGGTGAAGGCCATGTCTTCGCCGCCCATCGTCAGATAGTTCTCCGTGTTCAGGTCTGCCTCCGGCAAAAGGTCCGCCACGCGCGCAGCGACGCGGCGGGCGATCTGCTCGTCGTTGATCATGGGGGGCGTGATGCGCTTGACCTCCACGTTCACCCGGCAGCCCATGGCCTCGGCCACCCTGGTTACGATCTGCTCGAAGCGCGTCACCACCTGCTCGCGGACCACCGGTTCGAAGGAGCGGATGGTGCCTTCCAGGTCCACTTGGGGCGGGATGACGTTGAATATCGTGCCGCCATGCACCATGGTCACGCTGACCACGGCAGCTTTCAACGGCGGGACATTGCGCGAGGTGATGCTCTGCAGCGCAGTGATGATTTGCGCCGCAGCAACGACCGGATCGATGGTGGAATGCGGCATCGCTGCGTGCCCGCCTTTGCCTGTCACCGTTATTTTGAAGTGCTCCACGCCTGCCATGACCGGCCCTGCTGCTGCGTGCACCCAGCCGAACGGTTTCTCGTTCCACAGGTGCAGGGACAACGCCAGGTCGGGCCTGGGGTTCTCCAGCAGGCTCTCGCGGATCATCATCTCGTTACCGCCGATCGCCTCACCGCAGGTACCTTCCTCGGCGGGTTGGAACACGAATTTGACCGTCCCTGCCAGCTCCCTGCGATGGGCGTGCAGCATTTTTGCCACGGTCAACCCGATGGCGGTGTGACCGTCATGTCCGCAGGCGTGCATGTTGCCGGGAACGGTCGAGGCGTAGGGCGCGCCCGTTTCCTCGGTGACAGGCAGGGCGTCCATATCGAAGCGTACGAGCACCACCGGGCCAGGTCGGGCGCCTTCCAGCAATCCAACTACGCCAGTCTTGGCGACGCCGGTCGTCACTTCCATATCCAACGCTTTGAGTTCTCTGGCAACGATGCCCGCCGTGCGCACCTCGTGAAAGCCGAGTTCGGGGTGCATGTGGAAGTCGCGTCGCAGGGCTTGCGTATATTCGAAAAGGGACTGTGCTTCCTTGAGAAAATCTGACACGGATCTACTCCTTGTGCCCGGCTGGGCAGGTTTACGCCATTGTCCAGAGCGCGTAAACAATCCTGGGGAAGATAAGTTTTTGGCTCATCCGGAAAGGATGTGCAATGTGACAGTCATTTCCGAAGTGACTGTCTCATCAATGCATAAATCGGGTCTACCGTTTATGACGGGGCAGAGCCTTCTACACATGAACCAAGTTCGTAGTCTATGCATCGAAACCCTAAGCGATGGCTACTTGTAAACAATTCGCCTGAATTTCTCTTCGAAACGCGGATTGTCTTCCGTGCTATCCTCGGTATGACGTTTGCGCATGCGCGCTTCGAATTTGACGGGGTCGCCGATCTGACTCTTGTGCTCTTTCAGCGCCTCGAGTTTGACCTGCCATGTAGCGGTGATGTCGATGGTCACGTTCGGTTGGTTGGTCAACGAAACCCACACTTCCCTGGGCATGTGGGGGGAATATCCTTCCCTGAGGAGTTCCGGAAAGAACAACTCGTTCCCCGCCGCCGGGAAGACTGCATCGAGGACGACCTGACCGGCAGCACGGTGATCGGGATGGTTGATGCCATAGGTCGCAAACAGGTTTTGGGGATCGCAGGTGACCAGGATATCGGGCTTCAGCTGGCGGATGATGCGCACCACCTCCCGACGCAGATCGATATCCGGAATCAGTGTACCGTCCTCCCGGTCCAGGAAGTGAACCGCTTCCACTCCCAGGACCTTTGCGGCTGCGCATTCTTCCCGGTGGCGCAGATTGCATAGTTCGTCCCCGGGAAGGTCCTTGTTGTGTTCGTTGCGGCCCTTATCACCGCAGGTCAACAGGTAGTACTGGATGTGATGCCCGTCACGCGCCCAACGCGCCAGCGTCCCACCACAAAAAAATTCCGGGTCATCCGGATGCGCCAGGATGACCAGGATATTTTGAGGCTCTTTCCAATGACCAGGTTGTTCTTCAGGAACCATTCTTTTTGTCTTTTCCGGCTCTCCCGTTTCTAACGGGAAACAGGGTCAAAGGCTACCAAAACATGTAAGCGGAATGAGTTGAAATTGTGGTAGCCATACCCACGGCGATTGAGCATTTTGATCTTGAGGTTGACACCTTCTGCGAAGC
>DAOTXM010000398.1:0-3265 GCA_034435215.1 Anaerolineales bacterium
GGCTACGCCCGCTGCGCACCCCTATTTTCGGGTTTCTCCAAGCTATTTCGTGATCTACTGAGAATGAATTGTCCCAGGACCGCGCGCCGCAGTCCATACGTATCGCCCCAGGCGGCATGTGCGGCCCAGGAACGCGCGGAGGCATCCAGTTGATTGCGCTCGATCTTTCCAGCCAGCCAGTTTTTGTAGAGGGAACGAAAGCGCCGCTGGAAAGCCAGCCCACGTCGCCGTTTCAAGCGGCGATGGTCCGGAAAGATAATGAAGCCAAGAAACGGGATGCCGTTGGTCAGCGGGTAGATTTGCAGTTCGTGTAAAGTCAGGCGCAAGGTTGCTGCACGAGCAAGGATGCGTTCTTGCCAGGCCTGCAGGCTGGCTTTGTCATTGGCAAACAGCAGGAAATCATCCACATAACGGACGTATCCCTTGCAGCGCAGTTCGCGTTTGACGAAATGGTCGAACGAGCACAGGTAGACATTGGCCCAGAACTGCGAAGTAAGGTTTCCAATCGGCAAGCCGCGCGGACGAGTGACTGCAAAAAGATCATCGCCGGGGAACCAGCGCATCTGGTATTGCCCGGCCTGCACGCCTGCCCCAGACTGGAGGATGCGATCCACTACACGCAACAAACGCTCATCCGTGAGATGCGCCGCCAGGATCGCGCGCAGGATGGCATGATCGATGGACGGAAAGAACTGCTCGATATCGCACTGCAAAACATACTTAAACTGTTTTGCAAAGCCGTTCGCCCGCAAAATGGCCCTGTGCGTGCCCTTGCCTACCCGGTTGGCATAGGTATCGTAGATGAACCTGCGCTCCCAATCCGGCTCGAGCAGGTTACACAGGGCATGGTGCACCACCCGGTCGCGGAAGGGCGCGGCCGAGATCAGGCGGCGCTTGGGCTCATGGATGTAGAAGTTGTGATACTTCCCGGGCTGCCATGTACCAGCCTGTAATTCTGCGCGCAGGCGCAGGAGTTCCTCCTCCTGGTTGCGTTCGAAGCCCGCCGCCGGGGGACGCCCGCGCTTGCCCCGGCGCGCCGCCCGGTAGGCCAGGTAGAGATTTTCGAAGGAACAGAATTGGTCGTAAAGGGTATCCATTTTTCCAAAAAATTTCGCCCGCCTGCGGCGGGAGGGGAAAACCACAGGATTCAGCATCCAGAAACCAGGAACCAAACCCTTAACCGGGGGAGAGCACCAACCGAAACCCCAGATTGAGGTTGAAGAAATCCGGTTCGTCCCCGTCGCGATACGCACAGCGGGCGCCGTTACGAACGTTGAGCCACGAGCCGCCGCGCACCACCCGCGCAACGCCGCTTTCAGGGCCGACAGGGTCTCTCACCTCCTGCCCGGCGCGGTTTTGATAAGTATCACCGGCATACCAATCATAGCACCATTCCCAGACATTACCGACCATATCCTGGACACCATAAGGACTTGCACCATCCGGATACATACCAACTGGCGAAGTTCTCCCCAGTTTTTCTTTGGTCTCCTCATCTGAATTGTTGCAGCGTGCGCCATCCCAGGTGTTGCCCCAGGGCCATAACCTGCCCTCACCCTGGCCCTCTCCCTGAGGGAGAGGAGAGAAGCGCGCCGCTTTTTCCCATTCAGCTTCGGTTGGCAGACGATAGGGTTTCCCGGTAACGACCTGCAACCAGTTAGCATAAGCTTCGGCTTCGAACCAGCTTACACCCACTACAGGAAAGTTTCGCCCGTTCCACTGCGGGTCTTCCCAAAAGAAAGGTTGATCGCGGCGTTCGACAGGACGCCCCTCCAACCACTCACGATATTGCTTTTGTAAATCTTTATCTTCAGGAAGCCAGGATAAATCCGTATCCCATTTCCCGGTGCGCCAGTTCCAGCCATCCTGGCTCCAGAAATCGGGGTTTTCATATCCTTTGGCATCGTAGAACGCGCCGAATTCCAGATTGGTGACCGGGTATTTACCGATGGAGAATTCAGAAACAAAAACCTCATGGGCAGGGCTTTCCCATTCATAAAAACGTGCATTTTGTCCCTTGAGAATCTTTTGGTCTGCTTCGCTGGTGCCCATGCGAAAAGGTCCGGCAGGTATGGGGCAAAGGGCTGGCTCCAAGGGATTCAAGCGCGAATCGCCCAATTCGCCCAGCGCCAGGCCCAGCCGCAGGCGCAAGTGAACCGGCGCCTGGGGTGGGTCGGCAATCATGGCCTCTTTGATTTGCAGGCTGATATTTTCGACGGTTTTCGTTTCACGCTTGCGCATGTCCACCAGGCATTCCCCTGCCAACGCCAGGGCTTTTGCACTTTCTTCGGGAGTTCTGCCCAATTCTTTCAACGCGTTCACGAATACGTCCGCTTTGTTCTTACCGCCGATAGAAAGATAACCTGCAGCCAGACGGATGGTCTCCTGCCATTGGTCATCGGCAAAATGCTTAGCAAGGAAATCCGCTTGTGATTGAGGATCAACGATTTCCTCGGCAAGATAACGCCCGGCAAGATATTCCTGGAAGGTAGCATGAGTGAAAAAACCATATTCATCATCCACCGCTTCGAGCAGGCCGCCGCGTTGCGCTACAATACGCAAAAACTCGCGCGCACTTCTCCGAGCTGGTTCAGGATCAGTACCGAATTCCTTCCAGATTAATTCCACGAGGTCAGATTCGGGCATTTGGACCACTTTTCTTTCCTGCATTTTAAAAGCGATCAGGGCCAGGTGATCGCGACGGTCTTCCCAATCCCTTCCACCCCATTCTTCCAACCCTTTGTAAAAATCGCCTTCATGATGAACGGTATCTGTCAGTAAAACTGCGATGGCATCTTCATATAACTTTGCACGCAGGCGGGGCAGTTCATGGCTGTAACTGACCATACAGAAAATCGTCACCATCAACGGCGTGGTGGCCAATTCCCTGACCTGGGCAGTTGCAGATTCTATGCGCTGGTAAAGTTCGTCCGCTTTCTTCTCCCCAGCAGATGGATTTTCCGTATAGACCGCCCGGTGCCAGAAGCGAATTAAATCCTGACGCTGCTGATTATTCAACCTTTGCACCTCGCAACGCTGAAAGCCCGATATCTGGTCAGAGACATAAGCAGCCGAAGGTCGAGAACTGATCAGGCAGTAAAGACGGGGATGGTCAAATGTTTCAACAAATTTCGGCTCTCCCGTTTCTAACGGGAAACAGGGTCAAAGGCTACCAAAACATGTAAGCGGAATGAGTTGAAATTGTGGTAGCCATACCCACGGCGATTGAGCATTTTGATCTTGAGGTTGACACCTTCTGCGAAGC
>DAOTXM010000399.1:0-14569 GCA_034435215.1 Anaerolineales bacterium
TGCACTGATGGGCAGTTCCTTGACCTTACCAAGTTTCACAGCCTACCAACTGGCGCTCCCCTTGCCTTACCCTGATACGACTTTATAAGACTTTGTTAAAGTTCGGTGGATACAACTTTACGAGACTCGACAGTAAAGGTTGATTAAAGGTTCGAGAAAGCGGCGGCTATGTCCTTTGCATAGCGTTGAGCGCCTTCAACAACTCCTCCACCGATGGTCTATCCGTCGGGTCGTGGCTGGGGTGGACGAGACGCAGGATGCCGTTTTGGTCCACGATGAAGTCGCCGCCGAGTTGACTCGTGTCGTCGCCGTGCGAGTCGTAGAACTCGCCGCGCTGAAACCAGCGTTTGACGTAGAGCCACACCACGCGCGGATGCCAGGAGCGCAGGCGCGAGCGTTCCAGCCCATAGGCGTTGTACACCGTCCGTTCGCGGTCGAGCAGCACGGTAAAGGTGCCGCAGACTTCGTTCATCCATTGTTGCAGGGCGGGCAGGGTGCCAAAGGAAATGATGAAGACGCGGGTATTGAGTTCTGCAAATTCCTGCTGGTGTGCGCACAACTGTGCGGCATGCTCGCGGCAGGGTATTCAGCCAAGATGACGGAGGAAGACCAGCAGGGCGTTTCCGCTTTTGAGGACTTCGCTCAGGGTGACTTGCGCGCCGCTGGCGGAGGTGAGGGTGAAGTTGGGGGCGGGGGAGTGGAGTTTCATGGGGTAATTGGTAATTGGTAATTGGAGATTTTTAGATGAGGTTGCGTTTTGCCCAGATGAGTCTTTGGATGATGGTGACGCATACCAAAACGCCAAAGATGGAATACAGCAGGGTGAGATAAGCGGGGAATAAAGTAAAGAGGGAAAAGGCGATAATCGTTTCAAAGCCGCCGATGAGACCTGCGGGCATGACGATGGTGGTTTGTGCTTGCCCTGAGTGTATCGAAGGGTCGGGGGCATGGGCGGCGCGTTTTTCGAGAATCGCGGCGAGGTACATCCACGAGGCGGTGTTGACGTAAAAGGATGCGAGCATAAAGGCTAAGGCGAGGTAGCGCTCATTCGAGGGCGACCCAGCCACAAGTCCGATGGGAAGCGCGGCGTAGATGATGAAATCGGTCAGGATGTCCACGTATCCGCCGAAGTCCGACTGCTTGTTGTGCAGTCGCGCCATCAAGCCGTCGAGTCCATCGAAGATGCGGTTAAGAATCCAAAATCCAAACGCGGCAAAATAGGATTGGGTAAAGGCGAACCACGCGGCGAGCAGACCCGCCACAAGCGCAAACGCCGTGATGATAATGGGATGCACGCGACTCAGACTTCGGGCGAGCGGAGCGCCGACGCGGTCTTTGAAGCGGCGGAGGGAGGTATCGAACATACGCAGACCCTAAAGGTCTCCGAGACCTTTAGGGTCTCTTTGCCACGCCAGCCGCGCGCGCGTTTTTCGCTTGCGATTCAACGCGGGGATGGAATACTTGAGTTGGTCTTCGATGGCTTTCTTCAACAACTCCAGCATGGATTTCTCGCCGAAGAAATGTTTGCGGTACTCGCCGCTGCCCATGAAACCCACGCGGCGGTTGAGCAGGTTGAGCCGCAGTTTGTTATCGGGCAGGTGATTCTTGCCGTCGAGCAAATCTTTGAAGGCGGAAGACATCCACGGGAAACGCGCGAACTGCTGTTTGATTTCGGCAACGGCGCGGTCCACGTCCGCTTCATTTTCGGGGTTGACCGAATCCATGATTGCGTCAATCTTTTCCTGAATCTCGAAGAAGAGCGGAAAGCCGCCGCCTGCCAGTTTGTGTCCCTGCATCAGTTGGATGTATTCGTCGCGGTTGCGGGCGCGGTAACGGTTGGTGACCAGACTCAGATATTCGAGATACGCGCCCAGCAGCCACAGGACTTCATAGACGTTCCAGAGTTTGAAGTTGTGCCACGACTTGAACGAACTCGCCACGAGGCGGTCGTGCATGTTGATGTAATCCAGGGTGATGGGTTCGAGCGAGGCAAACGCCTGCGCGGAGTAATCGCCCGTTTGTTTGGCTTTGAGCAGCAAATCGGCAATGAGGAAAATTTGCGCGTGCGTGACGTAGAGACCTTTGGAATAGAGCGGGTCAATGAAGCCTGCGGCGTGCGCGAGCAGGGCGAAGCGGTCGCCGACGATGTGATGGGCGGAGTATTGCAGGCGGTCAATGCGCATCCAATCGCGGACGGGCTTCGCGTTTTTGAGTTGGGCTTCGATGTCGGGAAATTGCGCGATGAACTGGCGGAACTCTTCTTCGGGGGTCAGGTCGTTACGCTGCGGGTACAGGCGCGGGTCGAGTTGCAGACCGACGCTGCACAACGGGTTGGTAGCGGCGGGGTGATTGTTGAAGGGGATAATCCACAGCCAGCCGCCCTTGAAGAGGTGATGAAGCGTCCCTTGCGAGAGCGGGTAGGGATGTCCGTATTGCTGATGCGGCATGGTCACTTCGTTGAAGCCTGGCACGTCAATCATGTGGGTGAAGATGGTGCGCGAGTGCGACATCAAATCGCGGTGACGCCAGTTGAACTTTTGCGCCAGGATAGACTTCATCCCGCCCGCGTCAATGATGTATTCGGCGCGGTAGGTTGCGTCTTTGGCGGTGATAATCTCCACGCCGTCGGGCTGGACGTTGATGTCTTTGATGAAGGTGTTTTGCAGAACCGTCGCCCCGTAGGAGATGGCAACCGAGGTCAGGAACGAATCGGAATCCTGGCGGAAGATGTGAATCTCATGTCCGTAGGGCATTTTGGGGATGACGGCTTGCAGGGTCTTGCGCGGGTCCACCCTTTGACCTGGGGTATGGTGCACGAAACTGAAATGACGCTTCACCCCATGCTGGGTGCCGATGTAGTTGTAGAAGTTCTCGGAAGAGTAATAGGCAAGTTCGGGAACATCGTAAAACTCCGCCAGGGCGCGCATGGCTTCGGAGGTTTCCAAAATCATGGACTCGCCAATTGTGAAGCGGGGATGCTGCCCGCCTTCAAAGACGATGACAGACAAACCCTGGCGGGCTAACACGCTCGCCAGGGTCGAACCGCCGATGCCAGAGCCGATGATGGCGACGTCGTATTTCTTTTGTTCGCTTGTCATCAAGTCAGGCTCCCGCTGGGGCTTTCAATAATCCATCCACTTTGGCTCGAATAGCGGCAGCAGGAGCCGCGCCGACGATCTTGTCTTTGACCAAGCCGTCACGAATGAAGAGCAGGGTGGGAATTCCCTGCACCCCATAGCGCATTGCCCACTGCGGGTTCTCATCAGTGTTGACTTTGGCGATGGTCAGCGTATCGCCGTATTCAGCGGCTAATTTCTCCAGCATGGGCGCGATCATCTTGCAGGGTCCGCACCAGGGCGCCCAGAAGTCCACCACCACAGGGGTGGACGATTTCAATACGGTGTTTTCGAATTCGACATCCTTAACATGTATGGGTGTGTTCATTTGATCTCCTTCTTGTTCACCGTACAGAGAACAACCAACCCAATTCTCTTACCTTTCCACTTGCACTTTGATAATGTCGCTCTCAGCAAATAAAGGCGGGACAGCGATTCCCATGTCCGCATAAAGTTTTGGCGGGACGCTGATGTCGGCGAGATATAACTCGCCGACATACTTTTTCGCTTCGGGAGTCAGCAATCCCTGTTTGGGCAGCGCCAGTGTCAACGTGGCGGTGGCGCGGATGGTCGGGTCATAGGCGACGCCGCTGGTGACATCTAATCCAGAGGGTGTGTCAAGCGAGAGGATCGGGGAGGTTTGCGCGTTCGCCCAATGGATAAGATCCGCTGCGACGCCGCGCGGAGGTCCGCTCAGGCTGTAGCCAATGATCGAGTCGAGGATCAGGTCACAGGTCGAGGGGAGAGGCGAGGCGGAGTCGACGATGGGAATATTCATCCGCTTGAGAATATCCAGTTGATGGGCAGGGACGCCGCGCAGTTCGTCCGCAGATTTGGTCAGGACGACGAAGACATCCACGCCCCAGTTATGCAGACGACGCGCGGCGGTCATCCCGCCCCCGCCGTTGTTCCCGCTTCCACAGAGGATGACAACGCTGTGACCTTTCACCATTCCCTCCAGCCAGCGGCGCGAAAGTTCCGCGAGGGCGCGCCCCGCGTTTTCCATCATCTGAATCAACTCGATGTGGTAATCCTCGATCATGGCGCGGTCCACTTCGATCATCTGGGTGGTGGTCAGGGTTGTGATCATGGGATTCTCCATTTACAACTCACGGATAGTGTTCGCAGGTGAACTATTACCTGCTGGTTTATAATCCAGATATGGAAAAGAGAACCAACGAAGAATGGGTTGCCGATTTGCGCGCAGGCGGGGACAGGCAGGCGCAGGCGCTGGAGGATTTACGCGCCATCATCCTGCGGGGATTGCCGTATGCCATTGCTGGAAGGCTGGATCCCAATAGTTCCGAGTCGGAAGCGCTGACGGAGGAAGTCGTTCAGGAAACCTTGATGCGCGTGTTGGAATACCTGGACTCTTTTGAAGGGCGCAGTCAATTCACCACCTGGGCGCATAAGATCGCAGTGCGCGCGGCGTTGACCGAACTGCGTCGCGTGCGCTGGCGGGAAGTCCCTCTGCCTGAAATGGAGATGGATGAGGATGCCGATACTTCATACCGTGAACTGCCAGATGAAGGGGCAAGCCCAGAAGAACAAGTGGCGCAGGCTGAAATGATGAAGCGGGTCAAGCGAATCATCCGTGAAGAACTGACCGATAAACAGCGCCAGGCATTAAAGGCGATTATGGAAGGCTTCCCATTGGAGGAAGCCGCGCGGCGGCTGGATACGAATCGGAATGCGTTATACAAGATGTTGCACGATGCGCGTTTACGATTGAAGAAGCGATTGGAGAAGGAAGGCTTAACGCCGCAGGAAGTCTTGTCCGTATTTGAGCAGGCTGGCAGGTAAGAGATTCGACAGGCATTACTATCCATTTGTGGAAGGAACTTATAGAATGAAAATAAAACAGTTCATCCAGAGGCTGTTTGGCTCCAAAAAACAAAAACCGTCTTTAGCGAACCCGTCTGAAATGATGGAAAAGATGATGGCAATGCTTTCCGCCACGCGCGAGGAGGAATTGACCTGCGATGAAGTGTTTGCCTTACTGGATCAATTTACCGAACTCGCGGAGCAGGGAGAGGATGTTGCACAATTGATGCCGCTGGTGCAGCATCACCTGGATATGTGTGACGATTGTCGGGAGGAATACAAGGTGCTGACAAACATTCTTCACGGTACAGCATAGTACGGATAGTTGAATTGCGGTTTGCATAAAAGTCGTCATCCGAGAAGATAGCGGATGCCGGCTTTTTGATTTAATGATTGATGTTGCCACTGTCCCGAAGGTTTATCCCTCAATTAAGGCTTTTTCTACAAGAACCTTCGGGACGTTTTGTGTGCCAACATTTCAAATTCGTCGATTTCTGAGAGTGGGTAAGGGAAATCAGGCGCTTTGCTATCAGGTGGGTATGAAACCAAATTCAAAAGGAGAACCAAATGAATATTCCTAGCGCAGTTATCACTGGTGTGGTTGCCAGCCTTGTTTTCTCGATGATCCTTGCAGTGGCCCCAAAATGGGGATGCCGAAAATGGACATCGTCAGCCTGCTCGGTTCGATAATTGATTGTGCCAACTCGTCCGTGCTGTGAAAGTGATTAGGCGTCAAGAGCTTGCGCTGTAACACGCTGAACCAGATTTCGATCTGATCTTACCAGAAAAAAAGAAAACCCTATAACCCCCAAAAGCACCTTCATTAGTCTGACTTGTGGAGATGCTTTAAAAAAAAAGACACTTGAGTTTGCGTGTTTAGGATAGCCTAGCAGACTTTGACAACAACAATTAGCGGGAGCAGGACTTAAACCTGCGACCTCCGGGTTATGAGCATGACGATATCAGTTAATTACACGGAATAATTAGGCCTGTACTCCCGAAAAACACCGGGAGGATATGCAACGCTTCGGCTCGGGTGAGCAGGCCTCAAGCCTGCATCCCCCACACCAGCACGTGGAATGCCGGTACACTTCAAAAAACAACTGCCTACCCCCAAAATTTACGAAAGGATTTTAGGACGATATTGTAAAGCCTCGGCTAGATGCACGGATTGGATCTGCTCACTCCCCGCCAGATCCGCAATCGTGCGCGCCAGCTTCAGCACCCGGTGATACCCGCGCGCCGATAGGTTCAACTGGCTCATCGCCTGACGCACCAGGCTGTCCCCCGCTTCATCCAGCTTGCAGAACTTGCGCACTTCCGCCACACGCATGTCGGAATTGCAGACGATGTCCGACCCCTCGAAACGGACGCGCTGCCGTTCCCGCGCCGCCTGCACCCGCTCCCGGATCGAGGCCGAGCTCTCCCCCAGCCGGTCGCTGCTCAGCTTCTCATAGTCCACGCGCGGGACTTCGATGTGAATATCGATGCGGTCGAGCATCGGGCCGGAGATGCGTTTCTGGTATTTGGTCACGACCGCATGATTGCAGGTGCATGGTTTTTGGGAGTCGCCATAATAGCCGCAGGGGCAGGGGTTCATCGCAGCCACCAGCATGAAATTCGCAGGAAAGGTCAACGATCCCTTGGCGCGGCTGATGGTGACCACCTTGTCTTCCATCGGCTGGCGCATGACTTCCAACACGCGGTTGCCGAACTCGGGAAACTCATCCAAAAACAGGACGCCCCTGTGCGCCAGGGAGATTTCTCCCGGGTGCGGAATGTTGCCGCCGCCCACCAGCCCGGCGTGGCTGATGGTGTGGTGCGGCGCGCGGAACGGACGGTGCCGGATGAGAGGCGTGCCGGGCGGGAGCTGGTCGGCCACCGAGTAGATGCGGGTTACGTCCAGGGATTCTTCGATGGACATCTCCGGCAGGATGCCGGGCATGGCACGTGCAAGTAAGGTTTTCCCGGCTCCAGGACTGCCTACCATCAGCACGTTATGTCCAAAAAACCGTCACATTTCACATTGATTTTGCCCCTGAAATCGTAGAAGAATTTCGATATGATATGCAAACCTTGTACAGCCTCGAACACTTAGAACTTGCTAATAAGGCACTTGGCCGAAAATAATCAGTACATCCCAGAAAAATTCGGAGAATTTTCCTTTTGCAGCATGAGAGGTTATTGGGCACAACGTTCAGAATCTATGATTCTATAAAATTGTTGTGAAGTCGTAGTTGTAGATTGCCGACTTACCGTTTGTCGACCAGACCTTATGATTGATCTTCTCCGTACACTCAACATCACTCCATCAAGCTGGTCCAGCTGTATCAAGTGATAGAATAATCTCATACACTCGGAATCCTTCCCCGTAGAGCCGATCGGCTTGATACCTTTAGCGTACGGAGTTGGTCCGGTTTCTAGCAACGGACAGGTAGTTGCTTCCAAAGAGAATACAAGCGTTCTTCTTTGGAGCTACTTGAGATGTGTGCAATCACCAGTACAAGGGCAAAAGGTATTGTCGCTGGCATGCACAATTGCTGGATCGTCCGTTGTTCATCATAGTGCTGGTATTAGCAACTTGCCTGGCTCCCAGCAAACGGTCGCTTCGTAGCTGGGTTGTCAAAATGCCTTGATCTGCAGAGCTTATGTTTACTGTAACCCCAGTCGCCTTTCCAGAACTTGCTTGTCAACGCGGACCAGTGTCTCCTGCAGGAGCAACCACAGATACTTTTCATTCTCCATGACCAGGATGAGGTTTTTAATGCGAACGGGAGTCCCCCAGAACCCCAAGAATTCCCGCGTTTCAGGAAACTCCACTTGCAAAATGCCATTTAGCCAGACCTGGGCGCCACTTTCATGAACGCGAAACCCGAAATTGCCATCAGCCGAATAGAAGGGATATTCCATGGCGATGGAAGCAAACGGATCCGTGGGTACTATAGAGCCAAGCTGGTTATTGTTCTGGTAGACCACCCCCCCGCTGACTGGATCAATCAGGGTCAACCACACTCGTCCATCCCGGTCCAAGCGAACCCTCTGCACATCGTTGCTGATTAAGCCGTTTTCCCGAGTGGTCAGATCCTGGTAGATGAGCCTGCCATCATCAGCAAGTGTTGCCTTCACTAACCCTGCGCCGGTACCCAGCCAGATGTATCCATCCCTGCTGGTCACGGAACGTATGTTGTCAAAGGTGAATTTGCCATTGGCGTCAAAGACATCATTATCACACAATCCTTGGATATCAACCCAGCTCGGATCCCTATCAATCGACACGTCGCGGGCAGACCAAAGTCCATTGGCGAACACAATCTGGCGCCTCGTAAAGAGTCCATCCAAGTCTGGCCTTCTCTGCCAGCCGTTTACAGGATCCCATCCCCATATCTCATCCGCGGACCTCGTGAATAGTTGCTGCTGTAGATAGATCACAGCTTCTGCATCGATTGCCGGCAACCTACACATGTCGAAAAGGATAAAGGCCTGATCACCCCGTCTGAAGAAGAGTCCTCTCTGGGTAGCCAGCCAGGCTTGACCTTCCGTAGCAAAGACATCCTGGACAAAATCGAAGGAAAACTTCCCGTCATCGGCATACAATTTCCAAAACGGGATATCCCAGGCCCCTATTAAGTGGGAAGTGGATATATCGGGAATCTCGATAGCCGACCAGCTAAGCGCATTATCCAGAACTGCCGCTCGACGCACAAATGGATAATCGTGTTCATTTCGGTTAAACCACGAGGTCCACCGCGAATCGATCCAGGTGTAGAGCTCACCACTGTCCGAGCGTGCGAAAATATTCCCGTCTTTCTCGGTGATGTTCTCCAACTGTGCGACAGACGGTACAAAATTCAGAAATTGGAACTCTGGACCATCCTCATACAACATGGAGCCGCCCGCGGTAAGAAGCCACAGACCATTTTTCGTTTTGAGAACGTCGTACACGAAATCAAAATCGAACTTACCGTTCACAAAACGCACCGACTCGTCGCCAAAAAGTCCGGAGACAACTCCTTCGTTGACGTACCACTGGACGATCCCAGAAGGATCTTCAATTCGCATCGGTTGATCCAAAAAAGGAGTCTCTTCATATGGCACAGCTGTCCAGTTCGAATCGCGAAATGCTTCATACATATCTATAGACGTTAAGAAAAAGAATTAGAAAATAGCACTTTGAAAAACGGGCGGGACGTCATATCCTCTGCTAAAGGTTGACAATCCGAAGCAAAAGGAGACGTCCCATGTTCAGAATAACTTTTTCCAAAGCAGTTGTCAAGCAGTTGAAAGAGGAATTGGCGAAAGCCTATGCTCGCGGCGATGTACGCGCGGTACGCCGTTTGTCGGTACTGATGATGATTGGAGGCAGGCTCGCCCTGGAAACCATTTTGTCGCTGTGGAATGTATCTCAGCAAACGGTCTACAACTGGTTGAACGAGTTTCTCACCGATCGCTGGGATAGTTTGAAGTACGCAAAAGCGCCCGGGCGTCCGCCGCGCTTGACGAAGACCCAGAAACGGTGCTTGTCGGGATGGATCGAAAAAGGTCCCGAAGCGTGCGGATATGCAACCGGTTGTTGGACGAGTGTGTTGATCCAGGATCTGATCTATCAGAAGTTTCATGTGGTATACAATCGCTTTTACGTGTGTGAGCTGATGCACAACCTCGGTTTCTCGTTTCAAAAAGCTTGTTTTGTGTCCGATCATCTCGACGAAGAAGCCCGACAACGCTGGATGAAGGAAGAATGGCCTGGGATCTTGAGCCAGGCAAAACAACTGAGAGCACCTGTGTTCTTTGGCGATGAGGCCAGTTTTGCCCTATGGGGTTCTCTGTCTTACACCTGGGCTCCCAAAGGACATCAGCCGCAGATCAAAACGACCGGCTTACGCAAGGGCTACAAAGTCTTCGGTGCCATTGAGTACTTCACGGGTCGTCTGATTTATCAAGGAACAGAAGAACGATTCCAAAGCGACAGCTATCAAGCCTTTCTCCGCTATCTGCTCGCGCAGATCCCAGGCACGATTATCCTGATCCAGGATGGCGCTCGTTACCACACCAGTAAATCTACACGTGAATTCCTGGAGCAACACAAAAAGCGCCTCATTGTGTACCAACTGCCTTCTTATTCGCCAGATTACAATCCAATTGAGTACCTTTGGAAGAAGGTCAAAACCAAAGCCACTCACAATCGTTACTTTGCAGAATTCGTCAAGTTGGTAAAATCAGTCGAAGAGGCTCTGCTTGTGCTGGCTACCCAATCCGATGAAATCCTGCGTTTGATGGGCGTCTATACCAAACAGATGGCTGAGCCTTTGCCTGCCTAGTACACTTGGGCATAAATAGCTACGATGTTATATGGAGAGTGCTTTGCCCTGGTAAGTCCACTTGAAGGGTTTTGCCATCGTGCGGTTGTAATACTCGATAAAAGCCAGGACCTTGCGTTTCAAGTCTTCGATGGATTTGAAATTGCCTCGTTTGATGACTTTACGAACCAGGATGCTGAACCAAATTTCGATCTGGTTCAGCCAAGAAGCATGTTTGGGTGTGTAGTGGAAAACGATGCGGTGGGTCGGGTCGCTCAAAAAGGCAGCGCGAGAAGCTTTGGATTTCAGAATGCCAGATTTTCCTTTCACGCCCAGGTCGATATCCAGGTCTGATTCTTCGGCGACATAGCGCACCAAGGATTCAGAGACATGAATGTTGAGATTATCGCTGATAAAGCGCCACTGGGTTGCCAACGGGTCAGAAGCGACCCGGCGTTGGATGTGTTCGACAAAATCCTTTTCGTTGCGCGTTCTGCTGGCGGTGCATGCGACCAGTTTGCCAGTTGCAACATCGAAGTTACAGATAAAAGACAACGTACCATGCCGGATATACTCAAATTCACGCCGTTCCACTTTGCCTGGACGGATCGGCAGGTTCGGGTGTTTGCGCTCCAGCGCCTGTACGCCGGTCATTTCATCCAAGCTTTCGGTGTGTTGCCCTTGTTTGGCTCTTTCCGCGGCTTGTTTGTAGGCTCCGTTGATGTCTGCAACCTTCTCGTCAAAGCCTGCTTCGTATCCAGGTGTCAGCCAATAGCGGTTCAAATGTGGCTTGATATCAGCATCTTTTTAAAAGCCTCGCCGCATGGCGGGGAGAGATGTCATCAACGATCTTGCGCTTTTTCACTTCATCCGCAATTTCTCGGGCTGTCCATTGCGTAATCGGTCGTTCCGAGTCTTCGGGTTCTTCGCAGGCCAATGCTTCAATCCGGCAGCGTTGGTCTGCCGTAATCCGCGCTGGCGCTCCCGGGCGAGGTGCATCTTGTAAACGTTCTTCGATGCCCAAATCGTTTAGTGATATGTCTTGTAATTTCACCCAACGATTACGCCACAGCCTGACCGTATCTGCCGTGATGGCATACTGTGCAACAATTTCTTTGTTTTTGAGTCCGTCCGCTGCTGCCAGAACGATCCTGGCTCGCAAGGCAGTTTGCTGTCCAACTTGATGCCGCTTGACCAGTTTTTCTAATCCTTGTCGCTCGGCATCCGATAATTTCACTTCTTGCGCTTTCGGTATTGGCATTCCTGGCTTCTCCTGTTTGGGGTCGCCTATTCTATACCACAAAAGACCTATTTATGCCAAGATGTACTAGTAGGCTTCCCCAAACTATAGATGCTTTTTCCTCTCAAAAGCCACTGACCGTTCCCGTAAAGAATTCTCCCCAAGAGAAGACGATTTGAAGGCAGAGACTGCACAGTTTTTCTCTAACCGGTTCAATAAGTATGTTCATCTTCTCCAGATTTTTACATATCCATTTGCTAGCCTGTCAATGCAACAGGTTACCGATTTGTCTCTAGACAATCTTATATCCATCTATGCATTCCATCCAAAGTTTCTCATGTCTGATATAGCCTTGAAAAAATAAAATGATCAGTATCACAGATCAGTAAGGAGTAGATCATGACTGAAATTCTACTGAAGAAATTGAGTAACATCGATTTCTCCCTTTATGGAGAAGTATTGCATGTTTCCGAGGGACAAAGACCAGACAGTGCCGGCGAGGGGTGGGAGTGTTGGTACCCCCTTGGCACAGTGGGTACGGACAGAAACATGTGTTTTGGAATTGTGAAATCTCAACCAATGGTTCCATTGCTTCATTACATGGAACGGCATCAAGATCGGGTTGAGTATCTGGTAGCTTTGGATCGACCCATCATTCAGGCAGTAGCTTTAAGCCATCTAGACTACCCGAACTCTCCAGATGCATCTCGCACCGAAGCTTTCATCATTTATCCCGGTCAACTTGTCATGATCAATCGTGGCATCTGGCATGCAGCTGCATTGGCTTTAGGATCCGAGGTAGCCCAATATCTGTTTATCTTGGGAAAACCTGGAAAGGAAAACGGCAATCCCGATTCCGGGTTAACTCGCTTTGCTGAAGATAAAACCATCGAAATCAAAATCCCAGATGAATTGCGCTGAATTCAAGACCGAGCAATGGCCTAAATTTACCCATCGTTTGTAAAGTTCGAAGCGTTAACCATGGGCATCAGAGCTAAATGAAGAGGAAGCAATGGATATGAATAGTTACTATGATAGATTTATCAATCCTACACCGGAGTTTGGCCCAGCATGCTATTGGTTTTGGCAACGGATACCTACGAGGGAAGAAATCGATCGTCAGCTTTTAGAGATGCTGGAGGCCGGTTACCGTGCATTCTATATCCAAGCCCGTCTTGCATTCCCCATCGAACAATATCTGAGTGAACAATATCTTGTTGCCTATCGATACGCAATCGAACGCGCCTCCGCGTTGAGGCTCAAAGCGGGAATTTATGACGACTACAACTGGAATAGTGGCCATGCCGGCGGGCTAACAGTCAAAGGGCATGATGAATTTCGAGAGCGCCAACTCTTCTGGACTTCTGCATTTATTCGTTCCAGTCAGTTTTCCCTGGAAATATCTGAAATAAAAACTTTAATGGGCGATACGCTTGGCGGTCATCAGAGTCGATGGACTTATGAGGGCGGAAAGCCCGTTTGGACGAATTGGCAACTGGTCCGTGTTATCGGATACCCAGAAAATATCGATCTGCGGGCAGATACGGATCTTGTGGATCTGAGCATGTATTGTAGGATAAAACGATCAGATGGAGAACAATGCAATATTGAGGTCAATCTTCCCGATAACAAATACCTTGGTCTGAAAGTGACCGCCTTCGTCTCCAGCCTCTGTATTACCTCGCGGCATATGAATTATCTTAACCGTCAGGCCACGAGTCGTTTTATCGAGGTAGGATATGAGCCTTACAAAGAGGCTGTTGGAGATTTCTTTGGGACGACCATCTTCTGCATGTTTATGGATCATCCGCATGCTGGTTTCTATACATGGAAACAAATCGAGGGGAACATTCAAAACACGCTGATGTATGACGATTCGCTTATGGAGGTTTTTGAAAACGAGCGTCACTATCCCATTGAGATAGCTTGGCTGTCGTTCTTGTTACCACAATCCCAATTTACCCCAAAGTTCCGTGGAGATTTTTTTGACACATATGGCAGGTTAACCCGAGAAAATTTCTTAGGCCAGGTATCGGACTGGGCCCATCAGAATAGACTTCAATTTGCAGGGCACGAGTTGTTCGGCTTCCTTGGAATTTGGGGTTTTTACGGTGGCTACCATGTCGTCGACCAACGAACCGATTTTGGAGGCGACTATTTTGGAATCGGTCGGTATAAGGACATCTCCACAGTCGATGCTTTCAACTCCAATCCACAAATCGATGCCAAGGTCGGGGATTCCATTGCGAGGGCCAACGGGAACCACGGATGCATGCTGGAACAGTATTATTTTTCAACGGACCCGTCTGTCCCAGGGGCAATCGGGCACTGGAATCTTACGTTTGACGAAATGCGCTCCCAAGCCCTGCGTCATACATTTTTTGGAACAAAGCAATATATATTCCACGGCTTCTATTTAACCGACAAGGCGGGCCAGTATGAACTTCTGGCGAGTTCAAGATTTGATTTTGCCCCAGGGATCAATTATGAACCGTGGTTTGCTCATCACGCTGTTTTCGCCAATGAATTATCGCGACTATCAACCTTTATCTATGATGCCCAACCCCTGACCAACCTGGCCGTTATGTATCCCCTATCCACATTCTGGGTTGAAGGGACTGATGGGGTATTTGGGGATCATAGCGCGATCTGGAATCAATGGCTGCTGGAGAATGGTTGCGGGTTCGACATCGTGGATGAAAACCAGTTGAGCTTTGATCCAAAAGTCCCCGGGAGGATCCATTCCGGGCCAAACTCGTATCGGATACTGGTTCTGCCTGGAGTGACCGTTCTGCGTCATTCCAAATTGATTTTAGATATTCTTGCCTTTGTAAGTAGCGGTGGCATTCTCATACTCTCCGGTGCACTTCCCAACAGCACCGTGGAAGGAGGGATGATCCCCGAAATTCTTAGAACCTTTAGCGAATTGGTTAAGAATAATCCCACTGTCCATTATTTTAATAGCCAGGAAGACCTCCGTGCTTCTCTGCCTCTCCTAATATCCTCCCTATTACCGACCAGACCTAGGGTGATCCTGCCTGAGGGATCTCCACATCAAATATGGTCCTGGACCGGTGAGGACGATCATGGAT
>DAOTXM010000400.1:0-2365 GCA_034435215.1 Anaerolineales bacterium
GTATGTATCTGTAGATTTAAGACATTGATAAGAATTCTCTTTCCCATCACCTCAAATCCTGTACGCGGGGGCGCACGCCCCCGCGTACAACCATTTTTGGGGTAATTCCTGGTAGTGAATGTACATCAGCAATGCGACCTTGCGCTGTAATATTAGTCGTTACAACAAAAGAAATAAAATCCAAAAAAAACGGACAGGCCAGACGACCTGCCCGTTTCGGTTGCTGTCTACCTTATGCCACTGGCAGCACTACCCTGAACGTCGAGCCTTTTCCTACCCCCTCGGATTCTGCCCAGATCCTGCCTCCCTGCGCTTCGATCAAGCCCTTTGCAATCGTGAGGCCGATGCCAAGCCCGCTGTAGCGACGGGTATTCGGCGGTTCGATCTGGTAGAACTCTTCGAAAATCTTATGCAATTGATCGGCAGGGATGCCAATCCCGTGATCCTGCACCCAGGCCATGACCTGGCCGTCCTGTTCTGTCGCGCCGACCAGGATTTCACTCTCCTCGGGGGAAAAACGGATGGCGTTGTTGAGCAGGTTGACAAACGCCAGGGTCGTTTTTTCGAAGTCCAGATTCACGTAGATCGGCTCGTCCCGAAAGGCATAGACCAGTTGCAGGTCCCGTTTCGCAGCGAAATATTTGATTTCGTCCAGCGCAGCATTCAGGACCTCCTGGATGGGGAGCCTCTCTTGCTGGATTTCCATTTCATCGGCTTGGAGCAGGGTCAGGTTGCTCATCTGATCGAGCAGCGAACGCATTTTTTCCGCTGCGTTGACCACCTGGTTGGCATGCTCCGAGAGTTCGCCCTTTGCATCCCGCTGCAGGAAGGTTGCGTAGCCGATGATGATGCCGAGCGGGGTGCGCAGTTCATGGGAAGCCAGCGCCAGGAAACGGCTCTTGATCTGGTTGGTTTCCTTCACCCTGGCCAGGGCCTGCTGCGTCGCTGCCAGCAGACGGGCATTGTGGATTGCAATGGCAGCGTGCGCAGCGATGACAGACAAAATCGACACATCGCTCTCGCTGAAGGGCCCGTCATGCTTGTTGACCGCTTCCAGTACGCCCACCGTCCGATCCTTGATGGGCATGGGCACGCCGAGCAGGGTTTTGACCTTGAATTTGATGTGCTCGGAAACCAGCGAGTAGTGACGAGGATCCTGTTGCACATCGTTCATGATCAGGGGCTGGTTGGTGCGGAAGATCGTCCCGGCCAGGCTGCCCTCGATCGGGACGGGGATCTCCGCCAGCCTGGCGGGGTCCGAGCCGGTGGCGGCTGCAAAGAACAGGCGCGGGTTCTTTTCGTCGTACAACAGGATGGAGGCTCCTTCGCAATCCAACAGCTCGGTGGCCGTGGCGGTGATCAGTTGGAGCAGGGCTTCCAATTCGAGCGTCGAATTCAGTGTGACGCTCAACTCGACCAGACGCAGCAGCAGTTTGTGGCGTCCTTCGAGATCACGAAGTTGACCAGTCTTTGATAGAGTTGCCATAAATCCAGTGTACTGATTTTAGATGTCGATTTCAAGGCCCAATTTTGGGAAGGGTGTGTAGCATTTTTTCGGAAAACCCGGCAAGGCAAACTGTACTGGCGTCAAAACCGGCATCTCTTGTGGTTGCGGAGCAGAAAGTCTCCGAAAATTTACTACACACCCTTTTGGGAAATTCCTAGCCGCCTGACACTTTAAATTTCAACCAAGCTCCGGTGGTCGAGTAGTCCCGAGCGATGCACTGAGTTTATCGAAGTGTGCGCTTTGAGGGACGTATCGAGACCACCAATTTCAGGATATTCTTCAGTTCTCTGCAAATTGTTGGTCTCGATACGGCGGGAGAGCGCCGCCTACTCGACCAACGGAGTATATTTGAATAAACTGTCAAGTGGGCAGAAACTCCAATGAAATGCATCGATAGGGCGGCAGTTGGACTGCCGCCCAAACCTTGCTGAAACGACCGTCCCGAAGGTTGGTCGTTAAAGACCACACGGCTTATATTCGACCCTTCGGGACGTTTCTTCTAATGGACAACCACCGAACCGCCTCCACTTGCTTCCATAGACGTTTGAGGTTATTTGAGCTTGAAGTAAGCAACCAACGATGAACTATCTACGGTAGTCATCGTTACCCGGTAGCATTTGCCGGGGGTTTTTGGCATCTTCCAGTTGTAGATGAATTGACCATCTGCGTAGCGCAGGCTGGTTCCACCCGTTGCCGTTGTTTCGATTTCATCTGTAATAGCAGTCACATCGCAGGAGGTTTGAGCATAAGTGAGACTCTTGATGGAAGCAACGTCGGTCAGCTCGATGGGACCAGCGAAGACCTCGAACTTGAGCGGCACGGTACTCCCGTTTTTGACGATGTTGTATACTCCGTTCA
>DAOTXM010000401.1:0-2785 GCA_034435215.1 Anaerolineales bacterium
AATGACAAAGACCACTTTATTATTTCTAGTTCTAGTGATCACTTTATTAGGTACGCAATTGATTGGGCAGGCGGATGCGCTAGCTGTTAGATTCGGTTTGCCGGGATTTGCCCGGATTTCTGTCTCTGACCAATACGTACTCAGTTGAGACAGTCTGGATGGCACGGTTGTGATCAGCGAAGTGCTGACGGACCGGCCTGCATGGATAGTTATCCATGCCGACAAGAATGGACAACCAGGTAAAATGATCGGCCGACAACCTGTTCCTGCGGGTCGCTCGGAAAATGTGGTTGTGACTTTAGCTGTCATGTCTGCAACCCGCCACCTACATGTGCTTTTATATCAAGATGTAGGTACACCTCGCGTTTTTGAACCTGAGCTTGATGTGTTGATTTTTCAGAATGGAAAGCCAGTCTCGGCTGAGTTCGACCAGATTGTTCAGTGAGTGCGTTCCAGTCATCCTGAGCAGGTCTTGCAAATATAGCATTTCCTTTGGCATCTTGAAAATATGGTTTTCTCCTAAACGCGCTCAAGGGTCCGCCATTTTTCGAAATATCGTTTTCAACCAATAAAATCCCGTTGAAAAAACCACTCCAACTAAGTTGTTCGGCTTCTCGTTCCAATGGGGCTAATACTCTTATATTCCCGTTGGAACCAACCCCGTCCCCTCATTAGAGATACCTTTCCTGCTTTGGTTATAAATTGCCAATTGACTTTAGTATTATAAAATGTTATAACAAATTTGTCATGACATTTCACCGTGTCTTCAGGTTTTGGAACACTGATGATGTCAGGCGATTGCAACCAAGGAACTCTCTAGGACAGCATATAGGATCCATCCATGCTCATCGTACAACCTGATGAGACTGCAAATCAAATAAACCAGCTAACAGAAACCTCTAACAGGGTGCTTGTGCTTCGCACCTTATACTTTTTTTACCTTGCCGGCTTTGGCATCATCACCACTTATCTAAATGTGTATTACCGGGATATTGGTTTAAGCGGGGTAAAGATAGGTCTGCTTTCATCATTTTTGCCACTTGTGTCCATTATTGTGGCGCCAATGTGGGGGACTTGGAGTGATCGTATAGGGCAGGCGCGAAAGTTGTTAATGTTGGCCAGCAGTGGAATTATTGTTGCCATCAGTGGATTATCGTTGTCCAACTCTTTTATCTTCTTGGTTATTTTTACTCTGATGTTTGCCTTTTTTGACAGCTCTGTCTTGCCCATGCTTGATAGCGCCACGCTGCGTACCCTGGGGGAGAACCGGGCCCAGTTTGGGCGCCACAGAGTAGTAGGATCGGTTGGCTATATCCTGACCGCCTTTGGGATTGGTCTTGTGCTCAAACAATATGGCACTCATTGGTTGTTTCTGTTTTTCATTCTGGCGATTCTAGGTGTGTTCATTACCTCCATTTGGCTGCCTAGCCAGAAGGTGGATGTCAAGCTTGCTGTATATAACAGGATCGTCCAGTTAGTTGCACGGAAGGAATGGCTGTTGTTTTCGGCTAGCCTGGTCCTATTTGGCATTGGTAATTTTGCCGTATATGGCTTTTTAGGTATCTACATCAAAGACCTGGGTGGAGATGAAGGATTAGTTGGTGCGTCCGCTGCGCTGGCAACAATCACAGAACTCCCCATTCTATTCTGGGGCGATAAACTGTTAAAAAATTTTGGTCCCTGGCGGTTAATGATGTTGGCTTATGCTGCAATGGTCTTACGTTTGTTCCTGTACAGCCGCATGACCGTACCTGGCTGGGCGATCGCCATCAGCTTGTTACATTGCATGACCTTTGGCCTTTACTGGATTTCTGTGGTGGCCTCGATCGACCAGATGGCCTCGGATGAGATCAAATCCTCTGCTATGGGCCTCATGTATGCGGTATTAAACATCTCGCGTATGTTGGCATCTTTATTCATCGGTTATCTATATGACCAAGTAGGAGGTGGAAATCTGTTCTTTATATCATCGGGAATATCTTTTTTGGCTCTAATATTGTTGTGGGTGAATAAGCCCATGAGAAACCAAACCAACTATATAAAAATGGAGGTGAAGTATGAAGGTAATCCGAGCAAATGAGGGTGAGACAAGAGAAGGCAAAACATTTACCGGCGTGGCACAATTGCGGTCCATGTTGTCTCCTCAAACTGAGGGCGGCATCAATATCACAATAGTACGTTTTGAAAATGGCGCCAGAACTTTCTGGCACGATCATCCAGGGGAGCAGGTGTTGTACATTTTGGAAGGCTCAGGCCGGGTAGGGCTTGCTGGAGAGGAATGGGAAGTTGCTCCGGGCGATGTCATTTACACTGGTCCAGGAGAACGGCATTGGCATGGCGCTATGCCGGGGAAGACTATGGTACATATCAGCATCACGAATGTAGGATCCCCTCACTGGCAAGAGCCACCCGAAGGCAACTAGGCTGGTAAAGTGCTAATCTGAAAATCGAAATTTTTGTAAGGAGATAGTATATGAAACTCAGACGTGAATTTACGGTGATTGAGACCACGTATATTGAAGGCCAAAAAGATCTTACCATCCCATTGGTTAGGGTAATTGCTGCAGCGGTTATCGAGAATCCGTTTGCCAGAAAATACCAGGAAGACATCGGTGAATTGATAGAGATTGGGGAGGAGCTTGGTGAGTTGCTAAGCAAGCGGGCTGTGGGTGAATTAAGAGGCGCCTCGCCGCACAGTTACGGTAAAGCGGCTATTGTTGGCATGGCAGGAGAACGTGAACATGCTGCCGCACTGCTGCATCCTAAACTGGGAGCACCTTTGCGT
>DAOTXM010000402.1:0-28115 GCA_034435215.1 Anaerolineales bacterium
GTTCTGGGCGGGCGGTGCCCGCCCAGAACACCCCACTTCCCCCGTTTTGACGCTGAAAGTTAAAGTCGAAAATGTCCGAACCGCTGACCTGGGAATCGACCTACGCCATCGCGCTCGCGCTCAAAGCCGAACGCCCGGGCATCGATATGACACGCGTCACCCTGGGCGATATCCAGAAATGGATACTGGCCCTGGACGACTTCGATGACGACCCGGCGTTGGTCAACGACGAGATCCTGTCGGCGATATTTCAACAATGGTACGAGGAGAACCTACATGAGCGATAAAGAATCCGACTCCACCGGATACGACATCCCAGAAGAACTGCAGAACGTAGTCAAGATCACCACGCTCGATCGTATCTACAATTGGGGACGGCGTTCCTCCGTCTGGCCGATGATGTTCGGGCTGGCCTGTTGCGCCATCGAAATGATCGCCGCGCAGGCTTCCCGTTACGACATGGCCCGTTTTGGTATGGAGGTCATGCGCCCCACCCCGCGCCAGAGCGATTTGATGATCGTCTCCGGCACGGTTACCAAAAAGATGGTACCGTTGATCGTGCGTTTGTACAACCAGATGCCCGAGCCCAAATATGTCATCGCTATGGGCGCTTGCGCCTCTGGCGGTGGACCTTTCAAAGAAGGCTATAACGTGGTGGCTGGCATCGACAAGTTCCTGCCCGTGGACGTCTACATCCCCGGTTGCCCGCCCACCCCGCAGGCTTTGATCAATGGCTGCATCACCCTGCAGAAGAAGATCGACAAAGAGTCCATCCGGCAGGTACGCTGGTACCGCAAAGGCCCGGACACAGTCGAAATCCCGGTGCCGTTGCTCGGTCCGGACCTGATCGATCTGCGCCGTACCGCCGAGATCAAGAAAATCGCCGCGCAGACATCGGCAGAAGAGGCATAGGAGGGCATCATGGCTACCCCAACCCAAACCGACGTTCTTGATCTGTCCGCCAGATTTCCCGGCACCGTTGTTCCGGATGGACGCGAAGGCTACAGCGGCTGGATCGTCGAAAAGGACAGTTTGCTCGAAGTGGCTACATTCCTGCGCGACGAAATGGGTTACGACCTGCTTTCATCCGTCACCGGTGTGGATTATCTACCCGAAGGAAAGATGGAAGTGGTCTACCAGGCTTATAAAACCACCGGCGGGCCCGGCATCTTTTTCAAGGTGCAGATTCCACGGGTCGATCCGATGGAAGTGCCCTCGGTTTACAACATCTGGCGGGGAGCAGACTTCCAGGAGCGCGAAATCTGGGACTTATACGGCATCAAATTCGTAGGCCACCCCGACTTGCGCCGCATCCTGACCTGGGAGGGCTTCGAAGGTCACCCAATGCGCAAGGACTGGCGGGAGGCCTTCTATGAAGAAGAGGCCAAACCTTACAAGAGCCGCTGGCCTGAAGGGAAACACGTCAGCGCCGAAGCGAAAAACCCCTATCACGATAATTTGAAATTCCCTGAAAAGTTCGACCCCGAAAAATGGATTCCCACCAACCCTGAAGAGGCCTTGTACGCCTCCCTGAAGAAGGCCACGCGCAAGGATAAGGACGGCTTGGAAACCGACCAGATCATCGTCAACATGGGGCCGCAACACCCCTCTACACATGGTGTGTTCCGCGCGGTGGTGGTATTGGACGGGGAAACCATTACCAGCCTCAAGCCAGTCATGGGGTACCTGCATCGCAACCACGAAAAGATCGGCGAGCGCAACACGTTCCTGCAGAACATGCCTTACACGGATCGCCTGGATTACTTCAACTCCATGACCAATAACTGGGGCTACGCCCTGGCGGTCGAAAAGCTGATGGGCATCCAGGTGACCGAGCGTGCCGAGTACATCCGCGTGATCATGGGCGAACTCAGCCGTATCCAGAACCACCTGATCTGGATCGGTATGATGCTGAACGACCTGGGGACATATTTCACCCCGGCTCTGTACGCGTTCGAGGAACGCGAACTGATCCTGGATATCTTCGAAGCCGCCTCGGGCTCGCGCATGATGTGCAATTATCACCGCTTCGGCGGGGTCGTGCGTGATGTGCCTGCTGAGGCCTTCGAAAAGATCAAAGGATTGGTCTTTGACCGTTTACCGCGCAAGGTCGATGAATTCGAACGGCTGTTGAGCGAGAACGAAGTGTTGGTGGCGCGCTTGAAGGGTGTCGGCCATTTGAGCGCCGAAGATGCCATCGCCACCTCGACCACCGGACCCGTCCTGCGTGCTTCCGGCGTACCGTACGACATTCGCCGCGCTGACCCATACGGCATCTACGACCGTTTCGATTTCGACGTGGTCACCCGTCCTGAAGGCGACATGTACGCCCGCTATGCGGTGCGAGTGGAGGAGATGCGCCAAAGCTTGCGCATCCTGACCCAGGCCATCAAGGGCATTCCCGAAGGACCGGTGCTGCCCGGCAAACCGGTCTACCAGGTGCGCGTCCCGGCCGGCGAAGCCTATGGCCGCATCGAGGCTCCCAAGGGTGAACTCGGTTACTACGTCATCTCGAACGGCAAACCCAATCCGTGGCGCTATCACGTGCGCGCCCCATCGTTCATCAACCTGACCGCGCTGGAAATGATGTGCGTTGGCAACAAGGTGGCAGATTTCGTCGCCATTTTGGGCGCGATCGACATCGTACTCGGCGAGCTTGACCGGTAAAAAGAGTGCCAGGTGTCGAAGTGTCAAGTGTCAGGCATCTGACATGCGACAAAATATGACACCTGATTCCTGACACAGGAGAACCTATCTATGTATGGAAAAGGTATTCTAAAAGGTCTGGGCGTTACCCTGAAACGCTTCATCAACACGTACGTGGACGATCTTACCTGGTGGGGACGCCGTTACTTCAAGCCGGAAGGTATTGCCCACCGCTCATCGAAGGATGCCCGCGGCATCTTTACCATCCAGTATCCTGAAGAAAAGCTGCCGACCCCTGAGGAGTTCCGCTACGTACCGTTCCTCGTTTACGATGAGGGCGAAAATGGCGCAAAGGAAGTGCGCTGCACCTCCTGCGGCATCTGCTCCAAGGTCTGCCCGCCGCAATGCATCTGGATCGTGCGCACCAACGACCCCAAAACCGGTAAACCCGTCCCGCAGCCGGCGGAGTTCTACATCGACGCCGACATTTGCATGAACTGCGGGTTTTGCGCCGAGTACTGCCCGTTCGATGCCATCAAGATGGATCACGATTACGAGATTGCTTCCCTTGAACGTAACGTACTAAACCTGGACAAACTGCTCAAACCCGCTTCGTATTACGCCAGCATCCGCCCGTTGAATGCTGCCCGCGAGGACGAGGCGCGCCGGGCCAAGGAAGCCGCCAAGGCCGCCAAGGCTGTATCGAATTAACGGAGGTCGAGGAGTTCGGGCAGACATAGCCCGCGAAGCTCTTCACTTTCCCCCTTTTTTGGAATGATGCACTCGATTGGTAGAATATACACATGACAAACAAACCAACAAAAGAACAAATCCTGGCAGCGCTCGGCAAAGTACAGGAGCCTGAGCTTCACAAGGACCTGGTTACCCTGAACATGATCCGCAATCTGGAAGTCGATGGTGGAAAGGTTTCCTTCACGATCATGTTGACCACCCCGGCCTGCCCCTTGCGCGGACGGATCCAGCAGGAAGCGGAGCAGGCCGTGATGTCCGTGGGAGGCGTGGAGAGCGTCACGATCAAAATGGACTCAGACGTTCCCAACGATGGTCGCATGCGTGGGCTGGTCAATATGCCTATCCGCAATGCCATCGCCATTGGTTCCGGCAAGGGCGGTGTCGGCAAAAGCACCGTGGCGGTCAATATGGCCATCGCGCTGGCCAAGAGCGGCGCGCGCGTCGGCCTGATGGATGCCGACATATACGGCCCCAATATCCCCACCATGCTGGGTGTGGAAAAACTTCCACCTCCCAAGAGCGAAAAACTCATCCCGGCTCAAGCCTATGACATCAAAATGATTTCCATGGGGCTGCTGGTCAAGCCGGGACAACCGCTCATCTGGCGCGGACCGATGCTCAACTCGGCCATCCGCCAGTTCCTGGGCGATGTGGAATGGGGCGAGTTGGATTACCTGATCGTGGACCTGCCGCCCGGCACAGGCGATGCCGCGCTCTCGCTGGCGCAGGCTTTGCCTCTGAGCGGTGCAATCATTGTGACCCTGCCACAATTGGTCTCCCTGGAAGATGCCGGGCGTGGGCTGAATATGTTCCGCCAACTGGAAGTGCCCATCCTGGGGGTCATCGAGAACATGTCCTACCTAGACCTACCCGATGGCACGCGCATGGACATCTTTGGTTCCGGCGGTGGCGAGCAACTGGCCGATTCGATGGGGGCGCCATTCCTGGGCAAGGTGCCGATTGATCCGGAAGTGCGCGTGGGCGGTGACAGCGGTAAGCCTATCGTGGTTGCAAAACCCGAGTCAGCCACCGCCAGGGCGCTGATCGATATCGCGCAGCAGGTGGCAGCAAAGGTGAGCGTAGCCGCGCTTAGCCAGGAGAATACGCTACCGATCAATATCATTGAGTAGTATTACAACGCAAGGTCGCATGGCTGACAGGCATTCCCTACAAGAGATAACCGAAATTTCTTGGAACGTTGCCCTGTGGTAGAAGTCTATTGTAAAAAAGCGAGGATTCGAAAAGACCTGACGGGCGTTTCGCTCGTCAGGTCTTTTGATTGATGCGGTTCGTATTGATTTTCGTGCCAACCAGTCTTGAATCGACCACCGAAATATGCTACGATAAATCTGGCTGCAGAACCCGGGCCACGATTTTTCCCAAGCGAATCACATCAATCCATAATCAAGGAGAAACCATATGACGAACAAGAACGGAACGGATAACTTGAGCGCGTTGCGCTGGAGGCTAGCACTCATCATAACCATCATTTCGATCCTGGGGATTGCCGTGGTGGCGGGGTTGGCGATTTTCTTCTCGGATTCCAGGGCTGCAACAGCGCAGACGGTTTTCACGGCTGTAATTCCTCTCCTGGCCTCCTGGGTAGGCACCGTTCTGGCCTACTATTACTCCAGCGAGAGTTTGGAAGCTGCTACACAAAGCGTCAAAGATTTGATCCCGGTGGAAGAGAAGTTGAAGGCCATCCCTGTAACGAAAGTAATGATCAAGCTTGCAGACATTGTCAAATTCAACTATGACGATACGCAAAAGGTACAAGAGATTTTAGATACGCTCATAGCTTCGGGGAAAGGAGAGCGGTTACCGTTCTTGGACGATAAGAACCATCCCATTTACATGTTGCACAAAAGCGCCATCGATAGCGCCCTCGTGAAGGCCAGCCAGGATATCGATATGGCGAACGTAACACTGCAAGAGTTGTTCGACAAGGTACCCAACTTGAAGGTGCTGGCCATGGGGTCTTTTGGAACGCTTGGGCAGGATGCTACTTTGGAAGCCGCCCGCGAGGAGATGAATCGCATCAACAACTGTCAGGATGTGTTCATCACCGAGAATGGAACAAAATCCAGTCCAGTGGTCGGGTGGGTCACGAATGGCATCATCGAGGTGAACTCAAAGCTTTAATCCTGCCGAGTCAATGAAATATAAGCAGGTGATAATCTCCCTTAATGGGAATATCACCTGCTGCTCAATTTACTGGCAGAATCTCGGCGGTTGGTCGGGTGCCCAATTGGTAGAGGGGGCAATCTGCCCATCTCCCGCCATGCCGAATACTTTCATCCAAAACCCAATAAAGGTGGGGAATGCACCCTCGGGGACATGCACCCAACCCTCCTTAGTTTCCAGGAAAAATGAACCTGGAGCGTCGCAGCCATTATGCCCGAGTTCGGAGCCGTCCACCCGTGAAGAGGCGCGGATTTCAGCGATGACATACCAGATATACGGCTGACTCTCGTCGAAGGAATTGGTGCCGGCATACAAGATCTTCACGCTGCGATCGGGGCTGTAGTACTTCTCGGCACGAGCCAGCATGCCTTGCTCCGCGGAGGCATATACGCCTTTCGAACGCGCAATCCCGAGTTGGGCGACCGTATACAGCCAGCAAAAAGTCACGCAAGCAAGGATAATTCCCAAAGTAACGAGTAATTTGCGAATGACGTTCATTTGATTCCTCCATTTATGATGTTCGTTCCGCAAAACCAGAATACAGGCAATAGGCATCGGGTTCAATCGCCCATCTGGAGCTACATTCTTTTAGCGGGACGGATTAGCGCAGACAATCCCAGGTAGCCGACTGGCACAACCTGATAGGCCAGTCCCAGCAAAAAGGAAATGATCCCTTGGGTCATCGTGAGCTGGCCCGAATTTGAAAAGAGAAAGTAGGCCAAGATCCCTAAAGGAATGTAGAACAAAAGGCCGGTCACCAGTCCGGGCGCGTAGCGTCTGGCTCGTAAACTGCCCAGAAGATGGGTCAAGCCATTGGAAATCAGCAAGCCCGCAATAGACAGGCTGAAGACAAGCGCATCCCTTCCGACTACAGCGGCAAGGATACATAGCACGAGAAAGAGACCATTGACGAGGATGGCAAAGTTCCTCGTAATGAACGGCGCAAAGGCGGGAAAACTCTCCTTCATGAAATTCGGAAATCCACCGGGAAAGAAATATTCTTCAAAAACGTGTAACACAGCCGCCCCGACGAATGCTTGGAAGATCCAGTCCATCTCATGCTTCTCCTTCGAGCAACATCCACTATGTAGGGCAAATATGAACTGCCGGGGTGTACACAATGCAATTCGCCTCGCCACCAGAACTTCATTGGCCGGTCGGGTGCCCAATCGATAACAACCGTAGATTATCCCTCACCTGCCATACCAAATCATTTCACCGCTATCGCAAAGTCGGGTTGTATGGTCTGGTAACAGATCAATGGCAGGCGTGGACTGCCCCTCGCCTTCCATATCGAATAATTCCATCCAAAACCCGATAAAGTCCGGGAACGCACCATCGGGAACGGACACCCAGCCATCCCTGGTTTGCAGGAAGGCCAGACCGGGTGCGTCGCATCCATTGTGTTTCAGTTTGGAACCGTCTGTCCGCGAAGAGGCGTGAACTTCAGCGATAACATACCAGACGTGCGGCTGGCTCCCGTCGAAGGAATTGGTGCCGGCATACAGGATTTTCACGTTGCGGTCGGCAGTATAGTACTTCTCAGTAAAAGCCAACATACCTTGTTCCGCAGTGGCGTACACGCCTTTCGAGCACGCAAGATCGAGTTGGGTGGTTGTATATACCCAACCAAAGGCAAAGACAGCCAGGGAGATCCCCAGGGCAATCAACAACTGCCAAATGACTTTCATTTACTCTTCCTCCAATCGTCCTTGTTCATACAAAAACAGTATACAGGGAATTGGGGGCGACTTCAATGATGTTACCGCGAGGAGCTGTTGTTTGAATCCTTGCGATGGGATCGATCCTTGGAGTTATGCCCTCAGGACAGATCTTCGCAAGGATTCCGTCAATCCATCAGCCGCCGGGCCTTACGGACCAGTTCCACAAACTCAATGACGGCTTCATCGCGAGGCAGGTACTCGCTGACCCGTTCCGCTTCCTTGTAGACCGCGTCCAGGCTGCTATCCTCAGCCCAATAACTATCGCGCAGGATCTCGGCATATTCGGCTACCACCACGGACCACTGGAAATAGGGATCAGCGCGGTGGAAGCTTTCGGACATCTGGTATGTATCGAAATCTTTGGACATTTCGACCACTTCGCGTGTGTCCGGGTCTTCCCAGCGCAGGAACACAGTCGCAACCCGACCGAAGGCCTGCGGGTACAATTTGACCTCATACAAAGCTGTAACGGTGTGCCCCGCTCCCACTTCCCCGGCGTCTACTTCGTTGTCCCGGAAATCTTCATCGGCCACGTCACGGTTCTCGTAGCCTACCAGCCGATAGCGGGAAACCACTTCAGGGTTGAAATCCACCTGCACCTTGGCGTCTAGCGCGATGGTTTGCAGCGTGCTGGTCAGGTCGTCGATGAACAGGCGCTCGGCTTCGTCCATATCGTCCACATAAGCGTAGAAGCCGTTGCCATTGTCGGCCAGTTGCTCCATAAGCACGTCGTTGTAGTTGTCCATGCCAAAGCCGATCAAGGTCAGCATGACACCTTCTTCGACATAGCCACGCACTTCGCCCAGAATAGCGTCCCATTCGGTCTCGCCCATGTTGGCAACGCCGTCTGAGCACAGGATCACGCGGTTGACTCCGTCCGGGTTATAGGCGCGCATGGCCATTTTGTATCCCAGGTGCAGACCAGCCTCGGCATTGGTCACGCCTTCGGGTTGCAGGCTATGGATGGCACGCAGGATGCTCCCTTTATCGGAACCAGGTGTGGGGTTCAGTACGACGCGCGCATCCGTTCCGTAGGCCACGATACTGACCTGGTCATCCCGGTGCAAGCGCTCCACCAGCAGTTCCAGCGAACGTTTGACCAACCCCAGACGGTTGTCCATGTCCATCGAGCCGGAAACGTCGATGACAAAGGTCAACGAAACATCTTTGCGTTCCGAATCCGGGATGTCATAACCCTGTATGCCAACACGCAACATCGAGTATCGCTCGTTCTTGGTGAAGGGCGAGGGTGCGCCATCGATAGTGATACCAAAAGCCTGGTGCGCGGGCGGGAGTGGATAACCTTGATTGAAGTAGTTGATATACTCCTCCACCCGCACAGAATCCTGCGGCGGCAGGTTACCCTCGGACAGGTAATTGCGCATGATGGTGTAGGAGCCTGTATCGACATCCAGCGCAAACGTGGACAGGTTGTCGTCTTCGGTATCTACCGAGGGATTGACACCATAATCCTCGAAGAACATATCATACGGCTCATCGCTTTTTGCATTGGGAGGGGCACCCTGGGGTGAGTATAAGTCGGCGGTGAGCGGCTCGCCAAGCGATGCGGTAGGATATGCTTGTGCCGGGGATTCGGGCAGAGCGGGTTCGATAGGTGCTGCAGGTTTGGCCGGGACAGCAGGCTCCTCATGAGGCGGTTCTGGTGCTGCGGTCGGTGCTGCCGCACCGCAAGCGTAGGTGACAAGTAATATGAATAACATCCCCATTGAAAGGGCAAAGCGTTTGGTGATCATCTTCTTCTCCTTATCAGGTTTGCAGAAGTCTTGCTAAGAGTGGATTGGGAGCTCTCGCAAGGTTCATTTCGATAGAACTTCAGGCGGCGATCCTGTGTTCAGGGTGCTTGGCTCAGTGCATACTTCCTCCTCATCAAAATAATTCGTTGGTTTCGATCAAATGACGTGGAATCGAATGATATTGTTCCCCCAAAAAAGAATAGGGTGTGTTTCATTATCATAGAAACACACCCAGTTGTAGGTAGTCAAGTAGTCCCGAACGCTAATCAAGGAGCGTATCGAGACCACCAGTTACATTTTGTCCTTTCCTTTTGCCTGCTCCCAAAGCACATCCATTTCTTCCAAAGTCATATCTGAGAGCGAGCGCCCTTGCTGCCTGGCTCCCCGTTCGACATACGCAAAACGGTGCTTGAATTTGATATTCGTCTCACGCAAAGCAGACTCGGCATCGATCTTCTTCCAGCGCGCCAGGTTGACCAGCACGAAGAAAAGATCGCCAATTTCCTCGACCAGTTCCTCTTCCTTGGCTGCCCGTTTTATTTCCTGGATTTCCTCTACAACTTTGTCCAGCACACCATCCACTACCGGCCAATCGAAACCGACGCGCGCCGCACGCTCCTGATACTCCTGCGCCATGGACAAAGCTGGCATTGCAAGCGGGACGCCATCTAGCAGACCTTTTTCCTTCTTGCCGTTCTCCTTGCGCTCAGATTCCTTCAATTTCTCCCAGTTTTGCAAAACGCCCTTGACCCCATCCAGTTGCACCTCGCCAAACACATGGGGGTGCCGCCGGACGATCTTGTCATAGATGCCTTTGATCACTGCGTTGACCGTAAACTCGCCTGCTTCGCTGGCAATCTGGGAATGTAACACGATTTGCAACAGAAGATCACCCAGTTCCTCCTGGATAGCACCAAAATTCCCAGAGTCGATCGCGTCCAAGGTTTCGTAGGCCTCTTCCATCAAATGCGTGCGCAGAGATTGGTGCGTTTGTTCGCGATCCCAGGGACAGCCATCCGGCGCGCGCAGGTGGGCAACGATTTCCTGGAAGGCTTCGAAGGACGTGCCTGCCTCCAGCGGCGGGACATATAGGCTGGTCAACAGACCGATACGCTCGGAACGATCGATTTCGTATAAATTCAACTCTTCGACCAGTTCATCCATCGTTCCTGCCGCATGGACGAGGCGTACCGGATGCCTGTCCGGGTATATTGCATTCAACGCCATCTTGACTTCGGACGCCACTAATCGCGAATAGATCTGCGCAATCAATACCGGCATATCCGGCGGGAAAACCGGGATATGCAATGTGGAGAGTTCCATGGCGTCGAAGAGGGTCAGGCGCGGGTAGGGATCGAGTCCCAGGGCGGAGAAAGTTGGTTCCAGGAACGAGACTCCCTCCACCACGCGGGTGGCAAGCCCCTCGTCCCGTGCGAGGCGGGCAATCCTCGGACAGGTGCTTTCGGCCACGAAGGGGTGGCCCGGCACGGCGTAGATCACGCCGCCCGGACGGCGTCCCAGTTCCAGGACTTTCTCGACAATTTTGTCATAAACCTCATCGAAGGATTCACCATTCTCGTACAGTTCATCGAATGAATGCAAACTCACCGTCGATGGCAGTGCATGGACGCTAGGATGCTGGCGGGTCCGCAACCAGATCTCGTCCGCCGAAGCAAGCAGATCCCATGCCTCGCGCGTGAGCTGGTTTGGGTTGCCGGGGCCGAGGCCAAGCAATGTGATTCCGGACATAGCATCTCCTTTAAAACGTAAAGCGTAAAACGTAAGCGAGGACAACCACGCAGTACGCTTTACGCATTACGTTTTTCGTTTTTCGAATCAGATTAACGTTTGGTGTAAGTCGGCGCCTTGCGAGCGTCTTTGAGGCCGGGTTTCTTGCGTTCCTTGACACGCGCATCACGGGTCAGGAGACCGCGTTTTCGCATCGCCGAGATCCAATCCGGGTTCATCTTGACCATCGCGCGCGCGAGTCCAAGCTTCACCGCATCGGTCTGGCCGGTAACACCGCCACCATTGACAACCACAGTGATGTCATATCTGGCGCGGTCCTGGCCAACAGCAGAGAGAGGGGCCAGAATTTCTTCCAGATCACCCAGGCGGGGGAAGTACACCTCTCCTTCCTTCTCGTTGACAATGAGACGACCTGCGCCGCTCATGATGCGGACACGCGCAGTGCTGGCTTTACGACGGCCGACGCCTTCAAAATATTGAACAGACATAATTCTTTACCGTTCCTTCCTATGCCAATGGTTCGGGGTTCTGCATCCCATGCGGATGGTCGGGACCGGCATAGATTTTCAAACGCTTCAGGAGCGAACGCCCCATGCGGTTATGCGGCAGCATTCCCCACACAGCAGCACGAATCACACGATCGGGGAATCTTCGCAATTGGTCACGCAGTGATATGGACGTTAAACCACCTGGGTATCCGGAATGGCGGTGATACGTCTTGGAATCCAGTTTGCTGGTGGTTTTGGTACCAGTCACAGTGACGCGCTCGGCATTGATGACCACAACATAGTCACCCATCTCTACACCGGGCGTGAACGTAGGTTTGTGCTTGCCAAGCAAGACAGTCGCAATCCGGGTGGCAAGACGGCCCAGGTTTTCACCATTGGCGTCCACCACGAACCATTTGCGGTCGATCTCGCTGGCTTTCGGATAGTACGTTTTGTACACTTTCGGTTCTCCGTTTCATTTACTCAATATGACCAGTTCATTCAGTCGGATACGTGACCTCGACGAGCGTCAGCCCATGCGCAGGGGCAAGTCCTGCCGGCAATGCGCTTCGGCCTGGACCTTTTGCCTGCCCGGCTAAAGAACGGGCCACAGCCTCGACTGAAATCTTTCCTTGCGCAAGGGCCACCTGGACGAAGACCAGCCTGCGCACCATGCGGTACAAAAAGGCATCGGCCTGCACTTCGAAGCGCCATTCGTCATCCGTCGACTGCCAGGAGGCTTTCATTATGGTCCGCATAGTGCTGCTTCCGGCCCGGGGCGGGGTGCCGTAGGCAACAAAATCATGCTGACCGACATACAACGCGGCAACTTCCTGCAAAACTTTACCGTCCACTTGTGGCCAGACCCGCCACGCGTATTTCTCGCGCAGCGGGTCGCGTACCGGTTCACAGAACAGACGATAACGATAGCGACGGGAGGTCGCGTCGAAACGCGGGTGGAACCTGGGCGGAACAACCCGCACATCTCTGGCAGCCATGTCGAGGGGCAGGTTGGCATTCAAAGCGCTGAGCAGATCCTCGTCAGCGTGCCGCCAGTCCAGGTCGAATACAGCAACCTGACCGCTGGCATGAACGCCAGTATCCGTCCGCCCGGCTAACAAAACCGAACGCCCAGACCATCCCAACTTGCGCAAAGTCTTTTCCAGTTCGCTTTGCACAGTTCTGGAAGCTGCCTGCCGCTGGCTCCCGACAAAGTCGCTGCCGTCGTAGGCAAGGATTACCTGGTAACGTGCCATACAGCTTTCAGCCTTCAGCTATCAGCCATTCGCCAACACTGAGTGCCGATCGCCACTTACAATAACTATTCTTCCACTAACTCTAGAATGACCATCTCAGCCGAGTCACCCATGCGGGGGCCCAGCTTGAGCATGCGTGTATAACCGCCATTACGATTCGCAAAACGTGGGGCTATCTCTTCGAAGAGACGCTTGTTCAGGCGGTTATCGCCCAAGCGGGAAGCCACCATGCGTTGTGCATGCACTTTCTCGGCTTCCGTCCCCTCAACGCTATTGCGCGCGATCGTAATGAGTCGCTCTGCTTCACCACGAATTGCGGCTGCTTTAGCACGCGTAGTGCGAATCCGATCATGGGTAAAAAACTGTTTGATAAGGTTTCGGCGCAATGCAATGCGCGCTGCTTTGCTGCGTCCGAGTTTGTAACCTGCTACTTGATGTCGCATATCTAATTACTCCGCAGAAGTCATTTCGTCTTTCAGATAACCCTTTTCGATCATCTTCTGACGCAATTCATCCAAGCTCTTCTCGCCGAAGTTTCGGATGGACATGACAGCCGTATCGCCCTTTTCGAGCAGATCCAAAACATCGCCAACCGTGGTGATACCCGTACGCTTGAGGGAGTTGAAGACACGCACCGAAAGGTCAAGAGCTTCCACCGGGGTTTCAGCCACTTCACTTGTCAGGCGCGCGCCTGGCATCTCACGTTCCACAGGTACCGTCAGGGTTTCTTCACTAATCCCGGCAATATAGCGCAGGTGGTCGATCAGAATCTTGGCAGCAGCGCTCAGGGCGCGTTCGGGGGCATAGGTACCATCCGTCCAGATTTCCAGGATCAACTTGTCGTAGTTGGTACTTTGCCCCACACGGGCTGAAGTCACTTCCCAGTTGACCCGCTTGACCGGGCTGAAGATCGCATCCACCGGCAACTCACCGATCGACATATGACCACTGCGCTCATTGGCGGGTGAGTAGCCACGCCCACGCTCAACTGTAAACTCAATATCGAGCTTGGTCTTGTTATCATCAACGGTAAAGAGATAAAGTTCCGGATTGACGATTTCTACTTCCGCCGGGGTAAGAATGTCGGCAGCCGTAACCGTTCCCTCACCACGCACTTCCAGGTGCATGCGTGTGCTGTCCACCCCATCCAATTTGATGCGCAATTGTTTGACTTGCAACATGACCTGGATGACGTCTTCGCGCACACCCGGAATGTCGCTGAACTCATGCAGTACATCTGCAATTCGAATGGATGAGACAGCCGCACCTTCCAAAGAAGAAAGCAAGACACGGCGCAGAGCATTCCCAAGCGTCACGCCATAACCTCGTTCGAGCGGACTGATGACGAACTTGCCATAATTGCGCGCTTCTGCATCGCGCTCAATCTTCGGCATAACCATATTCGTGATACCCGTCACGGTTCACCTCTCCCTGTCTTAGCAGAACATGTGCTGACCGTTGATCGATACCAGCCAGCACCCAGTAAACTAGCGTCGTGAGTAGTACTCAACAATGAGCTGCTCATTCAGACTACCATCGATTTCTACGCGTTCAGGAAGTCGCTGGACAACACCCGTCATCTTTTTAAGATCGCGGTTCAACCATTCTGGAACCGTGCGAGTCTCAGCAAATGTATTCAAATCTTTGAAATAGGCCAGATTCTGTGAACCTTCTCGAATAGCGACCTCATCCCCATCTTTGAGTAGCATAGATGGCACATCTGTCCGGCGTCCATTGACAGTAAAGTGTCCATGGGTAACCAACAAACGTGCCTGCGCCCGACTGGAGGCAAAGCCCAGACGATAAATCACATTATCCAGACGCGATTCAAGGATCTGTAACAAGTTCAAACCCGTCAAGCCACGACGTCTAAGGGAAACCTCATAGTAGCGACGAAACTGACGTTCCAAGACGCCGTAAACGCGGCGCGCACGCTGTTTTGCGCGCAATTGCCGTGCAAAGTCTGATTCGCGACCTGTCCGGCTGCCACCACCCCGACTGGCTGTGCGGCCATGCTGGCCAGGGGCAAAATTGCGCTTCTCGAAGGCACACTTCGGAGAATAGCAGCGTTCGCCCTTCAAGAATAATTTTTCACCTTCACGCCGGCAAAGTTTACATACCGGTCCAAGACTTTTTGACATAGCTATCTACCCTCACACCAAAACTAAACACGGCGCTTTTTCGGAGGCCGGCATCCGTTATGAGGAACTGGCGTAATATCCGAGATCGAGCGCACTTTCAAACCAGCTGCCTGTACGGCACGGATGGCATTCTCGCGACCCGGACCAGGGCCTTTGACAAATAGATCAACCTCTTGAATGCCAAGGCTTTGGGCAGCCTTGATCGCCTGCTCGGCAGCCAGACGTGCGGCAAAGGGAGTGCTCTTCCGGGAACCCTTAAAACCGGCAGACCCAGAACTGCCCCAAGCCACCGTATTGCCCTGCTGATCGGTCACAGTAACAATGGTGTTGTTGAAAGATGCAAAGATATGCACCTGACCAGAAGACAGACTGCGTTTGCCTTTTTTGGCACCACCGGAGCGGCGCGTGGAACGTACACTTTGAGCCATGTTGCCTCTCTAACCTTTATTTCTTCGCGCCACGGCGACGTCCGCGGCCGGCTACGGTTTTCTTGGGACCTTTACGGATACGGGCATTCGTACGGGTGCGCTGTCCGCGCACAGGCAGGTTGCGACGGTGACGTAAGCCGCGATAGCAACCGATCTCGATCAAACGCTTAATGTTCATTTGAACGGAGCGCCGCAAGTCGCCTTCCACAACGAAGTTTTTAGAAATATAGTCACGCAAGGCAGCGGCCTCCGCCTCAGTCAAGTCCTTGACACGGGTATCAGGATTGACTTTGGTTTCTGCCAAAATCTGTCGTGCGCGGGTAGGCCCAATACCATATAGGTAAGTCAGACCCACTTCGACCCGCTTGTTGCGGGGCAGATCAACGCCTTCAATTCTCGCCATAGTTCACACTACCCCTGTCGTTGTTTATGCTTAGGATTTTCGCAGATAACAAACAGTCTGCCTTTGCGCCGCACAACTCTGCACTTGGCACAGCGTTTTCGAATGGATGGTGAGACTTTCATGATCTCAAATCTCCTTACTAATTCCAAGACCGTTCTGCACGGCCAAAGTTTTAATTATATACTTTTCTTTTGCATCTGTCCAGCAAAGAGTTGAGGCTGTTTCTGGTTTCACAGGACAGTCAGGACGAGAGGATCGCCTTCGGTGATCGCGACACTATGCTCAAAGTGTGCGGTCAAAGAACCATCCGCAGAGACAACAGTCCACTGATCAGATAATACACGTGTGGCAGACGTTCCTGCCAGGACCATCGGTTCGAGCGCGATGGTCATTCCAGGGCGAAGAGGCAAACCTCGTCCAGCAACCCCATAATTGGGCACTTGTGGACCTTCGTGCATCTGTCGCCCGACGCCGTGGCCGGTATATTCACGCGTTACATAGAACCCACGGCTTTCGACAAATTGTTGGATCGCCGCCGAGACATCTCCAGTACGATTGCCCGGTCGCATCTTGTCAATGGCGGCCTGCAAGGCGCCTTCCGTTGCCTCGAGTAGTGCCTGAGCCTGAGGAGAAATCTCTCCTACCCCGGCGGTAAAGGCCGAATCACCCACGAAACCGTCGAACACGGTACCACAATCTATCGAAACGATATCACCGGCTTTGAGCTTACGCTTCCTATTCGGAATGCCGTGCACCAACTCTTGATTGATACTGACCGTGATCGAAGCCGGAAATGGTGGATGACCATATCCTTTGAACGGCGATATACATCCGTGCTTCCACAGCACTTCCTCAGCAGCCGCGTTGAGGTCGGCTGTGGTCACACCGGGTTGTAAAAGTTCCCTGACGGTCGCCAGTACCGTCGCATTGATCCTACCTGCCTCGCGCATGATTTCCAACTCAGCAGGACTTTTGATGTGTATCTGGCGCTCCCAACTCATAATCGAACTACTTCGATACTGCTTTCATCAACGCAGCGGTGACTTGCTCGATTGGCTGTGCTCCATCGATTTCGATCAACTTGCCAGCCTCTCGATAATACTTGATTAGCGGGGCTGTTTGCTCGCTATAAACCTGGATACGGCGTGTCACCGTTTCGACCTTGTCGTCATCACGCTGATAAAGTTCCGAGCCGTCCAGGTCACAAACGCCAGCCTGTTTTGGCGGATTGAATAACTGGTGGAATACGTGCCCATTGGCGCGGCAGGTCCAACGCCCGGAAAGACGTGAGACCAGCACGTCAGCGTCCGCATTGATGAACGGGACATAGCCCACATCCCCGCCAAATTCTGCCAGCATCTGCTTGAGTGCATCCGCTTGTGCCGGGGTACGGGGAAAGCCGTCGAGAATCGCACCAGCCTGGCAGTCCGCACGCGCGAGATGTTCGCGGATCATCGCAATGGTCACATCGTCCGGCACCAGTTCGCCCTTGTTCATGAACGATTGAGCAAGTTGGCCAAGCTCGGTCTGACTCTTTATATTGTCACGGAACAAGTCGCCCGATGATACATGCGCCAGCCCTGTTTTCTCAGCCAGGATTTTGGCCTGTGTGCCTTTTCCAACACCCGGAGGGCCAAGCATCACAATATAGGTTGCCATATTCTTCTCTTAGCGCACGAGTAGCGAGTCTTGATAGCCGTGCATCTTTAGTTCGGCGTCGATGTTCATGAAGGTATCACGCACCACACCAACCACAATGAGCAAACCGGCCGAGGAGACCAGGAAAATACCGGCACTTCCCGCAGCGGCAGGGACGAGAAGCTGCAATAGGAAAGGCATGATCGCCACCAGCCCCAGGAAAAGCGCACCCGGCAAGGTAATGCGGCGCTGTACCTTAGTAAGATACTTTTGGGTAGCAGGACCGCGGTTGACACCGGGGATCTGCGCGCCCACCCGTTTCAGGTTTTCGCCGTAATTCTGCTGCGCGAAGAGGACATCGGTGTAGAAGAAGGCAAATACGACAACAAACAGGAAATAGATCAACCAGTATCCCCAGGAATTCAATCCACCTAAGCTGGGATTGAAGAAGCTCTGGACGCTGGCTGCTGTGTTCTTGACCCATTCTGTTTGGGAATTTTGAAAATAGCTGGCGACAATTGCCGGAAATTGCAACAGGGCGCTCGCAAAGATGAGCGGGATCATACCAGCCAAGTTGACCATCAGAGGCAGGGTTCCCTTGACTGGCATCGACATGCGGTTGCCCACGCGACGACCAGGATACATCACTGGCACGTTACGGCGTCCTTGTTGCACAAAGACAATTGCAAAGATCGTTGCAACGATCACAATCAGAGTAAATGCCAGCAGGAACCAGCGGTTCTGTTCGTCTGCCAAAATAACACGGATGTTGAATGGAATACGCGCCACAATACCAGCAAAAATCACCAAAGATAGTCCTTGCCCGCGAATACCATATTCAGAGATGAGTTCGCCCAGCCAGATCGCAAACATGGTCCCGGCTGTCATCGCCAGTAATACCGTTATGGATGGTAATAAGGCCGAACCCGAAAAACCAAAGTCGATCAACGGCTGTGTTGCAAGCGAGTTTATGATGTTAATCTGACCGATGGCCGATAAAGCAGCCATAGGGACAGCTAGATAATAGGTCCACTTCTCCATCCATTTGCGGCCTTCACGTGGATCATCCTCCATACGCCGCTGAAGGGCGGGAATGATTGGGACAAGTAGCTGCAAGATAATCTGGGCGGTGATGTACGGATAAACGCCCATGGCAAGGATGGAAAAATTAGAAACGGTACCACCGGAAAGCAGGTCCAGGAATCCCAGGAAACCGCCTTGTGCCGATGAACTCTGAGTGAAAGCACGCAGAGCAGCGGCATCCACACCCGGAGCAGGCACATTAGCAGCCAAACGATATATAGCCAGAATTCCCAGGGTGATCAGGAGCTTACGACGAATATCAAGGGATTTCCAGAGAAAGCGCCATCCTGAAAAGGTGGTCTTCATGGTTTTCTCCTCGCTCCTTACAGATTGATGGTCTCGACGCTGCCGCCAGCTTTTTCGATCTTGGCTTTGGCGCTTGCGCTTACTCGATGGACACGAACCTTGAGGGCGACATCTATCTCGCCTCTTCCCAAAATAACGACCGGATTGCGCACATCCCGCAGCAGTCGCGCCGCCTCGAGCGATTCCGGAGTGACATCCGCATTCGCTTTGAAGGCTTCCTGTAACTGATCCAGGTTGACCTCGTTATATTCAATCTGGTTGGGAGGCGTGAAGCCCTTACCACGCATAAATGGCAAACGCCGGAAGAACGGCAGGTTGCCGCCCTGCCGATATAGCTTGCCACCCGAGCCGGAACGGGAACCCTGTCCCTTGGTACCGCGGCCAGCTGTCTTACCCTGGCCAGCTGAAATACCACGTCCGACACGCTTTCGGTTCTTTTTAGAGCCCGGATTGGGCACGAGATCGTGTAGTTTCATCTTTCTTTTCCTACTCTTCGATCTTGATTAAGTGAATGATCTTGTTGAGCATGCCGCGAATTGCAGGAGAATCTTTGTGCTCAACGGTCTGGTTCATGCGACGCAGCCCCAGCGCACGGACGGTTGCCTTTTGGTCTTTGGTATAGCCGATAGGGCTTTTTACCAGGGTAACGCGCAAAGCCTTGCCGGAGGTTTGTTTCCTAGGCATTCTGTTTCCTCCGCTCCCAGAAGGGCAACAACTCGTCTACTCGCTTTCCGCGGCGGGCTGCCTCCTGTTGTGGAGATTTTAGATGGTCGAGCGCATCGAAGGTTGCCATTACCACGTTCAATACATTGGCGCTGCCCATGGATTTGGTAAGGATGTCGCGTATACCAGCGACTTCCAAAACAGCACGGACGCCACCAGCAGCGATAACACCTGTACCGGGAGAAGCAGGTTTGAGCAGAACACGCGCACCAGCGACTTTACCGGTGATTTCATGCGGGATAGTTGTCCCAGCCAGGTTAACGTTCCGCAAATCCTTACGAGCGCGTTCGGATGCTTTGCGCATTGCATCCGGCACGGCATTTGCTTTTCCAACGCCAAGGCCAATAGCCCCGCGCTTGTCACCGATCACGACAGTAACACGGAACTGAAAACGACGACCGCCTTTTACAACTTTCGCAACACGAGCAATTTCGATGACACGTTCTTCGAACTGGTCTTCGAATTGCTCCTGTTCCATATTTTTATAATTCGCCATATTGCTTCTCCACTCGGCCTAGAATTGCAAGCCGTTTTCACGCGCGCCATCCGCCAGGGCTTTGATCCGGCCCATATAACGAAAACCACCGCGATCGAAAATAACTGTTTTAATCCCTTTGCTTTTGGCTCGTTCCGCCACGGTCTGTCCGACCAGTTTGGCCTGATCGGTTTTATTCAGGTCTTTCATTTTCTTGCGTAACTCACTGTCTACAGACGATGCAGCCACCAAGGTATGACCAGACTGGTCATCAATGACCTGCGCATAGATCTCAGTGATACTACGAAAAACGTTCAGGCGCGGGCGCTCCGGGGTGCCAACTACGCTCTTGCGCACTCTAGCATGCCGACGAAGGCGCGCAACGGATCGACTTTTATTCGCCATTCTTTAGGCTCCTTTCCCGGCCTTACCAGCCTTACGGCGGATACGTTCTCTCGCATAGCGAATACCTTTGCCATGATATGGTTCCGGTGGACGTACCTCGCGAATATTCGCTGCCATTTGTCCAACCTGTTCCTTGTCATAACCCAACACCTTAATCTGGCGGGTCTTTGCATCCGCTTCGAAACTGATCCCATCAGGCGGTACGATCTCGACTGGATGAGAATACCCGACATGCAAGACCAGGTTTTTCCCATTCAGTTCAGCGCGATAACCAACGCCCTCTACTTCCAGCACAACCTCAAAACCTGTGCTGACACCATATACCATATTTGCAAGGATTGCACGTGTGGTTCCATGCAAGGCGCGCTCAGCAGGGGCATCAGATTTTCGCTCGATTGTGATAAGGTTCCCTTCCATCCTGAGACCAATCAACGGGGAAAATGTCCGTTTCAGTTCACCTTTGGGACCTTTAACATAAACGTTCGAACCTTTGATATCTACCTGCACGCCGCCTGGAATTTCCACCGGCATGCGTCCAACTCGAGACACAGCTTACCTCCTGCTTACCATACTTTACACAGAATCTCGCCGCCGACACCTAACTGGCGGGCGCGTTGACCAGTCATGACGCCCTTCGGCGTGGACAAGATCGCAACACCAATACCAGAGAGTACCCAGGGGATATCCTGTCTCTTTGTGTAGATGCGACGGCCCGGTTTACTGACACGCTCAAGACCGCTGATGACCGGGCGGCGTTCACGACGCTCGCCGACATATTTGATCTTGATGCGAAGCACCTTGAAACCAGCTCGTTCGCCATCTGCCACTTCAAAATTCTCGATAAAGCCTTCTTCCTTCAAAATCTTGGCGATTTCCACCTTGATTTTGGAACTCGGCATTGCTACCTGAGCGTGACCAGCCATCACACCATTGCGGATGCGAGTCAGCATATCAGAAATTGGGTCTGAAAAACTCATGCCATAACCTCCACCCGATTACCAGGACGACTTCGTCACACCGGGGATTTTCCCCTGCAAAGCCAGTTCACGGAAGCAAATGCGGCACAATCCGAAGCGACGGATATACCCGCGCGGGCGTCCACAACGCTGGCATCGGTTGCGCACCTGGACGACATGGTGTCGTCGCAATTCACGATATTGCATGCATTTTTTTGCCATACTACGCTTCCTTCTTGAACGGCATTCCAAGCAACTGTAATAATGCACGTGCCTGGTCATCTGTCTTGGCAGAAGTCACGATCGTAACTTCCATGCCGCGCAGTTTGTCAATTTTGTCATAATCGATTTCCGGAAAAATCAATTGGTCACGCAAACCCAAGGTGTAATTTCCACGACCATCGAAAGCATCTGGCGAGACACCACGGAAATCACGCACGCGAGGCAGGGCAATGTTCATCAGACGGTCTAGAAAAGACCACATGCGGTCGCCACGAAGAGTAACCTTGGTCCCGATGATACGGCCTTCACGAAGCTTGAAAGCTGCAATGCTCTTGCGCGATTTCGTCATGACGGGCTTTTGCCCGGTAATCTGAGTAAGATCGGAAACCGCAGCTTCAAGCGCTTTGGGGTCATCCATGGCTTCACCCAAACCGATATTGATAACAACTTTTTCGATACGCGGTACCTGCATCACGTTCTTAAAATTGAACGACTTGAACAGGATAGGTGCGATATCTTTCTGATAACGTTCTTGCATTCGGTTCATAATCAATGCTCCACAAGCTAATCGATCATAGCCTGGCATTTTTTGCACACACGGTGAGCACCTGCTTCATCGCGCTGTACGTTGACACGCGTCGGTTCCCCGCAAGTCGGGCAAACCAACATCACATTTGAAATGTGGATTTTTCCCTCGAACTGGATGCGACCAGGATTGATCTGTCTGCCTGCCTGGGTCTGGACCTGGCGTTGGTGTTTAGTACGGATACTGACACCCTGCACCACAACGCGCTCCTCGTCAGGCAAAACGTTGATCACTTCGCCACGTTTTCCTTTATCCTCGAGGCGCCCACTGATCACTTCTACAGTATCGCCTTTACGAATTTTGACTCTCATACTACGCTCCCAAGCTGACCTAAAGAACTTCCGGGGCCAGCGATACAATCTTCATGAAGCCCTTTTCGCGCAATTCACGCGCCACGGGCCCGAAGATGCGGCTCCCTTTTGGGTTCTTGCCATCGGTATCCAGGATCACCGCAGCATTGTCGTCGAAGCGGATGTAAGAACCATCTTCACGGCGCCATTCTTTGGAAACCCGCACGACCACTGCGCGTACGATTTCGCTCTTCTTGACCGCACCCTGCGGCGAAGCCGACTTAACGGTGGCAATCACGACGTCACCGATCGAACCGTATTTTCGCCTTGATCCGCCGAGCACTTGAATGACGAGTAATTCGCGCGCTCCAGAGTTGTCAGCCACTTTGAGGTGGGATTCTTGCTGGATCATGGCTTATTCTCCGGTACTCTCATCAAGGTCGACCGAAGCAGTAGCTTCTACACCCGCATCTTCCGTGCGAATCTCACGCTTGATTATGCTTTCGACCACCCAGTGCTTATCTCGTGAAACCGGTTTGGAAGCGACGATCTGAACTTGATCGCCGATCTGGCATTCGAGTTCATCGTGCGCCTTAACACGTTTACTGGAATGGACGACCTTTTTATAGAGTGGGTGCCGGTATTTGCGAGAGATTTCGACCACGACTGTCTTGATCATCTTATTGCTGGTAACGACACCAACCATGCGATGACGATTATTCATGCTTCACCTTCCACTGCAGCCATTTGTTCACGCAGGATGGTTTCCATTCGGGCGATGTCACGACGGATAATGCGGAGACGGCTGGTATCGGTCAACTGACCAGTTACCTGCTGGAAGCGAAGCTTCATCAACTCTTCTCGGGCATCCGCAAGTTTGGTCTTGACTTCCTCCGGATTCAACGCTCGGATCTCCTTGGACTTCATGCCTGCTCTCCTGCCTCATGCCGTGCTACGATCTTGGTCTTGATCGCGAATTTATACTGAGCATGTTTCAATGCAGCAACCGCGATATCTGCCGGTAAACCACCAACCTCGAACATAATACGGCCTGGTTTCACCGTAGCAACATAATATTCGACCCCACCTTTCCCGGAACCCATACGAGTTTCAGGCGGCTTTTGCGTATAAGGCTTGGCTGGAAAAATACGGATCCAAACCTTTCCACGACGTTTCATCTCTCGGACAATCGCCCGGCGAGCAGCTTCGATCTGGCGGGCGGTAACCCAACCGGGTTCGAGCGCCTGAAGACCGAACTCACCGAAAGATACCTGCGCACCGCGCAGCGCCTTGCCTCTCATCCGGCCGCGCATTTGCTTGCGCCACTTTACGCGTTTTGGCATCAACATAGCAACTTACCTCTTTTCATTACGACCAGGCAGCGCGGCCTATTCACTCACGTACACGCCTTCTGTCGTCTCCACTGTTTCTTCTACTTCGGGCATTGATTCGCCTTTATAGATCCAAACCTTGACGCCAATCGCACCGTAGGTGGTCGTGGCACTGGTCTGAGCAAAATCGATTTTGGCGCGCAGGGTTTGCAGCGGCACGCGTCCATCTCGTAGCCAGACTGTGCGAGCCATTTCTGCCCCAGCCAGGCGACCACTCACCATGATCTTGATCCCTTGCGCGCCAGAACGCATGGCTTGTTGGATGGCACGCTTCATCGCGCGACGATAACTGATACGGCGTTCTAATTGATCGGCAATGTTCAAGGCAACCAATTTTGCGTCCAGATCTGGCGAGTCGATTTCTTTAATATCAAGGTCCACTTTCTTGCCGACCAGGGTCTCTAAACTAGTGCGTACCTTTTTGACAGATTCGCCTTTCCGACCGATTAAGACGCCAGGCTTGGCCGTAAATATGGCAACACGGATCTTGCCAGGGAAGCGTTCGACCTCGACACGCGAAATTCCTGCCCGGTTCTTCAACACAGCTTCCGGCATCTCGCTGCGCAATTTGCGCACTTCAGCGGCATGAGCGGCACCACCTTTGGACGGAATACCCATCAATAAACTGCGAACAGCAAAATCTTGATGTAACTGTTGCCGATACTGCGTTCCTTCAGCGAACCAACGTCCCTGCCAGGTTTCATTTACGCCTAGTCGCATACCAACTGGATGTACTTTGCGTCCCATAATTTCTCCTTAGGAATCCTTTCTTGTTCTGCTTATGCACCGCGTTCACGTAAGACAACAGTGACATGCGATGTGCGCCGGAAAATCGGCTTGAAGCGACCACGCGCTCCAAAGCGACGCCAACGCCGGGTGGGAGCTTCATCAGCGTAAATTGTGGCAACATACAGGTCATCGCGACTGACACCGAAATTTTCTTCGGCATTCGAGACCGCAGAGGCCAGTAATTTGCGGACAGGGAGTGCGGCTCGTTTTTGAACAAAACGCAGGGTTTCCAAGGCATCAACGGCATTCTTGCCGCGCACCAGGTCGATCACCAGACGTACCTTTTGAGCTGAAAGAGGAAGGAACCGTAATTGTGCACGTATATCTTGCATGGTTTCCTCTTTACTTCTTTTCCGCCAGATGGCCGCGGAAAGTCCGCGTTGGCGCAAATTCACCCAAGCGATGGCCTACCATGTTTTCCGTGACATAGATTGGCACATGACGGCGGCCATCGTGCACGGCAATCGTATGCCCCACCATCTGGGGGAAAATGGTGCTAGCACGGCTCCAGGTCCGGATGACTTTCTTCTCACCCTTCTGGTTCATTGCCTCGATTTTCTTAAGCAGCTTCGGCTCAATGAACGGGCCTTTTTTCAACGATCGTGACATATCTGCTTACCTCATCTACTCTCAGCGCCTAACGGCTTTTCTTGCTTCGACGGCGCACAATATACTTATCCGTTTGATTATTGCGTCGAGTCTTATATCCCAATGTCGGTTGGCCCCAGGGGCTCTTCGGACCGGGAAGACCAATTGGTTGGCGGCCTTCTCCGCCACCGTGGGGATGATCCCGCGGGCTCATGGCGGTACCGCGAACAGTCGGCCGGATACCCAGGTGACGCTTTCGCCCGGCTTTACCAAGTTTGATATTACTGTGATCTACGTTCCCAATCTGGCCAATTGTGGCATAGCAAACCTGACGGACCAGGCGGACCTCCCCAGAAGGCATGCGAATTTGCGCAAAGTCGCCTTCTTTGGCCAACAATTGCGCAGAGCTCCCAGCGGAACGCACGAGTTGACCTCCCTTACCTGCACGCAATTCTATATTGTGCATGGTCGTACCGACAGGAATGTTGGAGATGGGCAAGGCATTCCCCGGACGAATTTCCGCGTTCGGGCCAGACATTACCATATCACCAACACGCAGTCCCAATGGGGCCACAATGTAACGCTTCTCGCCATCAGCATAATGCAATAACGCAAGACGAGCAGTACGGTTTGGATCATATTCAATTGCCGCAACCTTCGCAGGGATATCGTGTTTGTCGCGTTTAAAATCGACAATGCGAATGAAGCGTCGATGCCCGCCACCACGATGGCGGACCGTCACACGACCGTGCGCATTGCGTCCACCTTGTTTGCGTAACGGCAAAAGCAATGATCGTTCCGGGCTGGATTTTGTGATCTCTTCAAACGTATACCCGGTCATTCCACGCTGACCAGGGGTTACGGGTTTATATTTTTTTACGGGCATTACTGCACCCCTTCAAAAATTTGTAGTCGTTCCCCGTCAGCCAGGGTAACGATGGCTTTCTTGAAGCTGGGGCGGCGTACCAAAAGCCGACGGCTGCGAGCGCGGCGCCCACGCTTCGCCGGGGCACTTACAATATTCACACGCACCACATTCACATCAAATAACGTCTCGACCGCATCCTTAACCATCGTCTTGGTTGCCTTGTCGTCAACCACAAAAGAATACTGGTTCAAGCTGCGTGATTGATAGCTGGATTTCTCAGTGACCAGGGGGCGGACAAGTACATCATAAATCGTAGCCATGTAAAATCTCCTATCCGAGGTGCACCGTCAGAACATCCAGAGTCTTGAGCGGCAAAACAACTTTGTCATACCCGAGCAAGTCACGGATGTTCAAATAACCAGCCAGCATGACCTTGGTATCAGCCAGATTATCAGCCGAACGCATGACCGTGTCGTAGGCCTGATCTTTTTCAGGCAACAGGACAAGAGCGCTGGATTCGCCAACCAGCTTACCCAGGGCTTCAGCGATCAACCGCGTCTTCGGCTCATTCAGTACGATCTCATCAACGACCACGATGCCTGCTTCCGCTGCTTTAGCCGATAGCGCCGACCGGAGCGCGGCACGGCGCATTTTCTTGGGCATTACCTGTTCATAGCTACGGGGGCGGGGTGTATGGACGCGTCCACCACCTTTCCATTGTACAGCGCGTGTGGAACCTTGACGGGCACGGCCAGTTCCCTTCTGTCGCCATGGCTTATGACCACCACCAGCTACCTCACCGCGCGTTTTGGTCTTGTGAGTTCCAAGGCGCGCATTTGCCATCTGGCGGATATATGCCTGGTGCATCAAATCAACATTAATTGGCGCCTCGAAGACAGCCGCAGGCAATTCGACCTGCTTTACCTTCTTGCCTTCCATGTTGAAAACGTCTACTTTCATCGCTTTCATACTCCCATTCACAGCGCCTATTGCTTGCGCGCCTCTTTAATCATGATCAGGCCACCTTTAGGTCCAGGGACAGCCCCATGAACACCGAGTAAATTGCGTTCGGCATCTACAAGGACCACCTTGAGGGCTGAGACAGTCACCCGCTCATTGCCCATATGACCAGCCCCACGCGAGCCCTTATACACACGACCCGGCGTTGTACCTGAACCGCGAGAACCCGGTGCGCGCAGGCGGTCAGATTGCCCATGTGTCTTTGGTCCACCACGGAATCCATAGCGTTTTACACCGCCTGCAAACCCTTTCCCCTTGCTGGTGCCGATTACATCCACGCGCTCACCAAGGGTAAAAGTTTCCACGGTCACTTTTTCGCCAACAGCGATCTCTGGGTTCTTGACACGAAATTCCCGTAAAATACGTAACGGAGGAATTTCATTGGCCTTGAGATGCCCCAGTTCGCCCCCTGTCAGACGCTTGGGGTTGATCTCTCCAAAACCGAGCTGAACCGCCGAATAACCTTCCTTCTCAGGGAGGCGGATCTGCGTAACGTAACATGGCCCAGCTTCGATGAGTGTCACAGGATGTGCCACACCTTGTTCATCGAAGATCTGGGTCATGCCGATCTTCTTTCCAATAAGCCCTTTCAACATGCTCAGTTTTCTCCTTCTATAAGTATTGTCGAGACTGTCAGCCTGGGCTTTGGCTGCATCATCTCCACACAGGGCAGTCAAAAGGTCCGGCGCGACGCGCTGATTTTTTGCGTCCACACACAGACAATTTCTTGCACTGTGCTGTCTTGCCACACTGACAGGTCTGACGGTCGAGCGAGTCAGACCTGTTGGGTTTCAAAAAACTAGATTTTAATCTCGATATCCACGCCCGCAGGCAGGTTAAGACGCATCAACATATCGATTGTTTTCGAGTCCGGGTCAAGAACATCGATCAATCGATTGTGTGTGCGGATCTCGAAATGCTCGTGCGAGTCTTTATCGATAAAAGTCGAGCGCCGTATTGTAAAGCGTTCTAGCTTAGTTGGCAAGGGTACGGGACCAACTACATGAGCACCGCTGCGCTCTGCTGTTTCGACAATGCGCTTGGCTGATTGATCAAGAACGCGATGGTCATATGCCTTGAGGCGGATACGAATTTTCTGCTTTGTCATTCTGCACCATTATTCGATGATCTTGGTGACGACGCCAGCGCCGACGGTCAGACCACCTTCGCGGATGGCGAACTTCGAGCCCTGTTCCAGTGCCACCGGCACGATCAATTCCACCGTCAGGTTCACATCGTCTCCCGGCAT
>DAOTXM010000403.1:0-18688 GCA_034435215.1 Anaerolineales bacterium
GCAAACAACTGCCTTCCAATTGGATATCAAGGGTTTGACGAAAGCTGCACTGATGGGCAGTTCCTTGACCTTACCAAGTTTCACAGCCTACCAACTGGCGCTCCCCTTGCCTTACCCTGATACGACTTTATAAAACTTTGTTAAAGTTCGGTGGATACAACTTTACGAGACTCGACACGATGGAACAAATTAAATGGTCTTTTGATCAGGCACGCTTGACCCAATGCCCAAATTGCTAAGGCTTGTTTATACTTAAGCGTCGCTCCATTGTATTTGTCTTCCAGTGCCAAAATGTTTCCAATAGTTTGATCAAGCCACTCGTTCTCATTGTCATAAAAGTATATGTCTTTGAAGTTTTCACTGATAAAACTAGTAGAATTATTGCGTTTCTCAAGGAGAAATTTTAGATCTTCATCATCTAACTTTATTTCTCTATTTTCAATAAAAGCAATTCCCGCTAGATAATTGTAATAAGAATAATCGTTGTAAACTACTTGCTTGCCCATTCTTTTAAAAAGCAAGGACACAACAGTAGTGCCTCCAAACAAATCTAACGCGTTTTCAAAAGGTAAAGCTTTGACCTTATCCCAAATCCAGGGTAGGATTTTCCTTTTACTACCCCGATACCTTGTCGTAGGGAAAAACCAATCAGAAGAGAGTCCATTAATTGCAAGCTTTTTCATATTTTTCAATTTTACTAGGATTTAAAAAAAAATGAAATTATACACTTCTCAAAAACCCGAAGGTTTATCTATATATTATTTCCAATAAAAATGATGGTAGGGGCAGGATCTCCCCACTCCTTTACGGTTGGATGTTCAATGGGTTTTCAGCGTTGTCCGCTCGATGAAAACATCTTTATTTTAGTACGCCATTGGCGTATATTTAAGTTGTGAAAGACGAATTATTTACCGAACTGGTTGCCAGTGTACGCGAAGGGGGGAAGATCCTGCGCGGTGAAGCTGAACCCACACGCACTTTTACTATAGAAGCTCCTGACGTGAAAAAGATCCGGAGTAATTTCAAACTTTCACAGGACGAATTTGCCGCCCTGCTGGGTATCAGCGTCAAAACATTGCGTAACTGGGAGCAGGGACGGCGAGTCCCGGAAGGTGCAGCCCGGGTTTTACTCCAGGTGGCGGCGAAACATCCGGAAGCGATCTGGGATGTAGTGAAATTGAAATCAACATGACAACCCACATCCCCACTTCACAAACCTACATCCCCAAAGGCATGATCGACCTGGGCGTCGGCGATCCGGACTTCGCGCTCCTGCCACTCGACCGGTTACACCACGCCGTGGAAGTCTTTTTCGCGAAGAACGACCCAGCCTTCCTGCAATACGGCGCGGAACAGGGCGACGGGTATTTCCGCAGGGCGCTGGCGGGGTTCTTGGGCCGGGGATATGGTTTCCCGGTCGATCCCGATACCCTATTCGTGACCAACGGCGTCTCGAACGCGCTGGATTTGATTTGCGCGCACTTCACCCGTCCCGGCGATACGATCTTCGTGGAGGAACCGTCCTATTTCCTGGCGCTGCGCATCTTCGCTGACCATGACCTGCGTATCGTACCTGTTCAAACCGATGAAAACGGCTTGGTCATCGAGGCCCTGGAAGAAAAGCTGACAAAGTTCCAGCCGAAGTTCCTGTATAGTGTTCCGACTTTCCAGAATCCTAGCGGATCTACCCTGCCTCCTGACAGGCGCGACAAAGTAGTGCAATCGAGCCAGGAACACGACTTTCTCATCGTCGCGGACGAGGTCTATCATTTCCTGAATTACTCAGGTCAACAAATCAAACCCTTCGCTGCTTATACGGACCTGGAAACGGTCATCGCGCTGGGTTCATTTTCCAAGATCCTGGCGCCCGGCCTGCGGCTGGGGTGGATGCAGGCACATCCAAGCAAGATCAAAAGACTGACATCCAGCGGCCTGTTGGACAGCGGCGGTGGGTTGAACCCGTTCACATCCGCGATTGTGCGGGAATTGATCGAGGCTGGGGATTTGGAGAAGAATATCGCCAGATTGATCATTGTGTATCGCTCGCGCCTGGCGGCGATGGAGAGGTCTCTGCGCCGGGAACTACCACAGGCATGTTTTGAGGCTCCTGCGGGTGGTTTTTTCTTCTGGGTGCGTCTGCCCGGCGTGGACGCAGAACAATTTCAGCAGAAAGCGCTGGATTTCAAGGTCGGTTTCCGGCCAGGTATCCGCTTTTCGAGCCAGGGAGGTATGCGCGATTATATTCGTCTGTGCTACGCTTTTTACGATGAGGAAAAGATTGCAGAAGGCATTCAGCGGTTGAAACAATGCCTGGAATGATTGTAGAAAAATTGGTCAGGGTGTATTCGTCGGTTCCGGCTCAGGCGTGGGGGTGAAGGTTGGGGTATCCGTGGAGGTGGGCGTCGGAGATAGGGTCGCTGTGAACGTCGGCGTGATGGTCGGAGTGAGCGTGATCGTAGGCGTGGGGGTCAGCGTGATTTCGGGTACGAAGACCGGTGTGCTAAGGTCGAACAAGTCCTTGCGAATCCAGCCGCCCTCGTATGGCTTGAACTCCGGGTCAGGCTGTTTGTAAGCGATCATATACCAGGTGTCCTCTTCGTTGCGACCACCGATCAAGGGACACTTCCCTACTTCTAGCGCAGGCGCATCTGGCAGCACACCCCTGTCCGTGCCTGGCCCGCTGCGCACATTGACGGACTGCACATCGAAGATCGGCTGCACGCAGATCGTCGGGAGCACGAAGTTGACCGGCACAGGCGTTTTCGTCCGCGTGGTGGTGGGGGTGGGTGAAATCGTTGGCGTATCGGTCTGGGTTGGGGTGGGCGTATCGGTATCCGTGGGTGGAATGGCCGTCCATGTGGAGGTTGCAGTAGCAGACGGTGTAGGCGTGGGCGTGACAGGTGGCGTGGGTGGGTTGAAAACAGAATACAGCAAGAATGCCAACAAAATAATGATCGCGCCAACGATCACACCAGAATATCTGGCGACCGGAGATGGCAGCTTTTTAAGCATCTTTTCCGTTCGCGACATGCGGATATCGGGCTGCGGAGCGCCTCCCAGCGCAGCCAGCAAATTGTTCGCTCCGGTCGCATAATCGACGTTGACGAAATCGACATAGTTGATCGTATGCAATGAAAATGGCACTTCACAGGGCTTGATCATGGCAGGGATGATCTTCTTGCGCAGCCGGATAGCATAACTGTATTCTTTTTCCACCCACTCGGATTGGACCGAATTCGGGGAGAGCAGAACCACAAAATACTGACTGGATGTGATCGCTGCCGGGATGAAGCGCACCCAGTCATCGCCGCCCTTGAGGTCGGAGATATCCCACCAGACGTCGAACCCGGCCTGTTCCAGATCACCGGCAAGGCGGCGGGCAAAGTGGATGTCCTTGCGAGAGTAACTGATGAAGACTTTCGGTTTATTTTCTTGATTTGGCATGTTGGGGTTTGTGTGCATAGTGAATGTTAACCGCCCACTTTCTTCAGCCCCAGCACTTCATATACATCCACCGGTTGGCTTTTACCTTTTACCGCCATGGGTGCGGCAAACTTGACCTCCACATCATCTTTGACCCGCTCGTAAGCCTCCTTGCTGATCAAGATCTGGTTCCTGGCTGAGTTCTCCTGGATGCGTTTGGCGGTATTGACGCTGTCACTGATGGCGGTGTATTCCAGCCGCCGCTCGGTGCCGATCAGCCCCAGCACTGCATCGCCATAATGGATGCCTGCCCCAAATGCCAGGTGCGAATCTTCCGGAAGTTCCTTGTACAGGCCTTCCACCGTTTCGCGTAAAAGCAGGGCTGCTTTGACGGCTCGCAGGGTATGGTCCGGCTGCGGGATAGGGGCATTGAACCAGGCCATGACCGCATCCCCCAGGAATTTATCGATCGTTCCTTCCTGGGAAAGAACTGCTTCCGCCATAGCAGCCAGGTAGCGGTTCAGGACAGACACCAGTTGTTCCGGGGAAATTCGTTCACTGTAACTCGTAAAACCACGGATGTCAGCGAATAAAACGGTCAGGTCGACGCGCTTGCCGCCCAGTTGCAGGCTGTTCGGGTCGAGCTGGTTGATCACCGCCGGAGAGACCATGCGTTCGAACAGACGGCGTTGCGCCTCCAGACGCTTGTGCTCGGTCATATCGTCCAACACGATAGCAACACCCTGGGTGGTTTTATCCGCATCTTTGAGCGGGGACAGATTCAGCCGCCAATCCACCAGTCCGCGTTTTGGCAGCTTGTGGCTGATTTCCAATCCCACAATGGGCTGGTCGCTGTTCCGCACCTTGACCAGGTGCGGCGTGATATTTTCTGCAACGCCAGGCAACACTTCTCCCAGGGGATGCCCGATCAGGTCGATTGCGGCGTATCCCAGGATATTTTCCGCCGCGCGATTGCACAATGTGATCTGATCCTCGATATCCGCGGTGATCACGCCGCTGGCAATGGAGGCAAAGATATTGTCCATCAGGCCTTTGAGCTCGATTACTTCGGCCAGGGTATGTTTCAAGGAGGAATATAAGCGTGCATTCTCGATGGCGACTGCGGCCTGGTTGGCGAAAGCGGTCAACAGGTTTCGCTCGTTTTCCGAAAAGATGCCGGTACGGATGCGGTTATCGGCGTAGATCAGGCCGATCAGCTCGTTTTTGACCTTGAGTGGAACGCACAGGATGGAACGCAAATTATACGCAACAACGCTCTCCTGCCCCCCGAAGCGCGGATCCTCCTGCGCGTTCGTCGTCAGGACCGGTTCGCCTGCATCGATGACTTTCTGCATGATCGTACGGCTGATGGCGAATTCGCTGGGGTGAATGGATTCCTGTTCCCAATTGCGGGCGATGCGCGTGGTCATTTGATTTTGGTCATCCCGCAACATCAGAAAGCCGCGTTCGGCGCGTGTCAGACGGACGATAGTGTCCATCACGATCTGCAGGACCGAGTCCAACTCCAAGGTGGAATTGACCACCTGACCAATGCCAGCTAATTCCAGGAGATTGCTGTGTTCGGTTTCGAAAACCCCCATTTTCTTGCTCAGTTGATCGAGCACGGTTTCAAGGGTGTTGAGTTCCTCCAACGCCGCTTCCGGGAGTCTGACCTTTTCTTTGATCAGCGCATCTCGCACCGCCCCAGCCTGCTTGCTGAGGATAAGCAGATGGTCGTGCAACGTAGTGGGTTTGGTCTGGTCACTGATCATGGTCGTCACCCTGGATTGCTATTATTCGATTGGACTGCCATAGAGGAATTTTTTGACGATACTTTGAATAGTATACAACCAAATGCGGAGACTCGCCCGCCGCGCCAGACCAGCCTGTCCCGGTTCAGGTGTGAACAGGGATGCCTGGTGTTGTTCCAGGAGCACTTCCACGGCGCTGGTGGCGATTGGAAGTTTCCCAGTCAATAATTTTGCGCGTTCGGTTGGGGTGGCGTAGAAGACTGGGGGCTCACCGAGCAGGCGCAGGCTGCGATTGATCGTTTCGAAGGCTCGTTCGATGGGGGTGAGCCTGGCCCAACGTGCCCAGTTTGTCAGCCATACTGGGGAACGTCCACCGTTGCGTTCATAAGCAGCTTGCAGGTAAATCGGAACCCGATCTATGACGGCGTACTGTCTGTTCACGAACCAGAAGACAGCGACCAAGAGGAAGGCAGCGCCAAGATAATACGGAAGCGGGTTGGTCGTTTCAATCGGGACAGCGATTGGTGTGATCCCTTCCTCCAGTTCCTGCTCACGGCTGGCGAACCTGGGACCGAAGTCAAGCGCCTCCGCTTCGGTCAAAGGCCGGTCTCTTCCACCGCCCGCCAGCGTTGTTTCATCCTCTTCCGGGATATTGGGACGCACCAGTGGGTCCTGGTTGGCAGTAGGTTCGAACTCGATCCAGCCAATGCCAGGAAAGTATACTTCCGGCCAGGCATGCGCATCGAGATTGCGAATAGTGTAGGTGTTCGTTTCACTGTCATAGGTGCCCTCTGCGAAGCCGACTGCCATGCGCGCAGGGATGCCCACCGAACGCAACATGAGCACTTCGGCAGAAGCGTAGTAGTTACAGAAGCCTTTCTTCAAGTCGAAGAGGATCCATTCGAGCATTTCCTCCCCCCTGGGTGGCGACTCGGGCAGGGGATTGAAATATTCGATTTCACGCCGTAGATAGGTTGTGATCGCGCTGGCTTTGTCGTAAGGTGTTTCCAGGTCTTGTGTAATCTGGTTTGCCAGTTCTCTGATACGGGGTGAAAAATCTTCCGGGAGTTGCAGGTAGCGGTCCAACACCCATTGGGGATAGGTTGTCCCGGCTTTTTGCAGTTGCTGTATGGATGGGTTGATCAGGGAGGCCCTGACTTGATATTGTTCACCCGGCAATAACTTCGGATCGGCCGCCCAGGCAAAGATATCCTCGCCCTCGCCGGTATCGATGGTTTCGGATTGGACTCGTCCCGGGCGGCTAACCCAGGTGGGCTGTGTCGCTGTATATAACAGAGATTGTTGAATCTGTGTTTTGAAAGTAAAGCTGGCTGTAATACGTTCCCCCGAGTCCGGAATAACAAAGTCATTATCGGCAGGAGAGAAATCAATGCTGGATCCACCTGTAGCATACCAGTTGTCATTCTGGTAAAAGTCGTACACATAACCACGCCAGTAAAAACGAGGTTGTTTTTCTTCGATCTCTGGCGACTCCACGCTGAAGAGAACCTCATCAGAAAGCGGATTGCCAGTTCCCAGGTTGAGTTGGTTACCATAGAAATCGATGGGCCTGCGTGCAACAGTTCCTTCGAGCGCTTCCACAGCATTGGAGAACCATTCTTGCACGTCACGCCAGGGCTCTGTGAGCCGATCCCAGGTGCGCACGAAGGCATCCAAACCAGCCTGCGAGGCGGGCACCGTCCACGCAACAAAAATGAAGAAAAAGGCAGCAATAATCACGCCTCGTGTCAGGTCAAAGGTGCTCTCCTGCATCAGGAAGACACGCCGCTCACGCCAGGATTCCCGATTTTTCAAATAATATTGGTATCCTAGTAGCAGCAATGAAAAAAGCAGATAAACGGCCAGTAACCAGATACGACTGTAATAGTACTGGTCATACAGGTGGATAACCAGGGTGAAAACTCCACCCGGAAGGACGGCAACGAGGTAGTTTTCATGCCGCGCCCACCAATATCCGGAGGCCAGACTCAAGAACCAGACCAATATCGATATAAAGGCCACGAATAACAGGCCGTCTTCCACGGGTTCGCGCTGGAAGAACTGTACGAGGGCGAAATACAGGCGTCCGCCAACACTGGCGAGGCGGGTTGAGAGCAATTCGTCATCGATTGCCACAGTCAACTGCCAGGGGAGAAGAGTGACCGAATACCCCAGGGTAAGGAGGACCACGGCCCGTCTTTTGAAATTACTGTACCCAAGCGCCAACCCCAGGATCATTCCCAGCGCCGCCAGCGTTTGTGCGAAGAAGAGGAAATCCGTCCAGCGGGTGACAACCAGGCGTGCAGTAGCAACCTGCAACATAAGAATAAGCAGGAAAATTGACGGCCAATTCCAGCGACGCGATGGAATGTTTTTCATGTAATGAGTGTACAATAACAGCACACTGACGTCAATGCAAAGGGGTGTTACGAAATTGAAATTTTCTTGACCCTACCTGTGGGGGGCAAGATGTTATAATCAGCAGGTCTGGGGCTTTAAGCCACTTCATTGGAGACTTTTTCAGTCAATGACCTTAGAACGCGGAACACTCCTTCATAAACGCTACCGAATTGTCGAGATCCTGGGTCAAGGGGGAATGGGATCTGTCTATCGTGCTGTAGATGAAAATCTGGGAGTCGATATTGCGCTTAAAGAGAACCTGTTCACCACAGATGAATACGCCCGCCAGTTCCGTCTCGAAGCCGTGATTCTGGCAAATTTACGGCATCCCAACCTGCCTCGCGTTTCAGATCATTTCGTGGTTGGCGATCAGGGACAATATCTGGTGATGGATTTCATCGATGGCGAGGATTTGCGCCAGCGCATGGAACGCGTGGGGACGATTTCGGAAGAGGAAGCCATCATGATCGGCGCGGCGATGTGCGATGCGCTTTCGTATTTGCATACCCGCAAACCCCCGATCTTGCACCGTGACATCAAGCCCGGCAACGTCAAGATTACACCGGAAGGTCATATCTTTTTGGTGGACTTTGGTCTGGCCAAGGTTGTGCAGGGCAGCCAGGCAACCACCACTGGCGCAAGGGCAATGACGCCGGGTTACTCCCCGCCAGAACAATACGGCACTGCCCGTACCGATCCACGCACTGACATCTACTCGTTGGGTGCGACGCTGTATGCTTCATTGACAGGCATCATTCCGGAAGATGGCCTGGCGCGCGCAATGGACAATGCCCAGCTCACGCCGCTGCGAAAACGCAACGGCAAAGTCTCCCGGCGTCTGGCGGCTGCCATCGAACAGTCCATGGCGATTGACCCGGCTGACCGTTTTCAGACTGCCGAAGATTTCAAAAAGGCGTTGCTGGGTTCCAAATCCAAGACGCAACGCCTGACGGGAAATTACACGGTTCCCCCACCGCCTGTCGACGATCAGGAAGTTCTGGAAGATAAGCCCGTTACCCCGCCTAAGAAACCGGTCGAAAAGAAAGCAGATTTTTTAGAGGCCGAACCTGAAAATGAGTTCAAGCCTCCCAAGAAAAAAAAGAAACGCAAAGGCGGGTGTATCTTGCCGCTCTTATTGAGCCTGTTGTTGTTGCTTGGTGCCGCAGGGACTGTTTCTTACCTCAATCCCAACCTTGTTCCTGAGTCCGTTGCCGGGTATCTCCCTTGGGGCCTGCCCACGCCAACGATGATGCCAACATCAACCCCCACAGAAACGCCAACCCCTGAACCTACGGTTACACTTGCGATTGAGCCTTCACCCACACTCGCCCCCACGCGTACATTTACACCCACGCTCCTGCCAGCTGGGCCTTCTCCGACGCCTCCAGTCACATTGACGCCATCCCCGACGCCGCTCGGTGGTGGTTATGGCCAGATTGCTTTTGCTTCCCAACGAACTGGGATCCCGCAAATTTATTTGATCAATGCGGATGGAAGCGATTTACGTCCCATTACAAACCTTCCTGAAGGGGCCTGCCAACCCTCCTGGTCGCCAGATGGAACCAGACTGGTATTTACCTCGCCCTGTCGGCACAATACAGACTCATATCGTGAATCGAGCCTTTATTTCATCAATGCGGATGGCAGTGACCTGACACCCTTGAATACTGCCCCCGGTGGTGATTTCGATCCGGTCTGGTCACCGGACGGCAAGCGGATTGCTTTTACATCCTTGCGTGACGGTCATAAAGAGATCTATGTTCTGGATATAGAAACTTCCAATATTGCTCGCCTGACATCTTCAGATTCGGATGAGGAGAACAGCCAGCCTCGCTGGTCACCATTCAGCAATCAAATCGCATTTGTGAAAAAGCGCTTCGGCGCGCTGCAGATTTGGACGATGACGGACAGTGGTCAGAACCCAGAGCAGGTGGTGCGCAGCGGACAAACACTATGGGATTATTTCCCGGTCTGGTCTCCCGATGGCCAGTACATCCTGTTCAACCAACGCCAGATCAATACGGGCGCATTGCCCTGGTTGATGCAGATCCGATATGAAGACCGCTTTACCCAGCTGGCCTCCCGGCTAAAACTGGGCGTGGTTGGGATTCAAAATCTCAGCTACTCTGCGGACGGTTTCTGGATGGTCTATGAAGGCGTGGACGAACGCGATAACACGGACGTGTATTACATGACGGCCAGCGGCGCAACCCGCACGCGCCTGACGACTGACCCAAGGGACGATTTCGATCCGGTCTGGAGACCAATTACAAATCCGTAAGGAATCAATCTCCCGTTGGCCAACGGGAGATTTTCTTATACTCTTCTTATTGACGCTCATTTTTAGGCATGTTATCATTATTGTTGTTGTTTTAGCACTCTCGCACTGAGAGTGCTAAATTGTGAGATGAACATGTCCGATCTGACCGAACGCCAGAAAACCATCCTGATGCTTGTAATACGGGACTATATCGAGTCGGCGCAGCCTGTCAGCTCGAAGGCCCTGGTCGAGCGCTACCACTTGGACCTGAGCTCTGCCACCGTCCGGAATGAATTGTCTGCCCTCGATGAACTGGGCTACCTGCGCCAACCGCACACTTCGGCAGGTCGTGTTCCAACGGAGGATGGCTATCGTTTCTTCGTCGGTCAGATGATGCACCAGGCCGAACTGCCTGAAACCGTCCAGCATACCATCTCGCACCAGTTCTACCAGGCCCGTCCTGATATCGACCAGTGGATGACGCTGGCTGCTTCAATTCTGGCGCATCAGTCACAAGGCGCATCGGTGGTCACGGCCCCTCACGCCGAGCAGGCGCGTTTCAAACACGTGGAACTGATTTCCACCCAGGGACGTCAGGTGTTGATGGTGATGGTACTGGCCGGGGGCGAAGTTTCCCAGCAAATCCTGACGTTAGCGGAACCTGTATCTCAGGAAAGACTCAGCCAGACCGCAGCTCGGCTTAACGGACTGTTGGCTGGTCAATCGATTGGCGCCATTTCGGCACTCCCGGCTCGGACTGATGCGCTCGATCAGGATATCCTGACCCTGATCGTCCAGGATATGCGCCGTGCAACGGAAAGCGTCTCTGGCAGCATTTACACGGACGGCCTGACCAATGTGCTTGCCGAACCCGAATTCGCTGAATCGGACGATGCCCGGCGCGCCCTGCGTCTATTTGAGGAGCGCGCAACTCTGCAAGATTTGCTGGCGCGCACGACCACCAGCAGCATGGTTGGCAGTTTACAGGTCTTGATCGGCGGGGAAGGCGGCTGGGAGGAATTGCGTCAATGCTCGATGGTACTGGCGCGGTATGGCGTACCGGGACTGGCGACCGGCATGCTGGGCGTTTTGGGCCCCATGCGTATGTCATATGCAAAGGCCATTCCAACGGTCCGCTTTGTTGCAGGGCTCTTGAGCGATCTGGTGAACGATACCATTGCTGGAGAGTAAAACTAAAAACCTAAAACGTAATGCAGGAGGAGAAAATTATGTATTACGTTTTACGAATTACGATGGTGAAGGTATGAGCGAAAAGAAACATAAAGAAAAACAACCCGAAGAAGTAACCGAGATTCCCGTCGAGGCCACAGCATCCTCCCCACAGGAGGAAACGCCTGAAAACGGCGGGCAAGTTGAAACCGAGATCGATGCGTTGCAAAAGCAACTCGAAGAGGCGCAGGCCAAGGCCGCCGAGAACCTGGATGGCTGGCAACGTGCACAAGCGGAGTTCATCAACTATAAAAATCGCGTCCAGCGTGACCGCGAACTGGATTACATGTCCATGAAGGGCGATATCCTCAAAAAGGTATTGCCCGTTTTGGACGATATGGAGCGTGCGCTGGCAAACCGTCCGGACGGGGATTCGTGGGCGAACGGTATGGAATTGATCGTTCGCAAGTTCCAGAATATTCTGGAGATCGAGGGCTTGAAGCGCATCGAAGCCGCGGGCCAACCCTTCGACCCGAACTTCCATGAGGCGATTTCGAGCGAGCCGAACGGGGAGGTGGAAAGCGGTCATGTAATCGAAGTGGTGCAGAACGGATACATGTTGGGTGAGCGGGTCATTCGCCCGGCAATGGTGAGGGTGGCACAATAAGACGATAGACAGCCGACGATAGACTATGGATGACAAATTCTCGCGATCTGTGGTCCATCGTCACCGTCCATTGTCAAAGCACAAGGAGAACTTATTTCATGGCAAAGATCATCGGTATCGACCTGGGCACAACCAACTCGGTCGCCGCAGTCATGTCTGGCGGCGAACCGATTGTGATCCCATCTGCGGAAGGTGAGCGGCTGGTTCCCTCGGTTGTGGCAGTCAATAAAAACAGTGAGCGCCTGGTGGGGCGTGTAGCCCGCAATCAGGCCATCACCAACCCACAGAATACGATTTTCTCGATCAAGCGCCTGATGGGCGGCAAGTTCAGAGACGCTGAAGTCGAACGCACGAGGAAACGGGTGCCGTACACGATCGCCGAAGCTGACAATGGTGATGTGCGCGTGGCATTGGACGGGAAAGATTACAGCCCGCCGGAAATTTCGGCCATGATCCTGTCCAAGATCAAAGCGGATGCGGAAGCCTACCTCGGTGAGCCGATCACCCAGGCAGTCATCACCGTCCCTGCTTACTTCAATGACGCCCAGCGCAACGCGACCAAAGACGCCGGCAAGATCGCCGGTCTCGAGGTGCTACGCATCATCAATGAACCGACTGCCTCCTCATTGGCCTACGGTCTCGACAAGAAGGACAATGAGGTCATCGCGGTCTATGACCTGGGTGGCGGCACGTTCGATATTTCCGTGCTGGAAGTTGGTGACGGCGTCTTCCAGGTGCGTTCCACCAGCGGCGATACCTTCCTGGGCGGCGACGACTTCGACCAGCGCATCATGGATTACCTGATCGAGGAATTCAAAAAAGACAACGGCATCGACTTGACCGGCGATCGTCAGGCATTGCAGCGCCTGAAAGAGGCCGCCGAAAAAGCAAAGATCGAACTTTCGACGGTGATGCAAACGGAAATCAACCTGCCATATTTGACGGCGGATGCCAGCGGTCCCAAACACCTGGTCGTGACCATGACCCGCGCGAAGCTGGAACAACTCACCGCGGATCTGATCGACCGAACGATTGCTCCCGTTAAACAAGCTCTGGCCGATGCCGGATTGAAAGCCGGTGACGTCAACGAAATCGTGATGGTCGGTGGAATGACCCGTATGCCCGCTGTGCAGGACCGGGTGCGCGCCTTCTTCGGCAAAGACCCGCATAAGGGCGTCAACCCGGATGAAGTGGTGGCGGTTGGCGCGGCCATCCAGGCAGGTGTGCTGGGCGGCGAAGTGAAGGACATCCTGCTGCTCGATGTGACCCCGCTCACGCTCTCGATCGAGACCCTGGGCGGTGTGGCCACCCCACAGATCGACCGTAACACCACCATCCCGACCCGCCGCAGCCAGGTCTTCTCGACCGCCTCGGACAACCAGACGCAGGTGGAAATCCATGTGCTCCAGGGCGAGCGCCCCTTGGCCATGGACAACAAATCGCTGGGCAAGTTCATTTTGGATGGCATCCCGCCTGCCCCGCGCGGCGTTCCACAGATCGAAGTGACGTTTGACATCGATGCCAATGGCATTTTGAAGGTCACTGCCAAAGATAAAGCCACTGGACGCAGTCAGCACATTACCATTACAGCTTCATCCGGCCTGTCAGAGGCCGAGATCGAGCAGATGAAGAAAGATGCGGAAGCTCATACGGAGGAAGATCGCAAGCGCAAAGAACTGATCGAAGCCCGTAACCATGGCGAGAATACTGTTTACGCAGCCGAGAAAGTATTACGGGAATTTGGTGATAAAGTATCGGTAGATATCAAGTCCGAAATCGAAACCAAGGTGGCCGAGGTGCGAAAAGCGGTGGAAGGTGAAGATATCGAAGCGATGAAGTCTGCCACCGATGCGCTGGGCCAGGTCGTCCAGAAGGTTGGCGCAAGTATGTATCAGACTCAAGAATTTCAACCTGAAACACCGGAAACGGAAGCAGACTCATCATCCGGTTCGAGCGAGGATGATGTCATCGATGGAGAAGTGAAGGAATAGTCGGTTTCGTCTGGAGGTCTAACATGTCGCTATGTTGGACCTGTTTGAGCTGCAAGACACTATGACAAAGAGAGACTACTACGAAATCCTCGGGGTTCCCAAGGGTGCATCCAATGATGAAATCAAGGCTGCGTTCCGCAAGCTGGCGCGCCAGTATCACCCGGACGTGAACAAAGATGCGGAGGCCGAGGAGAAATTCAAAGAGATCAACGAGGCCTACGGGGTGTTATCGGACTCGGACAAGCGTGCGCGCTACGACCGGTTCGGTCATTCCGGCTTGGGCGATCTGGGCGGCATGCCCGACTTTGCCACCATGGATTTCAGCGATATCTTCGAAGAAATCCTGGGCGGATTTGGCTTCTCGACTGGACGCCGTTCGCGTCACTCGCCCCGCCGTGGGCGTGACCTGCAAATGACTGTCTCATTGACCTTCGAGGAAGCAGCCTTTGGCGTGGAGAAGGAAATCGAGTTCCAGCGCGAAGAGACCTGCTCCACCTGCAACGGTTCGGGTGCCGAGCCAGGCACCTCTCCCGTGCGCTGCGCCACTTGCGGCGGACAGGGCGAAGTACGCCAGGTGCGCCAGACTTTCCTGGGACAGATGGTGCAGACCGCCACCTGCCCCACCTGCAACGGGCGCGGCGAAACCATTGCATCGCCGTGTCGTACCTGTCGTGGCGGCGGGTTGGAACGCAAGACCGTCAAGAAGAAAGTGCAGATCCCTGCCGGGGTGGATAGCGGAACGCAAATCCGCCTGGCGGGGGAGGGACAGCCGGGCATTTACGGCGGGCCGCACGGCAGCCTGTATTTGTTGCTGGATGTGAAGTCGCACCAGTTCTTCAAACGGCGGGAGAACGATATTCTCCTGAACCTCGATATCAACGTGGCGCAGGCCACCCTGGGCGCGGACGTGGAAGTCCCGACGCTGGACGGGCAAGAGAAGCTGAAAATTCCAGCCGGGACGCAACCGGGCAAAGTCTTTACGCTGCGGGGCAAAGGTGTACCCTATCTGCGCAGCAACGGGCGGCGCGGCGACCAGTTGGTGATCGTCAACGTGGAAATCCCCGAAAAACTGACCAAGGAACAGCGCGCATTGTTCGAGCAACTGGCCGAGTCGCTCGGGACGACGGTCAAGCCGCAGGAGAAAGGTTTTCTGGATTGGTTGAATGAGGCGCTGGGGGGATGAATTGGCTTGAAGTTTCCCTGACCGTCGATGGCGAATTGGCCGAGGCTGTCGCTGATGTGTTGGCGCGCTTTGCCCCCAACGGTGTGATGACCGAGCAGGGCGTCGAATTCCTGGATGACGAGGACCAGGGCACGCCGACTGGTCCAATCATCGTCCGCGCCTATCTTGAGATGGATGAGAACATCGAAGAGACGCGCCAAAGGCTCGAAGAGGCGCTTTTCTATCTGGGGATGATCCAACCCCTACCTGCGCCGGTCTACAAACAGATTGCGGATCAGAATTGGATGGAAGCCTGGAAGCAGCACTACAGGCCAATTCCCATTGGAAGGCGGCTCATCATCCTGCCCGTCTGGCTGGATTCGCCGAATCCGGAACGTATCCCGATCAAGATCGATCCCGGTATGGCCTTCGGCACAGGGACGCATCCCACTACCCAACTCTGCCTTGAACTAATCGAGTTATTCTTCGCGAGCCAATCGTCAATCGGCAATCGTAAACCTGAAATCATCGATGTCGGTTGTGGCTCCGGAATCCTTTCCATCGCGGCGCTGAAACTCGGCGCACAGACCGCCCTCGGTTTGGATATTGACATCGAATCAATCAGAAACGCGCGCGAAAACGCCGATAAAAACGGGATCGGTGAAGAATTCATCATAGCTCAAGGCTCTGTGCCGGAGGTTTTGGCGAACAAATTTCCGTTCAGGCAGGCGCCGCTGGTCGTGGTAAACATCCTTGCGCCAGTCATCATTCGTCTGTTCGACGATGGGTTGGCTGATTTAGCAGAACCGGGCGGGACGGTCATCTTGAGCGGAATCCTGCAAGAACAGGAACAAAGCATCCTGGAGACAGCGCAGGCAAAAGGTCTGGTTTTGAGCGAACGGGAAACGATGGGGGACTGGGTTGCATTAGCCTTGGCTAAGGTTGGCTCTGCCGTTTTGGCGGGAAAAATGCCCCCGTCCCGTCATAAACGGTAGATCCCTAAGGTTCAAAGTTCCTGGAGATAGAAGACCAGTATATTCAAGCGGCCAAGGCGAATGCGGTCGCCGCTTTCGAGAGGATATGGCTGCCTGGGCACCAGCCGTTGATTTTCGAGCCAAGAGCCGTTGCTGCTTTCCAGATCGATGATTTGATAACCATCCTTCGATTGGCGGATCATGGCATGGACTCTGGAAATGCCTGCCTCCAGGGCGCCAAATTGGGTCAGGTCGACCAGGGGTTCACGTGTTTTGATTTCTTCTGAGACACGCCCCAGGATGAAAGCCTTTTCCTCTTGCGTGGTAATCAATTGTCCATTTTCCAGGTTGATCAGAACAATACCCTTCGAGGGGATCTCGAAATCCATGTAAGGTTTTGTCGCCGGGGCTGGGGCGTCTAGAAAGTCTTCATATGTATCCAGTAGTGTACCGGTTACTTCCCGAAGACTCCGTAGCATAACAGTGTTTTGGCTGGCTTGTGTCTTAAGCGGAGTGTTGCAATAGATGCATACACGCGCATTGCTTTCATTCTTCATTTTGCAAGCCGGACAGAAGATTCCTGAGTCGGTTGTGGTCATCTTTTCATCAGCATGGTTGGGTTTGTGTCGTATTTTAACATGTTCTTCACCTGGAAAAGTTTGAAAGAATGGTTTTGCAAGCTATTTGCATTAAAATAGTTTCCCGTAGCATGTACTTTGTGCTATCATAAGTCAGCATGGACCGCCGCCGTTTGTTTCTTTACCTGCTCTTGAACGTTTTCATTTCGGCCTGTGTGACAGGAGCAATCCTGTTCTGGTACGACCGCACCTATCGTGCCACGCTCGTCCCTATACCGCAGGGTGTGGCGCCTGTGCAAGGAGAGACTGCGGTTGCGGTCGAACCGCTCTCACAGGATGTAGAGATACCAGTTGAGATCGTCAGTGTGGTCGGCGCGGGCACCTTGAGCGCCGAAGTTGTGGTTGTGCGTTACAACGGCGCAGGTGAACTTGGACTGGCAAATTGGCAGCTCAAGGATGATAATGGCAATACCTTCACCTTCCCACAGCTGATCTTGTATACGAATGGAGCCGTGCAGGTCCACACTGCACCCGGCTCGGATACGGTCGTCGACCTGTATATGGGTCTGCGCGATCCCATCTGGGAATCGGGTGAAGTGGCCAAACTATTCGACCCGCAGAATAACTTGCGCGCGATCTATCGTGTGCCATAACGAATATGACTCAAGCTCTCTACCGCAAATGGCGCCCCCTTCTTTGGGATGAAGTCATTGGACAACAGCACATCGTCCAGACATTGACCAATGCTGTCCGCGCGGACCGCGTGGGACATGCCTACCTGTTTGCCGGACCGCGCGGCACAGGCAAGACCACGGTTGCGCGACTCATCGCGAAAGCAGTCAATTGCCTCGATGAGAACCCCGCCAAACGTCCCTGCAACGAGTGCGAGCATTGCAAGGCTGTCAACGAGAACCGTTTCCTCGACCTGATCGAGATCGATGCCGCCTCCAACACCAGCGTGGACGATGTCCGCGACCTGCGCGACAAGATCAATTTCTCCCCCACCCAGGGCAAATACAAGATTTACATCATTGACGAAGTCCACATGCTTTCCACCGCGGCTTTCAATGCTCTGCTCAAAACTCTCGAAGAGCCGCCCCCACACGCCATCTTCGTGCTTGCCACTACCGAGATCCACAAGATTCCCGCCACTGTGCTCTCGCGCTGCCAGCGTCATGAGTTCCGCCGCGTGCCAGTGGACGAAATCATCGGTCAGCTCAAGCAGATCGCCAAACAGGAAAACATCGAAGTCGACGAAGACGCCCTGACCGTGATTGCCCGCCAGGCGACTGGTTCGGTGCGCGATGCAATTTCCCTGCTCGATCAGCTTGCCTCGACCGGACAAAAGATAGATCTGGCCCTCACACAGACGGTGCTTGGTACGGCCACCTCGCAGACCGTTTTGGACTTGATCGCTTCTATCCGGGACCATCAGCCTGCCCCCGCTATGGATGCCATCCACCACGCCCTGGATGCCGGCGCCGACCCGCGCTCACTGGCACGCCAGATCGTCGATTACCTGCGCGGGCTGATGCTGATCCAAATGGGCAACGACGACCAGGTCGAGGCGACCCAGGAAGTTAGAAACATCATGGCTGAACATGCCAGGGCTTTTTCCACGCAGGATGTGCTGCGCATGATGAAAGCCTTCAATACCGCTGCAATCGACACGCGCGGCGGATGGCAACCGGGTCTCAGCCTGGAACTAGCGCTGGCGGAAGTGTTGGAAGGCCCGGCTGAAATCTCGCCGAAGAAATTGATCGTTGAAAAACCCGCTCCTGCAAAAGTGACCAAAGGGGAAGCCGCGATTGTGACTCGGGCTCCGAAAACGGAAGCAACTTCCAAGTCCGCTCCGAGCGAAGTCGCCTCCCAAGTGGAAGTCGAAGCGCAAAAACATACAGCGCCTGTCATCGGTCTGGCGGATGTGGCAAAAGCCTGGCGCGACATCCGTTCTGCGATCAAACCCGGTCATCCCGGAGTCGAAGCTTTGCTCAATTCCTGCAAGCCGCTGGAAGTGCGCGGCAATGCGCTGTACCTGGGTTTCCAATCGGAGACCGTCCGGGCTTTGATGGACATGCCCGAAAAAGTTCAAATTACGCAGGAAGCGATCAAAGCCGTGCTGGGCGTGCAGTTGTCGATCAAATGCGTGGTCACCAACGCCAGAGGTCAGCTCCCACCGGATGTCAACCCCGATGGTATGGTGGCAACCGCCATCCAGAACGGCGGCGAGATCGTGGACGTGCAAGATTAATACGCCCTGATACGAGGTATTTCTCCAACTAAATTAGGGCGTGGGGTGTTGTGGACGGGAG
>DAOTXM010000404.1:0-7023 GCA_034435215.1 Anaerolineales bacterium
CTGACCTGTTTTGCGTGCACGCTGATGGGCACAGAGGGGAGATGGACAAATACAGCGTTCATCACTTCCATCCTTTTGATCCGCGTTCACACTTGCACCTGGCGCAAGTGCAGGTGTCTGTGGTTTAATAATTCCCCATGACCGAGCAACTCTATTTCGACGACCCGCTTACCCTTGCATTCACCGCCCGGGTGACCGAATCCCGTCCATTAAATGAGGGCAGGTTCGGGCTCATCCTGCCGCGCACGTTCTTCTACCCCACCAGCGGCGGCCAGGAACACGATACCGGCACGATTGGCGCAGCCCGCGTGGTGGATGTCTATAAAGAGAACGGCGATATTATCCACGTTACTGATACATCGCTTGAACTTGGCGAATATCCCGCCCGCATCGACCGGGAACGCCGCATCCGCGCCATGCAGCACCACACCGGCCAGCTCATCCTTTCGGCCTCTTTCCTGGAAGTGGCAGAAATCGAGAGCATTTCGGCCAACATCAACGGGGACAGCCCTTCGACCATCGACCTGGAGGTGAGCGAGGTCGCGCCTGAAATCCTGCGGGAAGCCGAGGAGTTTGCCAACAGCATCCTGTTCGAAAATCGCCCGGTCAAGAGCTATTACGTTACCGATGCTGATGTAGGTAGTATTCCTTTCCGCAAACCGCCCAAAGTCAGCGGGCGGATCCGTGTGGTCGAGGTGGATGGATTCGATTACACTCCCTGCGGCGGCACGCACTGTCCCAACACTGGCATGGTCGGCCTGCTCAAGATCGTCAGGTGCGAGCGTGTCAACCAGAAACTGCGGGTGCACTTTGTGGCTGGCTACCAGGCGCTCGACTATTTCAACACCTATCAGGATACTGCCCAACAGGTTGCTGCATTACTGGAAACGGGATTGGACGGGATTCCCACCACGCTGGAACGCAAATTGGACCAGTTCAAAGCTGCCCAGATCGAACTCGAAACGCTTCGTTCTGGACTTCTGGCTGCGGAGGCTGACCAACTGGCCGCTTCTGCGCAGACGGTAGGTTCGCTGCGCCTCGTCACTGCCCTGTTTCGTAACCGCCTGGCAACAGACCTGCGCCAATTGGCAATGAAACTGCGCGAGCTGCCCGGCATGGTCGCCCTGCTGGCCACTTCCGACGGGCAGAAACTTTCTCTTGTGGTCGCCTGCGCCGCAGATACCGGCATGGATGCACGTGACCTGCTCAAGGAGCATCTAGCCCCGTTCAACGGGCGTGGTGGTGGGGATGCCTCTTTAGCGCAGGGCGGGGGGACTGCAAGCACCGACGCTGAAACTGGTCTGTTCCGGGATACAAAAAGCCACCTGGGACGCTAACCGTAAGGGGGTAACTCTGGGGGTTCCACGTATTGAGCCTGGTCGTATTGATCCCTCAGGATCATCCGTCCCATCACTTCCCCATACTTGACCAGCTTTGGGATTGCGCTTGCATCGTCCATTTCGATCGTTTCTTTCAAATCCACCTGGAAGCGGCGAAAGTCCAGGGAATGGAAGAAGGTCTTCACCATATGCACTTGCTGGTCAGAAGCGGAAACGAGAAAAGCGTCCAGGAGTGGTTTCAGCCATTCCCAGGTCCAGAAGTGTTCGGATTGACCCAGTTGGATGGCATTCGGGTTCCGGCCGGTGCCCAGGCTGATCAGAGTGGTCTCCTGGAGTTTCCATTTCAGAACAAACAGAATTTCATATGCAGCCAGGTAGCAGGGGTTTTCATACAGGCCAAGACCGCCGTCCACATAACGCCCATCCACCACCGGGAAATAAGTCGGTACCGAGCTGGATGCCAGAACGGCCTTGACCACCGGCCAATCCCGGTAATCTGATTTCCACGATTTGATAAAGCGGGGACGGTTCTCCAGCAGGTCATAGGTCGTAAAGATGACATCTGTGGGCGGTTCGGCAGTCCAGTAGTCTGACATGACCCGCTCACCGATGTATGTTCGTAATGTATCTTCGAGCAGCTTGTGGGGATAGCGGTAGCGAGTGAGTGGCCAGAAAAAGGTACGCCAGGTTTTTTTGAAAATATCTTCCCCAAAATCCAGATAGAGTTGGTGAATTTCTGCAGCGCTTATTCCAGCGGCCAGTGCAGCAGATATGATCGAGCCGGTGGATGTGCCAGCCATCAGGCGGGCGATCGATTGCAAGGGTTGCCCCAGCACCTGCTCGAGTTTGCTGAGCGCTTTGGTGACAATCACGCCACGGATACCACCTCCATCCACCGCAATGGCAAGGTTCTTTCGAAATGGCTTCATCGATTCATCCTCCGCTCTACCCCCAGTGTAATCAATTTGCGCGCAAATGCAAGGGATAACGGTATGATACCAATAAATCGGAATGTGTGGTGTTGTGAGCAGGTTACACTCACTTACAATACCACACAGTCCATCTGGAAAGGATACAGGTATCGGGTAGAATGATGCTGTGTCTATCGATGATCTTGATAAAGAAATCATTACCTGCCGCAAGTGTCCGCGCCTGGTGGCATGGCGCGAAGAGGTAGCCCGTACAAAACGCAAAGCCTACATGGATTGGGAGTACTGGGGCAAGCCTGTTCCGGGGTTTGGGGATCCAAAAGCACGTGTCTTGGTGGTCGGGTTGGCTCCCGGTGCACACGGCTCGAACCGCACCGGACGGCAGTTCACGGGCGACGCTTCGGGCGATTTCCTGTTCCCGGCGCTCTTCCGGGCTGGGTTTGCCAGCCAGCCCGAGGCCACCTCCCGAGAGGACGGTTTGTTGCTGAAAGACATGTACATCACGGCTTCTGGCCGATGTGCTCCCCCAAAGAACAAACCCACCATTGAGGAGCTGGACAACTGCCAGCCCTTTCTGGAACGTGAAATCGGGATTCTCCAGCCAAAAGTGATCGTTTGCCTCGGTCGGATAGCATTTGATAGAGTCCTGCGTATATATTCGGCCCGAAATCTGGCCTGGAAGTTCGCCCACGGTGCAGTATTTCGCATCGAGAACGGTCCCTGGCTGGTTTGCTCGTATCACCCAAGCCAGCAAAATACCCTCACCGGTAGACTGACAGTCGCGATGTTCGATGCCTTGTGGGCGCAGGTCAAATCATTATTGGAGAAGGAATGAAGTTCAAGTTTCGTTATGTCCTGATTGGGTTGGGGGGTATTTTTTTGCTGGCGGTTGTAGGGTTCGTGGTCTGGGCAGCGAATCCGCTTGGGCCAGAGGGGCAGGCGCTGTCTGCATTGGAGGTGGGGGAGGATGTGGTGGTGAATGTTGGCGATTTCATCCTCTTCCAGCCGGCAGAAGGCAATCCCGATACCGGCTTCATATTCTATCCCGGCGGGCGGGTGGATTATCGCTCGTATGCCCCAGTCTTACGCGAGATTGCGTCGCAGGGGTACCTGGTGGCGCTCGTCCCTGCTCCGCTGAATTTGATGGTCTTCCATCCCAATGCGGCGGAGACGATCATCCAACAATTCCCCCAGATCGAACATTGGGCTGTGGGCGGGCATTCGCTGGGCGGCGCGATGGCGGCCAATTACCTGTACATGCACTCCAGTGCTGCAGAAGGGTTGGTGTTGTGGGCATCATACCCGGCGGATGATAACGATCTGTCTGCTTCAGGTTTGAAAGTGCTCTCGATTTACGGTACACTGGATATGGCCGGGGTGGAGAAATTTGATGCTTCGCGCGTGTTGTTGCCAACCGACACAACCTGGGTGGTCATTGAAGGTGGGAACCACGCCCAGTTTGGCGACTATGGCTCCCAGCCTGGTGATAAAGTTGCTACCATCAGCGCGACTGACCAGCAGGCGCAGGTTGTGGCTGCGACGGTTGATTTTCTGGATAGACTGGGGAAATGACGTGAAACGCTGGCAGAAGATTTCGTTGGCAGTCGTTGCGTTCTTACTGCTCCTGGTTTTGTTGGGGCCTTTCCTGATCCCTGTGCCCCCCCTGGAGGGAACGGTCCCGCCGGAAGAATTAGCCGACCCGGACAGCAAGTTCGTTGAAGTCCATGATCTAAAAGTGCATTACAAGGAAACAGGTTCCGGTGAGCCTGTTTTCATCCTTTTACATGGTTTTGGTGCCAGCCTGTTCTCTTGGTATGCCGTAATGGAGCCGTTGGCGCAGTATGGGCGCGTGATTGCCTTCGACCGCCCGGGGTTTGGTTTGACCGAGCGTCCCATGCCCGGTGAGTGGAAAGGGACAAACCCGTACAGCCCGGAAGCGCAGGTGGATCTGGTCATCGAGCTGATGGTTGCATTGGGTGTGGAGCAGGCCATCCTGGTCGGGAATTCCGCCGGAGGCACGGTGTCCGTCAATGTGGCGTTGAACCATCCGGAACGGGTGCAGGCTCTCGTCCTGGTGGATGCGGCTATCTATACGAGCGGTGGGTCGCCTGCCTGGGCGCGTCCGTTATTCAGCACACCGCAGATGCGTCGCCTGGGTCCGTTGATTGCCCGGCAGATCCAGGCACGCGGCCCCGAATTGATCGAATTGGCCTGGCACGATCCATCGAAGGTCACTCCGGAGACTTTGGCAGGTTACCAGAAACCGCTACAGGTGCATAACTGGGACCGGGCATTGTGGGAGCTGACGGTTGCCAGTCGTCCCCTGAACCTGGCTGAAAGGTTGGACGAGTTGCAGCTACCCGTGCTGGTCGTCACTGGCGATGACGATCGCATCGTCCCGACCGAGGAAAGCCTGCGCCTGGCCATGGACATCCCGGGCGCAAGCCTGGCGGTCATCCCGAATTGTGGGCATGTGCCGCAAGAAGAGCGTCCGGATTTGCTCATGATTGAATTGGAAATGTTTTTGGCGGAGGGAATCCAATGATTTTCAAAGGGCAACTGGCCCCTGATTTCGAACTACAGGATACCAACGGGCGCGATGTGCGCCTTTCATCATATCGCGGTGAGAAAACCATCCTGCTGGCCTTCCTGCGCGGTTTCAAGTGACCGTTCTGTCGCGCGCAGTTAGCGCGGTTGCGGGATCGTTACGTTGACTTCACTGCACGGGATGCCGAGATCCTGGCAATCGGGCCGGACAAACCGGACTCTTTCGCAAATTACTGGCGGGAGAACCAAATCCCATTCGTTGGCCTGCCCGACCCTGAGCATCGTGTAGCCAAATCATATAAACAGGAAGTCAACTTGTTCAAGTTTGGCCGCATGCCTATGAATTCGATCGTGGATCGCGACGGTTATATCCGTTTCGTTCATTATGGTTTGAATATGGCCGACATCCCCGATACGGAAACCTTCCTCCAGGTAATAGACGAACTCGACAAACCATCAAAATAAGCATGCCCATAGGACAAATCGCTTTTCTTGGTTCGGGCGAGACCTCCCTGGCTGGCGGACGCATCTTCGAAACGTTGGCCCGCGGTTTGCCTCGGCCGTTACGAATTGCCATCCTGGAGACCCCGGCCGGCTTCGAACTCAACTCCGACCAGGTAGCCGGACGGGTAGCGGATTTCATGCGGGTACGCCTGCAAAATTACGATCCGCAAATCGATGTCATTCCCGCCCGCAAGCGCGGCACGGATTTCAGTCCCGATGATCCTGAAATCTTACAACCATTATTGACCGCTCAGATGATTTTCATGGGCCCCGGCAGCCCCACCTTTGCAGTACGACAATTAAAGGACAGCCTGACCTGGAACATCCTGCGTGCCCGTCACCGCCTGGGCGCCACGCTGGTGTTTGCTTCTGCTGCGACGATTTCGGTCGGCGCCTGGGCGTTGCCCGTTTACGAAATATTCAAGGTGGGAGAAGATGTCCATACTCTACCCGGACTCAACCTCTTTGGTGATTTTGGCTTGACCCTGTCCTTTATCCCGCACTGGAACAATGCCGAGGGCGGCATCGACCTGGATACCAGCCGCTGTTTCGTCGGCCTGGACAGGTTCAACCAATGGTGTAACTTGTTACCACCCGAGAACACCACCCTTGGTCTGGATGAACATACAGGCCTGATCATCGATTTCCAAAATAGGGAGTGCCAGGTGTTGGGTGTTAGCAGTGTTTCATTGACCCGTGCGTGTAATCCGGAAATTTATGCCACTGGTGTATCTTTTCCATTGACCGAACTGGGGCAGATCCGTCTCCCTGATCCGATCGATGCAGGCATCCCTGCTGCTGTATGGGAAATGGTCACGACTGCGAATCGGGTTGAAGAGGATGGCCCACCAGAAACCGTGCAGGCGTTAGTCGACCAGCGGCAAACAGCCCGCGCCGAGAAGAACTGGGCTGAATCAGACCGCTTGCGGAATGAAATCGCGGCGCTTGGTTGGCAGGTACAGGATACGCCAGAGGGACCAAAGCTGGTAAAAGCCTGACCCTACTTTCGTCCCCCATTTAATCGCGCAATTCAGCAAGTGAGTGGGAGAGGGCGAGCAATATAGCGCAAAGTTCCAAGAAAATCCCGAAAAAATGGTTGTGCGTGGGAGCGTGCGCTCTCCCGCACAACCATTTTTTTCGGATATCCCTGGTAATGAATACATATCAGCATTGTAACCTTGCGCTGTAATACGAAGGATGGGGCAAAATGGGATACAATACAAGAGGCCAAGTTCACAAGGAGTATCCCATGCGTGCTGTCGACATCATCATCAAAAAACGCGACAAGGGGGAACTTAGCAGCGAGGAAATCCATTTCTTTGTAGAAGGTATTTCGACAGGGAACATTCCTGATTACCAGGTGTCTGCCTGGGCGATGGCGGTTTTGTTGAACGGCATGACCCCTCGTGAAACAACCGATTTAACGCTGGCTATCGCACATTCTGGCGAGACGCTGGATTTACACAACGTGGTCGAGATTGCTGTGGACAAGCACTCCACGGGTGGGGTGGGTGATAAAACCACCCTGGTCGTCCTGCCTCTGGTTGCTGCTTGCGGGTTGCCGGTCGGTAAAATGTCTGGCCGCGGACTGGGATTCAGCGGCGGGACTCTCGATAAATTGGAATCCATCCCCGGATACCGGGTGGACTTATCCACCGAGGAATTCAAAAGACAGTTGAAGGCAATCGGCATTGTTTTGAGCG
>DAOTXM010000405.1:0-5413 GCA_034435215.1 Anaerolineales bacterium
GGCGGGCAATACCTCGCTGGAGGAAGTTGTGATGGCGCTCAAGACCCGTCATCCGGTTTTCAAACTGGAGACGGGTATCGATACCACCCAGATTTCCCGCGTCAGCAAACTGGTCAGCAATTACACCGGCATCGTCGTGCAGCCCAACAAGGCCATCGTCGGCGCGAATGTTTTTGCACACGAAGCCGGCATCCACCAGGACGGTATGCTCAAGAACAACCAGACCTACGAGATCATGCGTCCCGAGGATGTGGGCGTCAGCCAGACCAACCTGGTGCTCGGCAAACACTCCGGCCGCCATGCCCTGCGCGCTCGCCTGGCTGAGATGGGACACGCTCTGGATGAAGCCGAGCTGGACCAGGCTTTTACCCGTTTCAAGGAGCTGGCCGACCGCAAGAAGGTCATCACCGACGCCGACCTGGAAGCGCTGATCGCGGATGAGTTTTACCAGCCGCTCTCCGTCTACTCGCTGGACGGGCTTCAGGTTGCCTGTGGGACGATGGGCATGCCCACCGCTACCGTGCGCTTGAAAGGCCCTGACGGCAAGGTCTATACCCAGGCCGCAATCGGCACCGGTCCGGTGGATGCAACGTATAAAGCGATCGATGCGATTGTCGATACGCCTAACACGTTGCTGGAATTCAGCGTCCATGCTGTCACCGAAGGGATCGATGCGCTTGGCGAGGTGACCGTGCGCGTGCAGGGAGTCGATGGCCACCAGACCATGGATGCCCAGAAGGAACTGCCTTACAGCCGCATCTACGGCGGCCATGGCGCTGATACCGACATTATCGTCGCCAGCGCCAAGGCCTACATCAACGCGTTGAACAAACTGATCGTCTCACAGACTGAAATGCAAACCATCCAGAATGACTACGGAGTCATGCTGGTTGGATAACCCTATGTCATTGTGAGGAGGGCTTTAGCCCGATGTGGCAATCCCCTTGCCAACAGGAGATTTCGGGCTTCGCCCTCGCCATGACAACAAGACAAAAAGGAGAAACCATCATGTCTACCCCAAACGAAACCACAACAGAGTCCGAAACCCCGATCTTCCAACCGTTCCCCGAGCCCAACACCATGCCTTCCGGCTGGGATCTGAGTGGACTCACGCCGGATCCTGAACCTTCCCCCGCTGATGCAGCTGGTGAGGCGGCTGAAGACTGATACAACTCACAGCGCATCATGCCCAAAACCCTCTTCGAAAAAGTCTGGGATTCTCACGTTGTCGCGCAACGACCCGATTCTCCGGCTATCCTCTACATCGACCTGCACCTGGTCCACGAGGTGACCTCGCCGCAGGCCTTCACCGGATTGCGCCAGCGTGGACTCAAAGTCCGCCGTCCGGATAGGACCTTTGCCACGCTGGACCATTCCACGCCCACGCACGACTTGTCTTTGCCGATCGTGGACCCGGTCGCTGCAGCGCAGATCCGCCAGATGGAAATCAATGCTGCCGAGTTCGGCGTCACACTCTATGGGATGGACAGTCCCAAGCGCGGCATCGTCCATGTGATCGGCCCCGAACTGGGACTGACCCGGCCTGGCATGACCATCGTCTGCGGCGACAGCCACACTGCCACCCACGGCGCGTTTGGCGCGCTGGCCTTCGGCATCGGTACCTCCGAGGTCGAACATGTGTTGGCGACACAATGCCTGCTCCAACGCAAACCCAAAACCTGCCAGGTCCGCATAGATGGCAAACTGGCAACCGGCGTCACGGCCAAAGATATCATCCTGGCCTTGATCGCCAGGATCGGCGTCGGCGGCGGAACCGGGCATGTCTTCGAATACACTGGTGAAGCCATCCACGCGCTCTCGATGGAGGAACGCATGACGGTCTGCAACATGTCCATCGAAGGCGGGGCGCGGGCGGGCATGATTGCTCCCGATGAAACCACCTTTGAGTACCTTGCCGGGCGTGAATTTGCACCCAAAGATGCGGAGTGGGAAGAAGCGCTCATGTATTGGCAGTCCCTGCCCAGCGACGAGGGCGCCGTTTACGACAAATCCATCACGCTGGATACCTCAGCGCTGGAGCCGATGATCACCTACGGCACCAACCCTGGCATGGGCATGAAGATCGGTGAACGCGTCCCCGATCCGGCTTCATACCACGACCCGTCACAAAAAGCCGCGCTCGAAAAATCCCTGGCCTACATGAACTTGCAACCCGGCCAGCCGCTACTTGGCAAAAAAATAGACGTGGTTTTCATCGGCAGCTGCACCAACTCGCGCATTTCGGATCTACGTCAGGCAGCTTCCGTGTTGAAAGGCCGTAAAGTCGCCGCTGATGTGCGCGTGATGGTCGTGCCCGGTTCGCAGCAGATCAAAAGGCAAGCGGAGGCAGAAGGTCTCGACAAGATCTTCAAAGAAGCCGGTGCCGATTGGCGGGAAGCCGGCTGCTCGCTGTGCCTGGCGATGAACGGCGACCAGCTCGAGCCTGGACAATACGCCATCAGCACCAGCAACCGCAATTTCGAAGGCCGCCAGGGCAAGGGCGGGCGCACCTTCCTGGCCTCTCCGTTGACTGCTGCCGCAGCCGCCCTGACCGGTACAGTCGCTGACCCGCGCACGGTAATGGTATGAGCAATACTACCCCGGTCACCGCTATTCGATCCATCACCAACCGGCTGACATTTTCCTGAACCGCCCTGACAGGGAAACCAACCTGCTGGCGCCTATCGAAACCCAGCGCGACTGGCTGCGCGAGATTGGCTTCGAGCAGGTGGATGGTTACTTCTGCATCTACGAACTGGCTGTCCTTGCCGGACGCCACCTCGATCGCAAATCGCAAGTCGCAAATCGCAAGTCGCAAATCACAAATCGCAAGTCGCAAATCAATTATGGCTCAATTTACCCAACTCACCTCCCGCCTGGTCCCGCTGCCCGTCGAAAACGTGGACACCGACCAGATCATCCCAGCCCGTTTCCTCAAGGCGACCGATAAGAACGGCATGGGCCAGGCCCTGTTCGCCGACTGGCGCTATAACCCGGACGGCAGCCCCAAGCCGGAGTTCGTGCTTAACGAGCCCAAGTACCAGGGCGCGCAAATCCTGTTAGCCGGTGACAACTTCGGGTGCGGTTCGAGCCGCGAGCATGCACCCTGGGCGCTGACCAGCTATGGCTTCCGCGCTGTCATCAGCACCTCCTTCGCTGATATTTTCCGCAACAACGCGCTCAAGAACGGTCTGCTTCCAATCCTCGTCGATGCAGCTGTGCTTGCATCCCTTTTCGAACTGGTCGAGAACGAGCCGTCCGTCGAGGTGACTGTTGATCTGGAGGCACAGTCGGTTACCCTGCCTGATGGGAGCGCGGTTTCTTTTCCGATCGACCCGTTTTCGAAGACCTGCCTGCTCCAAGGTGTGGACCAGTTGGGCTACATCTTGCGTTTTGAGGAAGAAATCACCCAATTCGAGTCTGGCCGCTTTTATTCGTAGGGCGATTAACACAAACAAATTACGGATTACTCACCCAGATGAGTGGAAAACTATATGCAACAAATCCAAATCTACGACACCACCCTGCGTGATGGCACCCAGTCTGAAGGCTTTACCCTTTCAGGCATCGATAAGCTTCGTATCGCCAAGCGTCTTGATGAAATTGGCGTAGCATTCATCGAGGGCGGCTGGCCTGGCTCCAATCCCAAAGATGCCGAATTCTTCGACCGCTCCCGCGACATGCAATGGCAGACAGCCAAAATCACCGCCTTTGGGTCCACCTGCCGCGCCCGCAGTGGGCCGGAGGACGATGCCAATATCAAAGCCCTGCTGGACGCGCAAACGGAGGTGGTCACAATTTTCGGCAAAGCCTGGGACCTGCACGTCACCGAGGTGCTCAACACCACCCTGGATGACAATCTACGCATCATCGAGGGATCGGTGGCCTACCTTCGCGAGCAAGGACGGCGCGTTATCTACGATGCCGAGCACTTCTTCGACGGCTATAAAGCGGATCCCGCTTATGCGCTCAAGACACTACAGGCAGCAATACGCGGTGGGGCTGAGACTGTGGTGCTGTGCGACACCAACGGCGGGACCATGCCCTGGGAGGTGAGCGGGATCACCTGCGATGTCAAGGTGGCGCTTGGTGCAGTTCCGTTTGGCATCCACACCCACAACGACAGCGAAGTGGCGGTTGCCAACGCGCTGGCGGCAGTGCGCGCGGGCGCGATCCAGGTACAGGGTACGATCAATGGCGTGGGCGAACGCTGCGGCAATGCCAACCTGTGCTCGGTCATCGCGGACCTGGAACTCAAAATGGGAATCCAGTGCCTGCCCGACGATAACATCTCACACTTGACTGACCTGTCGCATTTCGTAATGGAAGTGGCCAACCTCACACCCGACGAGCATCTGCCTTTTGTGGGCAAGTCAGCCTTTGCGCACAAGGGCGGGGTGCACGTGGCAGCCATGCGGCGCTCGGCGCGGTCGTACCAGCACATCGAGCCAGAGGCGGTCGGCAACAAGATGCGCGTGGTCGTCTCCGACCTGTCTGGTCGCGGCAACTTGCTGCATAAAGCAGAAGAACACTTCCTGGAATTGGATGTCGAGGAGGTCGTCCCGGTTCTCAACGACATCAAAGAACTGGAAGCGCGCGGGTTTGCCTTCGAAGCCGCCGAGGCCTCGGTTGCTATGATGCTCAAACGCCAGGAAATGTATTACCAGCCGCCTTTCGAACTGGTGGACTATTTCGTCAACGTGGAGCACCGTGATGGGCGCGGCACTTTCGCCGAAGCAACGGTCAAGGTGCGGGTGGGCGGCGAAATCTTGCATACCGCAGCGGAAGGTAACGGTCCCGTCAATGCATTGGACCTGGCCTTGCGCAAGGCCTTGCAGCCGATCTACCCCCAACTGGCGAATTTCCATCTGGCAGACTACAAGGTCCGCATCCTGGACGGCGAAAACGGCACGGAGGCCATCACGCGCGTATTGATCGATACGCATAATGGCACCAAACGCTGGAGCACCGTCGGTGCCAGCGGTAACATCATCGAAGCCAGTTGGCGTGCGCTGGCCGATTCGGTCGAATATGGTTTGATGGTGGCACATTAGATTGTTATCGCCCTGAGCGGAGCGACTGTAAGGTGCGTAGTCGAAGAGCATATTTGCTAAGAGCGCTTCGACTACGGGCCACGCCCTCCGCTCTGCGTGAAATTGGAGATTTATGCAAGCAAACATCGTTCTACTCCCCGGCGATGGCATCGGCCCCGAAGTGGTAGCCGATGCAGTGCGTGTTTTGGATGCCATCGCAGGCAGATACGGACATACCTTCGCCTTCACCGAACGGTTGATGGGCGGCTGCTCGATCGATAGATATGGTTCTTCGCTCACCGATGAGACCCTGGCCGATTGCCAGGCTGCGGACGCGGTGCTGCTGGGCGCGGTCGGCGGGCCAAAATGGGACGACCCCA
>DAOTXM010000406.1:0-3047 GCA_034435215.1 Anaerolineales bacterium
CGCCTCGCTCCGGTGGTTGAGTTTTGTGCCGAAGACCGTACCTTGCTCAAGACCCAACTCGAGAAGAAAATCAATACCCCTATGACCTCCAGCATGGGTCGTCTGTTCGATGCAGCCGCAGCGCTGGCAGGCCTGCGACAGTCGGTCAACTATGAGGCGCAGGCAGCCATCGAGTTCGAGGCGTTGGCGGAAGCGGACGAAGATGGAATCTACCAATTTGAATGGGAGCAGGATCGGGTCCTGGTGAGGGGCGCAGTGGAGAGGTTGGTCGCGGATGTGCTGGCTGGCATCCCCATCCCGGTCATTTCGGCCAGGTTCCACAACGGCCTGGCGCAGTTGGCGCTAGAACTCTGCCGTAGTTTGCGTGTAGCCAAGAATATAAATGCCGTCGCCCTGTCTGGCGGAGTCTGGCAGAATATCACGCTATTAGGACGAACTTTGTCACTTTTGCAAGAAGCTGGTTTTGATGTATACATCCATCATCAGGTGCCGACCAATGACGGCGGCCTGTCGCTTGGACAGGCTGCGATTGCAACGGCAAGGATGAGAACGTAGTAGCGGTAATAGCGACTTCAGTCGCTGATTACAGGAGGCTTATATGTGCTTAGCTGTACCGGGAAAAATTGTCGATATTAAAGAAGTCGATGGCCTGCAAATGGCCAAGGTCGATTTTGGCGGGGTGTTCCGCGAGGCCTGCCTGGAATACGTGCCGGAAGCTAAGACCGGGGATTATTGTGTCATCCACGTCGGGTTTGCCATCAGCCTCCTGAGCGAAGAAGAAGCGTTGGAGACCCTTGAGCTTCTTAAGCAAATTTCCAGCCTCGAAGAGGAAATCGGGCCCGAAGTAGGGCAAGGGTAATGCGAGATATCATCTCGCACCATGGCCATGAAATACGTCGATGAATACCGGGATGCTGCGCTGGTCAAAGGTGTGATCGCAGAGATCCGCCGCAGCGTGACGCGCCCGTGGACGATCATGGAAATCTGCGGCGGGCAGACACACGCCATCGTGCGACACGGCATCGACCAGTTGCTGCCGCCGGAGATCGAGCTGGTGCATGGACCGGGCTGCCCGGTGTGTGTGACGCCGCTCGAATTGATCGATAAAGCCCTCGAGATCGCCTCCCGCCCGGACGTGATCTTTTGCTCCTACGGCGACATGCTGCGCGTGCCCGGTTCCGGGCGCGACCTGTTTTCGGTCAAGGCGGGGGGCGGGGACGTGCGCGTGGTCTATTCGCCGCTGGACGCGGTCAAGCTGGCGAAGGCGAATCCAGACAAACAGGTGGTGTTCTTTGCCATCGGGTTCGAAACCACCGCACCGCCCAACGTGATGAGCATCATGCAGGCGAAAAATCTTGGCCTGACCAATTACAGCATCCTTGTTTCGCACGTACGCGTCCCTCCTGCGGTTGCAGCCATTCTTGGCTCGCCCACCAACCGGGTGCAGGGCTTCCTGCTGGCAGGTCATGTTTGCGCCGTGATGGGCTATCACGAATATCCGCTGCTGGCCGAGCAGTTCAAAACGCCAATGACCGTCACGGGCTTCGAGCCGCTCGATATCGTCCAGGGCATTTTGGAAACGGTTCGTTTGTTGGAGGCGGGCAAGGTCGAGGTTGCCAACGCCTACCAGCGCGCGGTCACGTTCGCAGGCAACCAGCCTGCCCAGAAGATGATCGATACTGTGTTCGAAGCTTGCGACCGGAAATGGCGCGGGATCGGCACCATTCCCATGAGCGGCTGGCAGCTCCGGGCCGCGTTCGAAGCGTTCGACGCCGAAAAACGCTTCCAGGTCGAGGCGATCACTGCGGATGAGTCGCCGCTGTGTATCGCGGGTCAAATCCTGCAGGGCCTGAAGAAACCGCACGATTGCTCCGCTTTTGGAGACCAGTGTAAACCCGAACATCCGCTGGGTGCGACCATGGTCTCATCCGAGGGGGCCTGCGCGGCTTATTACCGCTATGGACGGGGACATGCGGGGGAAACCAGAAAGGACATCGGGGCATGAACAATTCCAAGCGCGCGCTCTGGATCGCCGCAGGATTGGTCATGGTCTGCGGCTTTTTGCTTTTCGTTGTGTTTCTCGTATCCGGGTTGGGACGCCTGGCCGCGCCCGCTTCTCCCCCGACCATCGACCTGTTCGCCACGCTGGCGGCTTCCACGCCCCTTTCGGCGTTCTCTCCCGCGCCCGCAACACCCACAGCCACCTCCGCCTTCGATTTCTTGGAACCCACCGCACAGGCCGGCCCTGTCCCTGCTGGCGTAACCGTCGTGCCAACTGTTTCTTCACAGGATGCGCCGACCGGTCGTATCGTTTTCACCTGCCAGGTTTATAAGGTTCAATCGTCAGACCAGATTTGCATCATGAACGCGGACGGGACGGGCTATCGCCGCCTGACGACCGAGGACAATCTCCGTCATTTCTATCCATCCCTCTCACCGGATGGGCGCAGGGTGTTATATTCTGCCTTCCGGTCTGAGAACGTTTATGAGATCTACGCCTATGACCTCGCCGATGGCAGCGTGGACCGCCTGACGAATCGCAGCGGCGTGCTGACCGCGCCCGAATATTCGCCGGATGGTCAAATGATCGTCTACACGCGTTGGAACCCGAATTCGGACCGTTACCAGCTCATGACCATGGAAAGGAACGGGGACAATCCCAACAATATCCCGTTCATCGAAGGCTGGGATCCCACCTGGTCGCCGGATGGCAAGTTCATCCTGTTTGCGTCAGCCAGGAATGGGCCCGTGCAGTTGTTTACGGTCCGGGAGGATGGGAAGAACGTGCGCCAGATCAGCAACCTGCCCGCCATCCGCGGCCGCAGCGACTGGTCGCCCGATGGGCAGTCCATTGTTACATATTCAGGGGAGTCCTGGCAGCGTGAAATTTACATCATGAACGCGGACGGGTCCGAGGCGCGCCAGTTGACTCCCTCCGGCGGCAACAGCCAGGGACCGAGCTTCTCCCCGGATGGCAAGTGGGTGGCTTTTACCGCCTATTTCGACAAGTTCAACGATATCCACGGCTGTGAGATTTACATCATCCG
>DAOTXM010000407.1:0-25207 GCA_034435215.1 Anaerolineales bacterium
CTAACTCGGACGAGCCGAAACCAAACGGGATATACAAGATGAGCAGGATAAAAACATTGAAACCATCCTGGATATCCTGTCCATCCTGTAAATTCTTGCACAAAAAGCAAGGATTTAACTCGTAAGGTACTAACTACTCCCAAGGAGTTCAAAGATGAAAAAAAATTCTGTAGCCATCTTATTGATTGCAATCTTACTGCTGGCAAGTTGTGGTCCATCGGCCGAAGAAATTGCCACCATGACCGCCTCAGCCTGGACCGCCACTCCCTTGCCCACCGCTACTCCTACCCTGACACCTACCCCGACGCCCATCCCTTTCGATTTGACGGTTAAAGTCACGGATCAGGATGGCAACCCTGTCCCGGGCGCCAGCGTGGTTTTGCCCGAGTCGGGGGATGACAATCCGGTCAGTGCTGATGATGGGGGCCAGGTGACCTGGAACAACCTGCCCGAGGAACGTGGAACCTTAAGCGTCACAGCGCAGGGATATTTCCCCGCCCAGCAAGCCCTGGGCCTGGAACGTGGCCTGAACGAGGTCGCTGTCGCTTTGGAGCGTGATCCATACGGTTTATTGCCGGCGGATGCCTGCGCAGAGGGAGAAAAACTGCTCTACGCTGAAGATTTTCAGGACGGCAAAGCACAGGGTTGGCAGAACATCAATGCCGCCGTCGAATTCAATGCAAATAATGGCTGGGGATTGGGCACAAAAGAGGAAGGGAATCAAGTAGTCTTTTTCACAGGTATTAATGAGAATGGCGATGACCTGCGTGATTACTCCTTCGAAAATGCAGTCTGGCGTCTCAAGGTACAGGCGAGTGGGAATGACGGTTTTTCTTTCCTCAACTGGAAACACGCGCAGGTCCCGGGCGGGGATACACGTTATCCGATCCAATGGGGCGGGGAAGCGCTCATGGCCTTGACCCGTTTGTCGCCAGATGCCGGTCATTTCGATGTTGACCGCAGCGACTTCCGGCCAGTGCCAGACCGTTGGTATTTCCTGGAAATCAGCTCGTACAATGGCTTGATCCAGGTCTGGGTGGATGGAAAAATGCTGTTGGAGTACCAGGATCCTCAACCCCTGTCCCCCGGCACGATCGGCCTCGAAGCCCATATCTGGAACGACCCTGAAACGATTTTTTACTTCGATGATTTGTCTGTCTGTGAATTAGGCGCGCCATTCGTACCGATGCCTACGCCTACTCCCACACCTTAGTTTGATGGATTGGTTGGGGGAAAAAGTCGTAGATGATAAGCTCGGTCTCTTATGAGACCGGGCTTATTTTTTGGGAGGGCAATTTTCATACTAAGAAAATCAACTTGCTTCCCCGATTCCTGACCTTGGGTTACCTATCAAAATTGTGAACGCACTTATCAAAACCGTCGAGCACAATCTACCGCGGCCTTTATATAATACCTGTAGTTTGAAGGAGTTACCTGCTCCTCATCCCACAGTGGACAAGGGCAGTTTCGCACATAATCGACAAGTCGGAAAAAAGGAGATAACGATAATAATTCCATATTCATGAAACCACACATTGCAAGACGCATGCGCCAACTGGCCTACGTAAAATCAATCAAAAAAGGAAAACGTCATAGCATGAAAAACTCATACAAAAAATCAATATTGATCCTCCTGATTTTGCTAGCACTGACCTTCAGTGCGTTGGGCGTTACACCCGCCCTGGCGGATGACAGTACGCCTCCGCCTGCGACCGAAGAAGGCAGCCAGCCGCCCGCGGACGACCCTGCCGTAGAAGAACCGGCTGCAGAGGAGCCGGCTGAGGCTTCGGAAGAAGAAGCCGTCGTTGTTGCCGAAGTTTTGGAACAATTGCCCGCCGAGACAACCCTGGTCGTCCTGGATGAGGGAGGCGAGACCCTGCCACTGGTGACCGAAGAGGCTGCCGCGGTCCTGGCCGCCCCCGATCCGTATTTCACCGTGGGTGGGACAACCTATGGTTATACCAGCGGTGCATCGTGTGCATCCTTCGTGAACGTTTGCAATTCCGGGCTCAGCGCTCCCATCCAGACAGCGATCAACGCGCTCGCCGGTATGAACGCCACGCCCGACGACAATACGATCTATGTCGAGGCAGGCACATACAACGAAGATGTGGTCATCGATGGCTATTCGTGGAACGTGGGGAACCTGTATCTGCGGGGTGCCGGCAGCGGTTCGACCGTCATCAATGGCAGCCTGGATGCCTATTTACCCAATGCCTTTGGAATGAGTGGATTCACATTCAACGACTGGGTCTATGTGGAAGCAGATGGTGACGTCAACGTATCCGATGTGGTCGTAGATGGCTCCAACGCCGAGGGTGGCTTGTGGATCTATTCTGCGGGCAACGTTACGCTCGAGGATGTGGAGTCCTATCAGAGCAGTTATGATGGCGCTGATGTGTGGGCAGATGGCGACATTTACATTTCTAATAGCACCTTTGTAGACAACACTTACGCCGGGTTGGCTGCCTATTCCTCCTCCGGCAACGTCACGTTGGATGGAGTGACCGCCAATCAGAATGGCGAGATCGGCGCCGTTGTGCAGACCGGGGGTGGTGAATTCTTCGCTGTGAATAGCATCAGTACATCTGAATTCGGTGGCGACATTTTCATTGCCGATAGCACCTTCAATGACAATACCTGGGCCGGTCTGATTACTGAAGCTTACAATGGGAACGTCACGTTGAATGGAGTGACCGCCAGTGGCAACGGTGATTTTGGCGCTGCTGTCTTTGGTGGAAGTGGCGTCCAGGTCCTCAATAGCGCATTCAACGATAATGGTTGGGCTGGTTTATATGCTGAATCCTGGTCTGGCAGCGTCACATTGGATAGAGTAACTGCCAACGGCAATGGCGATGCTGGTGCATATCTCTATTCTGACGTCCAGGTTGGCATTTTCTGCAGCGACTTTTCTGACAATGACTACGGCGTGATCGGACATGCCCCCGACCTGTACCTGAACGGTGCCACTTTCTCCGGAAACACCACGGATTACGCGAACGAAGGCGGCAATGTGTGGGTCAATGACTATCCCTGCGGTGGCGGCGGTGGTAGCGACGGCGGCAAGAAACCGATTGTTCTATACATCGTCATCCCGCAGATGCAGGCGCAACTGCCCGGTGCACTGGGAGCTGGTTATGCCTTTGGCTCGGCCCTGAGGGTTGTCCTCACCGATCAGGGAGTAGCGCTCGATGACCTTGTTATTACACTTTCCTTCCCGATCCCTGCAGGCCTGAAGGATGCGAATCTGGCGGTCATGTTCTGGAACGGTTCGACCTGGGTAGAAATACCTGGCGGTAACGTGGTAGGCGATTTCTTTGTCATCACCGTCGGTCAGCCCGGTTACTACGTGCTGGTCAGCAAATAAATTCATCCCATTCAGGCCGATGAACAGGCCCGTGAAACAAGCAAGAGACCACCGGTTCGGTGGTCTCTTAATTTATCGGTTCAGCTTTAAAGCGTCATCTTGATTTCTCGCCCCATCTCTATCTTATCCTCCTTCCCAGGTTTATGAGAGGGGAGCAGCACATGGAACTTGCTGCCAGGGAAGTGGACTTCGTCATAGCCAGGGCTTTGCACCCAGATGCGCCCGCCATGCGCTTCGACGATGCCTTTGGCAAGTGCCAGCCCCAGCCCTGCGCCGCCGCCCTTGAAACGGGACTTGCTGGTGGAGTGCTTGCCCAATTCACCGGGCTGGTAGAACTTGGTGAAGATCAAATCGCGATATTCTGGTGCTACCCCCACGCCCGTGTCGCCGACCGTGATCTGCACGCCGCCTTCGGGCGCATCTTTACTGCCGGGTTGTAATACCTGTCCCGTGATCGTGATCTTGCCTTCGTTGGGCGTGAACTTGATGGCATTGGTCACCAGGTGGAAGAAGACCTTGTGCAGGATGTTCGGGTCGGCTTTGAGATAGGGCAGGGCTGGCAGGTCGATCGTCAGCGATTGGTTGCGTTCGGCAAATTGTTTGGTCAGGCCAAAACATACTTCGCGCACCAGGTCTGCCACATCGACGGGTTGCAGGTTCAGTTGCAGCGTGCGCGCGTCGATCTGGGCGATATCGAACATCGAGTCCATGATCTCGTGCAGGCGCATCGTACCGTCGTGCAGGCCTTTGATGACGGTCTGGATATCCGGGTTGAGACTGGCGTCTTCCATCAGCATCTCTGTGTACCCGCGCATGACCGTCAAAGGTGTGCGCAGTTCGTGGGAAGCGATGCTGATGAAATCGGACTTGGTACGGTCGATACGTTCCAGATCGCGGTTGGCCCTGTCGAGCGAGTGGTAAGCCTGGCGCAATTCCTGGTTCAAACGGACCAGATTTTCCACCAGGCGGGCGTTTTCCAGTGCGACGGCCGTCTGGTTGGCCAGAGCGCTCAAGGTGACCAGATCCTGCTCGGTGTAGCGGTTGCCGGAAAGCTTGGGACCAAAGGCCAGCAAACCGATCCAGCGGCGTTTGGCAAAGATGGGCACGTACACTTCGGATTGGGTGGCATTGAACCACTCCCGCTCAGGCCGGGTGACCGATCGAAAAGTCGGAAGCAGATCCAGGTCGTATTGCAGAAGCGGGCGCTGCTCGCGCGTCAGATACTGGGCGATGGGACTGGTCTCCGGCAGGATGCCAGGCTTGATCTGGCGTTCGCCGGGACTGCGCACAGCGCGCAGGAAGTAGGTCTTGCGCTCGTCCTGACCGGGGTCCTGGTCGACCAGGAAGAGAAAACCGCGCGTAATGCCCAGCGACTCGATGATCAACCCCACCGCCACGCTGGCCAGGCGTTGCATCTCGAGGATGTTGCTGATCGACTCGCCGTATTCCCGCAGGGTGCGGCTGGGATCGAATTGTTCCAGGTGCAGCCAGCTATCCACCCAGCGGCGCACGAGACTGAGCAGGGGGGTGAACAGGGTCGCCAACACCAGCGCGATCAGGGCGCCAACCACCAGCGGATTGAAATTGGGCACAGCGCGGAAGAGCCACTGTGACAACGAAAAACCGGCAATGTAGAACGCGACGATCAACAGGGTGGTAATGACGTAGATCAGCGCGCGCCTGAGGATCTGGCGTGCGTCGGGCATATTGTGGGTCAACACCACATACCCCATCAACCAGGCAGACGCCAGGCGCAGGGGATTGCCCGGGATGGGGCTTTTAAGGAAGATGAAAATATCGTTGACGATGATCAGGAAGAAAAAGGGCAGCCAGTAGATCAGGCGGTTGCGGTACAGGGGTTGTTTCGCATGGCGGTAAGCCGTACGGGTGGCCGCATTGGCGCTGATGATAAAAATCAGCCAGCCCAGCAGGATCAGGAAGAACGGCAGGTCGTCGCGCGGCAGGGACCACTGCCCGTTGGTCCAGATGGTATCTGGCAGGCCGAAAACATTCTGCGCCGCCAGGAACAACAGAAATACCAGCGCGCCAGCCACCACCAACCACGGCCAACCCTGCCGGCGCAGGAAGATGCTCACGACCAAGAGCATCACCATCGAGAGCAGCAACGCAGCATAGGTTTGATATACAGAAAACGTCTCTCTACTGATGACTGTCAGACCGCTGCGCCAGAGCGCTTCGCCTACACCCAGCAGCAACCCGAGCAGGGCATACAAGACCAATAAGTAGTGTACAACCTGGTGGCCCTCCTGTCCACGCAGCGCATTGACGATGACCGGCAGGTACAGCGCCGCAACGAGCAGGTACAGGGTTAAATCGATGACTTGCAGGGTGGTGAGCATTTGTGAAAGTATACTCGAATTCCATTCCGGCCGATATGCGGTAAGATTAACAAAAGCGAAAACTTTCAAAATTACAAACCCGTCATAAGGCCAAATCATGTCTGAAATCCACGTTTCCCGTCCAGCGCGCAACACATACCGGTTCGATGAAGGACTGTTTTCCCCCCGCGGGCGCGCACTCGTAGCAGACTTTGCTGCTGCGCGCCGGTTTGCCGAGCAAATGTCCGCGCGTCGAGCGGAACCCGTGCCTGCTTCCGATATCAATGCCATGGGACTGCTCAACGAGGTCTTCCAGATCCTGATCGGGCAGTATGAGTCGCAAAACCCGGGCACCTTTCGGCGCGGGTTGGACTGGTTGGACTCCCACGTTGGTGAGAAACCCTTGCAGACCACCCTTGTGCGTTTTATCGAAGAGTTCCCGCCGCAGGCGGTGTATCGCGGGGAGATGAGTGCGGAGCAGTATTTCACCCTCGCCCCCGGCCCTTCTCCCGAAGAGAGAGGGGAACTCTCCCTTCCCCCAAAGGGGGAAGGGTTGGGGATGAGGGAGGTTGGGGTGAGAGAATATTCCCTGGAAGAGATCCTGTTGTTGCATATCACCAATCTCAACCCTGCCACACAGCCATACCAGGAATTGTTCGACGAAAATCTCTTGAAACAAACCAGCGCCTATGAGCAGGTCGTCAATAAATTGAGTGATTTCTTCAACGGCCAGCCGGGTTTCGGCGGGGCGGGCTCCGGCGAGACGCTGATCCAGGTACTGCGCGCGCCTGCCATCGCGTCGCCCTACTCCCTGGCCGGTCAACTGGAATTCGTCATCAAAAAATGGGGCACGTTGCTGGGGGAGGCCTTCATCCAGCGACTGCTGCGCGGCATCGACTATGTCACCGAGGAAGCCACCCGCCATCTCGGCGCGGGTGGCTTTGGCGGCGAAGCGCCCGTGCTGGAATTTCGCGGCTACCCCGAATACGAGCGGTTCAGCGAAGACAAAGACTGGATGCCGCGCTGTATCCTGATGGCCAAGAACACCTACGTCTGGCTGGAACAGCTATCGCGCAAGTACGGGCGCTGGATTCGATTCCTGAACGACATCCCCGACGAAGAGTTGGACATTTTGGCGCAGCGCGGATTCACCGGTCTGTGGCTGATCGGCCTGTGGGAGCGCTCGCGCGCCAGCCAGCGCATCAAGCAACGCATGGGCGATCATGACGCGGTCGCTTCAGCCTATTCGCTCTACGCCTACGATATCGCCGAAGACCTGGGAGGCTGGCCCGCGCTCGAAAACCTGCGCTGGCGGGCCTGGGGGCGGGGCATCCGGCTTTCGGCGGACATGGTGCCCAACCATATGGGTATCGACTCGCGTTGGGTGATCGAGCACCCCGACTGGTTCCTGTCGCTGCCGTATGCGCCCTATCCGAATTACACTTTCAACTCTGAAGACCTGTGCGATGACGAGCGCGTGGCGATCATCCTCGAAGACCACTATTACAACCATAGCGACGCCGCGGTGGTCTTCAAGCGCATCGACCACTGGACAGGCGATACGCGCTACATTTATCACGGCAACGATGGCACGTCCATGCCCTGGAACGACACTGCCCAATTGGATTTTTCCAAGGCCGAAGTGCGCGAAGCCGTCATCCAGACCATCCTGCACGTGGCGCGCAATTTCCCCATCATCCGTTTCGATGCGGCCATGACGTTGGCGAAGAAGCACATCCAGCGCCTGTGGTTCCCGGAGCCGGGCGCCGGGGGGGCGATCCCCTCTCGTTCGGAGCAGGGCATGTCCGCCTCCGAGTTCGAGGCGAAAGTCCCCGAGGAGTTCTGGCGCGAGGTAGTCGACCGCGTTGCCGCCGAAGTCCCCGATACGCTGCTGCTGGCCGAGGCCTTCTGGCTGATGGAAGGGTACTTCGTGCGTACGCTGGGGATGCACCGCGTCTACAACTCGGCCTTCATGCATATGCTGCGCGACGAGGACAATGCGAAATATCGCCAAGTGATCAAGAACACGATCGAGTTCGACCCGCAAATCCTGAAGCGTTACGTCAACTTCATGAACAACCCCGATGAAAAAACCGCCGTGGAGCAGTTCGGCAACGGCGACAAGTATTTCGGCACCTGCACGCTGTTGGCCACGCTGCCGGGCCTGCCTATGTTCGGGCACGGACAGATCGAGGGTTTCCGCGAGAAATACGGGATGGAATTCCGCCACCCCAAGTGGGACGAGGGTATCGACGAGGGCCTGGTGCGCGGCCATGAGTGGAAGATCTTCCCGCTCCTGCACCGCCGGTACCTGTTTGCCGAGTCCGAGCATTTCCTGCTCTACGACTTTTTTACCGGTCAAGGCCATGTCAACGAGGATGTGTTTGCTTATTCGAATAGATTCAGGGATGAAAGAGGGTTGGTCATCTACCACAACAAATATGCTGAGACGGCCGGCTGGATCAAGACCTCCGCCGCCTACTTGGACAAAGCCTCCGGCGACCTGCGCCAGAAGTCCCTGGCTGAGGGGCTGGACCTGCCGTTCGAGGGTTATGTCATCTTCAAGGATTACGTCACGGGCATGGAATACATCCGCTCGTGCGAGGAATTGTGGGCCAAGGGGTTGTATGTGCAGCTAGGTGCATACCAGCACCATGCGTTTTTAGATTGGAGAGTTGTGGGGAATGGAGAATGGGGAATGGTATGTGAGGCGCTGAACGGCGCAGGCGTGCCTTCGATGCAGGCGAAGTGGGAGGAGATGTTTGGGACTGTGGCGGTAGTGATGAAAGAAAAGATTAAGAAGCCTGTGAGGAAACGCGTAACGAAAAAGGCTGGTGGGCAGAAAACAGTCACGGAAAAGAAAACAACTAGGCAAAAAGGCAGGAAGAAAATTTCGCAATAGAGTGTTTAGCAAGGTGACTGTCACTTCCCAAGTGACAGTCACCTGCCAAGGAACTCTGCTGCGATTTGCGCAAAGAGACGTTCGCGTTCTGATCGGGTAAGAATGATGTGTTCTTCTGCTAAAATCTGCTCACCTAGATATTGGATCGCACGCTGTACCTGTTCCGGGGCCATAGATAGATCGATTTCGGTGAGCAGTTTATTCTGGATATGAGTTTTGAGATCAATATGAGAATTGAATTGAGAAGAGATGGTAGATTTAGCAGGTTTTCTCTTCCTTTCCGTAATTTTTTCGATGACTTCTCGTTGAACTTTCTTGTAGGCCAATCTCTCCGCTTCTTCTATTGCTCTTCGGTCTTGAGTTTCCAAATAATCTAATTGATGAGAAATTGCTGTTTTTAGTGAATTCAAGCCAAGTTCTTCATTCTGCCGAAGGTCAACTCTCTGGTGGTTTGTCAAACGAATAGGAACTGCATTTTTTTCATCCCCTGCAATCAATATTGGAAAAATGTATTTGTCATTGTCTTCTGCAAAGCTAATCTCACGTCGTACCCAGGGCGAGTTTTTAGAATCTGGGGAGAGCAAAACTACAACAGCCCCCGCGTTGATAATGGCTTTCTCAATTTCCACTTCCCAAATGGGCGTACCGGGCACCAGCTTTTCATTGTCTACCCAAATGTCGATGCCCTGCTTGCGCAGGAACCTGACAATACGCCGCATGACCACTTCGTCCCTGCGGCTATAGCTCATAAAGACAGGGCCAACAATGCTGTGCGCCAAAGAATCTCCTGGGAGTGTGTTTATTATACTGAAAACCCACCGCCTTTGAACCTGCTGCTCGGTTTGCGCTGCTGGAAGGCATACCAGGCCAGGCCAATCCCACCCAGCAGGAGCAGGCCGCCCAGGATGCCAAAAATGGGCGAGGCACCGCCGCCACCCGTATTTTCAGGCGCTGTCTCAGCGACCGTCACAGTCTGGGACTGGGCGCCGAAAGCCACGAACGCGCGGTCGCCTGCCTTGATGGAGAATGTGTAGATCAACTCCATGGTTGGGTTGTAGTTATCCGGCACGGCCACGCTGATGCTGTACTCGCCCTGAGGCACATCCGTGAAACAGGTTTGTACCGGCTCTTCGGTATCCGGGTCGATTGCAGAGACGGTCGTCTTTGTTGCGGAAAAGGTGCCGGCCGTATTGCTGACGCTGACCGCGCCGCCGGCCACGCCGGGTTCGGTTTCCTGCCGCAGCGCATCCCCATTGACGTCATCGTACAACAACACGCAAATTTCGGTCGTTCCAGGGGCAGGCGTGGGTGTAACGGTGGGCGGTTCCAACGTGGGGGATGGCCCGGGCGTGGGGGAGAGCGCCGCCGGGCCGCCGACGCCGAGCATCAATTCGGCTCCGATCACGAGAGTACAGTTCTCATCCAACTGCGGGTTCAAGCCGCGCAATTGATCGACGGTGATACCATACAGCGCCTGGATCCGAAAACAGCTATCGCCGGGTTGCACGACGTAAATGATGCGCCCATCCGGTCCCGGAGTGGGGGAGGGGAATTCCACCTGTGTGACCGGGGAAGCCTGCGCCGGTAGGGAAATGGCAAAGAGCAAAAGCGGGAAAAGCAACAAAAATACAAGGAATCGCCTTGGGTTCATAGGTACGCGGATTATATCAGGGTTTGATTAAGGCATTCTCCTCCCTGAGCGGAGCGTCAGCGCACACCTGCCCCGGCGGGTGGTGCCGGGGGTCGAAGGGCATTATTATACCCAGGTCGGTTGAAAATTGCGTTTTTTACGAGCAGGGATGCGCAATTTGTGACTGCCCTGGGTATATCCAAAGTTCGCGCTTCGACTACGGGCTTCCCTTTCGTTCAGCCCTCTGATTTACTGATACCGCTTCTTGATCTCCGGCAGGAAGTACTCGTCGAAGAACTTGCCCTCGTCGTAATCGGGCTGCCAGCCCCACTCCGTGCGCGCCCTGGAATCATCCAGGTCTTCCGGCCAGGAATCGACGATCCCCTGGCGGCGCACGTTCGGCTCGAACGTGATCCGCGCACCCGGGAAGGATTTGACCGCCCAATCGCGGAACGCGCCTGCCGTCAGGCTGAAAGCGGCGATGTTGTAGACAGGACAGGTCAACCTCTCACGCGGTGCGTCCATCAGCAGCAGCAGCGACTTGATGGCGTCGGGCATGGCCATAAAGGAGATTTTCGTGTCCTCGCGCACGAAGCAGGCATAGGGGCGGCCTTGCGCGGCGGCGTGCAGCATTTCGGGACCGTAATCGCTCGTCCCGCCGCTGGGCACCGTGAAAGCGCTGACCAGCCCCGGGAAGCGGATGGCGCGAAAGTCCAGCATGCTGGGCGGCTTTGGTTCCAGGTGGCGCTGGCCCAGGAATTTGCTGTAGTACACCCCCAGCTTCTCGCAGTACAACTTGTTGCAGCCGTACATTGTCTGGGGCGCGTTATACTGGTCCTCCCTGACCCGTCCCGCGGCCCGCTTCTCGGCCAGATCGCGGAAACCATACGCGGCGATCGAGCTGGGAAACAGGAACTTGACCCGCTTGTCATATTTCTCGGAACGGTAGGCTGCCATCGCCAGCATCTGCATCGTTCCCTCCACGTTGATGCGGTGTGCCATTTCCGGCGATTCTTCGGCCTTAGAAGAAAGCGACGCGGCCAGGTGAAAGACCACGTCGATATCATAATCGTAAAAAATCTTGACTTTGTGGAGCAGATCCCCCCGTACATGCTCGGCGACCAGAGAGGTGATCGTCTCCGGCAACGGCGCCAGGTCAGCGGTAACGATGCGATGGCCTCCGCGTTGCGCCAACCCTTGCACCAGCGCCTGTCCAATTTCTCCGCATGCGCCGGTTACAAGGACGTGTGTTTCAGTCATATTGTTCTCCTTTGTGCTAGAATGAGCGACAAAAATATCCGCAGCTAGGACGGATTTTCGCAGTTTTGGCCTCTGCGATTGTCCGTGGTACCTGCGGATATGCCACCAGGAAGCAAACGATGCTCCATTGCTGCCTTATTGTACAACATCCTGCCCCGGATTTTTGTCATCAAATGCGCATGACTTTTCCCCGATTTCTCTCTCTTGCCTGCGGACTGCTGCTCACAGCCTGTTCTGGTTTTGGACTCGCTCCCGTGACCGCCACACCCCGCCCACCCACACCGACGCCGCTTCAGACTCCGACCACGGTCTGGTTCCCACCCACAGCCACACCTTCACCCCAGCCGGTGCGCACCCAACCGCCCACGCCCGAGATGTTGGTCGGCTTGGGCAGGGTCATCGCCACCGACGATTTCCGTCGTTCCTCCACCTGGGACACGGCTGCTTCCGACCAGGGCTCAGCCTCCATCAGCCGCGAACGCCTGACGCTGGTGGCGCAGCCTGGCGTGTACATGACCAGCCTGCAAAGGGACATCGTGGCGAGCGATTTCTATGCCGAGATCACCGCCCGTCCCAGCCTGTGCCGCGGTATGGATGAATATGGTTTTCTGGTGCGCGCCAACGCGTCTACCTACTACCGCTTCTCCCTGACCTGCAACGGACAGGCGCACGCCGAACGCATCAGCCTCAAGGAACGGCACAACCTGCACGAATCCGTCGTCAGCGGTGACGTGCCGCCCGGCGCGCCGGGGGAGGTGCGTATTGGGGTATGGGCGGCAGGTCCGGAGTTGCGCCTGTTCCTGAACGGGCGTTACCAGTTTGGCATCACGGATTTGAACCTGTCCTCCGGCACGGTGGGGGTCTTCGCCCGCGCGGCAGGGGATACCCCCGTCACCGTGACGTTTTCAGATCTGGAAGTGCGGGCTGTGGATTATGTCCCGCCAACGCGAACGCCGAGGCCGTAGGAGATGCCGTTGGTCGAGTAGTCCCGCGTGCAATTCGCGGGACGTATCGAGACCAACAGTTTCATAACAAACCTTGTATTTTCTTATGGCCTCGTTGGTCTCGATACGGCGGAACTTCACCGCCTACTCGACCAACGGGAATAATTTGATATAAAATAAGACATGCCGCGCTCCAACAAACTCAACGACCTCGACCCCAAATCCTGGCTGAAATTCCAGAAATCCTGGTTCATCCACAACCCGCCGCCGCGCAAGAAGGGCGTGCTGGTGCATCCCGCCAAGTTCCCGGAGACCCTGGCGCAGGACTTCATCGAGTTCTTCACCAAGGCAGGGGAAACCGTGCTCGACCCGATGGCAGGCACCGGGTCCGCGCTGGTGGCGGCCTTGCGCGTGGGACGTAACTCCTACGGCATCGAGCTTAATCCCAAATACGCCGAGATCGCCAGGCAGATCATCGCCGAAGAACGCCAAGCGTTGGGTCCGTCAATCGAAAATCTGAAATCTGAAATCATCAACGGCGATGCAACTCTTGCCATCGACTACCAGCTCCCTACTATCGACTATGTACTAACCAGCCCTCCCTATTGGGACATGCTGCACGCCCGCGGCGCCGAAACCCAGAAGAAACGCCGTTCCGCCGACGACTTGGATGTTTTTTACTCCGATGATCCGGACGACATCGGCAACCTGCACGATTACGGTGCATTTTTAGAGAAGTTGGTCGACATTTATGCAGGACTAAAGTCCTTACTACGGGAGAAAGCCTATTTGACGATCATCGTCAAGAACGTCAAGAAGGGCGGGAAGATCTACCCCCTGGCCTGGGACCTCGGCCGCGAACTCGGCAAGACCTACACGCTCAAGGACGAGAAAATCTGGCTGCAAGACAACCAGCGCCTGGCTCCATACGGCCTGGGTAGCGCCTGGGTCAGCAATACCTTCCATCATTACTGCTTGCAGTTTCGGAATGAAGGATAACCACTCCATCAGCAAAGGTTATAATTATTGCCAGAGGTGAGCCATGACGAATTTAGAGCAAACCATCATGCGTGAGATTTCCACCTTGCCGGAAAAGCGCCTTGAAGATGTGCTGACTTATATCCGTTTCATCAAGCTTGGCCTGGCGGATAGCGATGAAATCGAAGAACGCTTCGACAAATCCTGGAAGCATGTGCAGGCGCGCGCAAAGAAATTGAAAATCACCCAAGAAGATATTGAGACTGAAATTCGCGCTGTTCGTGCGGGCAAATAATGCGCGTTGTCATCGACACAAACATCATGGTTTCCGCTTATTTAGGCGACGCACTGAAAACGCTTATCGTTGCGTGGAAGTCGGGGAAGTACACATTGATAATTAGCGATGCAATTGCCGATGAATATCGCGAAGTTTTGAAACGGCCAAAATTCAAGATCGAATCTTCAGAACTGGACGACTTCTTCGCTCTCCTGCTTGACAGGGCAGAGTTTGTCATTCCTGCTGAGACAATTAATGTAATTGTTGATGATCCATCGGACAACAAATTCATCGAAGCTGCAATTGCAGGAGAAGCAAAGTTGATCGTCAGTGGGGATAGTCACCTGCTAGAACTCAAATCTTTCCGCGACATTTCCATCATCACTGGGCGAGAATTTATAGCCCGGTTGGCTGATCAATGATCTATCCACTTGCCTTGGTCAGCAATACTTTTCATCATTAGTGTTTGCAATTTAGGAATGAGTAGATTCACTCCCACCCTCCCCGACATCCGCCAGGCCGCCGAACGCATCCGGCCTTATGCGCACCGCACCCCGATCCTGACCTGCGCCAGCCTCGACCGGCAAGTCGGCGCGCGGGTCTTCCTGAAGTGCGAAAACCTGCAAAAGGTGGGCGCCTTCAAATTCCGCGGGGCCTGCAATGCGGTGTTTTCGCTCACAGAGGAAGAAGCCGCGCGCGGAGTCGCTACACATTCCTCTGGCAACCACGCCCAGGCGCTGGCGCTGGCGGCGCGACTGCGCGGGGTGCCGGCCTATATCGTTATGCCGGAGGACGCCCCGGCGGTCAAGAAAGCGGCCGTGGCCGGTTATGGCGGGCAGATTACCTTTTGCAAGCCAACCCTGCAGGCGCGCGAAACCACGACAGAACGGATCGTCGAAGAAACCGGCGCGACGGTGGTCCATCCTTACAACGATTACCGCGTCATCGCCGGGCAGGGGACGGCCGCGCTGGAACTGCTCGAAGAAGTCCCGGACCTGGATGTAATCATCGCGCCGGTTGGCGGAGGCGGATTGTTGAGCGGCACGGCCATCGCCGCCAAGGGACTCTCGCCCAACATTCGCGTGCTGGGCGCCGAGCCCGAGATGGCTGATGACGCCTATCGTTCCCTGCAAGCAGGGCGCATCCTTCCCTCCGAGAACCCGCGCACCATCGCCGATGGCCTGCTCACCTCGCTCGGCACGCTGACTTTCCCGATCATCCAGCAACACGTGGATCAGGTCGTCACGGTCAGCGAGGCGGGCATTATTGCAGCCATGAAATTCGTCTGGGAACGCGCCAAGATCGTAATCGAACCCTCCGCTGCGGTACCGGTCGGTCTGCTGTGGGAGCGCAAGCTCGACTTGAGCGGCCTGCGCGTGGGCGTTATTCTCTCCGGCGGCAATGTAGATTTAGAGAGGTTACCGTGGCAAACGTAGATGGCTCTGAGCAGAGCGCCAGCGCAGCCGAAGAGCGGTTTCTTGAGCAATGACGCTTCGACTACGGCCCTTCGGTAACCTCAGGGCCTCCGCTCAGCGAGATAACTTGAAATGATCACCCCCTCCGACTTCCTGCACCTGCCCTACACCCCCGACCTGACCGAGGGCGGCATCGCTTACGCCATCCGCTCGCTGCCCTACACCTACGATCGCATGGGCGGCTCGCCCTTCGACCGTTTGCGGCGCATCGTGGCGGGCGTGGCTGTCGAGCTGGCCTTCCGCCGCCATCTCAGCGGGCAGGACATTCCCTACGACGTCAAGGGTGCCACCCCCTTCACCGACCCGGACCGTTACGACGTCTCGCTGGGCGGCCATCGTTGCGACATTAAGTCCTTTCTGATTTCCCACCGGGAACAGATCAGTGCGCTGCGAACTCGCCCGGAGCTGCTCCTGAAAGCCCCGGCGCTGGTGCCGCTCGACCAGTACGCCGCCGACGGTCACCGCGACGACGACTTGTATCTCTTCGCCTTCCTCTCCGGTCTTGTTGCCGCCTCGCAGGAAGAGCTGGGGAAAGCGCTGGAAGCGGGGCAGCCTGCTTACCTGATGCATGCCATGCCCAAAGCCTGGTCCAAGCCTGCGAACTGGCAACCGCTTCAACCGCTGACACTCAAATCCGAATCGGACCAGACCCTCACCGTCGAAATCGGCGGGCAGGCACAGGGTCGCGAGTTCCTGACGCGCACGCTGGAACTACCGTCTCGCACCCGCGTCCGGGTCGATGATGCATTTTACGCGCTGGCATCCATCCATGTCGGCCAACTTCCGGGAGCCAGGGTGGGCATCCATAGCCCCTATATGGGCGAGCCGTACATCATCGACCCGTTTGGCTGGGGTAATATCTGGGTCTATGGCCTGGAGATCATCCTGACCGGCTACATCCCGCGCGAGGAGTTCCGCCGCAAGAGCAGCCTGATCCAGCCCGGCAGCCGCGTGTTCCAGTACAGCAGGACAAAAACCAAAAACCTGGCTGTCCCCGTTGCAGACCTGAAGCCACTGGGCCAATTGTTCGAGCAGGTCAAAGAGTGGGAAGCGCAAACCAAATAAAAGGAACGGGCGTTGAAAAAGCACCAGAGCTGGTAACGCGGAGGATAGAAAACTCGAAAAATTAAAATATATAATACCCACGATCACCAATTGCGCTTTTCCCATCAGTAAGAAGCGCAATTGGTGATCGCCCTGGTATAGTGAATAAAACTTTAAAGGTGGTAGCCATGAAAATTCGACAGTTAGCTTTTAGTGGTGTATTCTTTTTCGTGTTTGCATGTAGCTTCGTAACTGGGGGAACGATCGAACCGACATCCATCCCGTCGACACAAACTCCGCAACCCACGCCTACAATCTATGTACCACCAGGTTGTGAAAACACAACCCTGGCCACGATCCCGGCAGCGACAGCGTTGGCCCAACCAACACTGGCCCTGGACGCCAACCCTGAGATTTCGACCGATGTCCAGCAACGCGTTTTCGAACAAGTTGTCAGCCTGATCGAGAGTGTCTATGTCTATCCGGATTACAACGGGCAGAACTGGCCAGTTGTCCAGGCAAGATACAGGCAGCAAATACAATCCGGGTTGGACTCGACAGGCTTCTACAGCGCCATGCAGGCCATGATCCTCGAACTAGGTGATGAGCACTCAAATATCGAATCGCCTGTCGAAGTCGCTCAAGCTCAGGCGGAATTGGGGGGAAATAATGATTTTGTAGGGGTCGGCGTCTATTTCCTGCCACTGCTCGAAAAAAGCCATGCAACTGTGGTCTCTGTGTTTCCCAATTCACCTGCCGAGCACAGCGGCCTGAAGGCACACGATAGTATCCTGACTGTCGATGGTCTGCCGCTTGTCGAAAACGGAACCGCATATCCATCCCGTATGCGTGGGCCGGAATGTTCAGTAGTGATACTCACTGTACAATCGCCCGGCCAACTGCCGCGTCAGATCACGCTCATGCGGCAGCGCATCCGGGCTGCTCTACCTGTTGACGCTCGCCTCGTCCCAACTACTGATGGTTCCCGTATCGGATATATCTTGCTGCCAACTTTCTTCGATGAAACTATTTCGCAGCAGGTGGCAGATGCGCTGACAAATTTCGGCCCGTTGGATGGTCTTATCCTTGATAATCGTTTGAACGGGGGTGGCAGCAGTAGCGTATTGGAACCTATCCTGGCATACTTTGCCGGAGGCACGCTTGGGGAATTTAAAAGCCGTTCTGAATCTCGTCCGCTGACAATTACTCCTAACCCCATCCATAACTCACAGACAGTTCCATTGGTGGTCCTGGTTGGCAAGGATACGGTCAGTTTCGGAGAAATTTTTGCTGGCGTACTTCAAGATTCAGGGCGAGCCAGGATTGTCGGCGAGGCCACCTTGGGGAATGTCGAAACTCTGCACGGTTACAATCTGGAGGATGGCTCACGATTATGGCTTGCCCAGGAAATTTTCGACCCGGCCGGATCACACGCAAATTGGGAATCCACAGGTATCGTCCCGGATGTGGAAGCCTATGCCGATTGGGATACTTTTACTTTCGAGACTGACCCTTCTATTACGGCAGCCGTGAAACTGTTGGGACATAGATGATATATTAGAAAAGCAAAGATAAACAGGAACACTTTGCATAGGATTTGAAACCGTTGGGCAGCTTACATGTTGCGTTTCTGAAATCTTATACTTCACTTATCATCCCGTGATAGACTCACCACATGTCCAAGCGTATGAAGAACATATTGATTGCGATGGCAGGATTGTTCCTCCTGGCAGTCTTGCTGTTGCAAATTCCAGGGGTCAATGCTGCCGTCTCCTGGCGTTACGAAAAATTTACCATCTACGTTAAAAACGTGGTCAATCCACCCGGCTCCGTGCCAACAGCCCTGCCCGTCACCCCCCAACCCGTTACGCCAACGGTCACGGCTACCAAACAGCCCGCCGCCTTGCAGCCGACGGTCACTCCCACGCTGACCAGCGTACCGCTCCCCGCGCAGGTTGCCCTGCCCAGCCCGCCTTACGAGCAGCAGACTCCCAACAACTGCGGTCCGGCCACGCTTTCGATGACTCTGCATATGTACGGCTGGGATGGTGATCAGGGTGAGATCGCAGACCAGATCAAGCCCGTATTGCAAGACCGCAATGTCAACCCCGAGGAAATGGCCTATTATGTCCGTAACTTTGCGGGCTGGCTTAACATCCAGTACCGCGTAGCAGGTGACCTGACCACTCTTAAAAAACTGCTGGCCGCGCGTTACCCGGTCATCGTCGAGAGCGTCACCAGCCTCGACCCCAACGACGCCCTCGGTCCTACCGACGACCTGTGGGCTGCCCATTACCTGCTGCTGACCGGCTACGACGATGGGACCCGGACCTTTACTATTCAGGATTCCTATCACGGTGCGAACTTGACCATTTCCTACGAGCAGCTTGCAGCTGAGTGGGAGCCGTTCAACAATCTGTACATGGTGCTCTACTTCCCGCAGAATGAGGCCGAACTCCAGTCCCTGCTTGGCGCTGACTGGGATCCCGATGCCAACCGCCAGCGCGCGCTTGACGAGGCCCAGGCTTCCACCGTGATCAACCCGGACAATGCTTTTGCCTGGTTCAATCTCGGAAGCGACCTGGTCTACTTCGAGCGCTACGAAGAAGCTGCCCTGGCTTATGATACATCCCGCGAGATTGGCCTGCCTCTGCGCATGTTCCGCTACCAGTTCGGTCCCTTCTGGGCTTATTTCCATTCCAATCGCAACGCCGACCTGCTGGCCCTCACCGACTACGCGCGCGGCGTCACCGAAATGTCCGAAGAAGCCTGGCTGTGGTACGGCTGGGCGCTCTACCGCCAGAACGATTTCAAGGGCGCCAAGGCCGCCTGGGAAAAAGCCCTCTCCATCAATAACTCCCCCTATGTGGACGCCCGCAACGCCCTCCAATATGTCCAATGACCAAAAAAACCATCCTTCTCGTTTTGTTGACACTTATTCTCGCCGCATGTAGTTCCCCTCTCCCCTCGGAGGAGGGGCTAGGGGAAGTCCCGCAGAGCGGGATGAGGGGGGAAACCCCTCCGCCTCCCACCCAGACCCAGCCTGCCACCGGTTCCCCCGCCACTCCCACCCTGACAGCGCTCCCGCCAACCTCTCCCGCGCCGACAGCCACATTCACCGAAGCCATCCCCACTGGACGCCGCTCGCCCATCGACGGCATGCCACAGGTCTACGTGCCGGCTGGGAGCGTGCGTATGGGCGGATTGGACATTCACGCCGATGACAGGGACGAGTTGCCCGCCCACACCGTCTCGTTGGACGCCTTCTGGATCGACCAATTGGAAGTCACCAATGCCATGTATATGCTGTGCGTGCAGGCTGGGGCCTGTTCACCACCGGGGGATTGGGCTTCGAATAAGCGCCCGTCTTATTTCAACAACGAAGAATTCAAGGATTATCCTGTTGTGCACGTCACCTGGGACCAGGCTGTGACTTACTGTGCCTGGGCGGAGCGCCGCCTGCCCACCGAAGCAGAGTGGGAACGCGCCGCGCGCGGTGATGATTTCCGCAACTATCCCTGGGGTGATGAGCCGCCAAGTGAACTTTATGCCAATTTCAACCGTCTTGTGGGCGATACCAGCCGCGTTGGTTCGTATGCCGCGGGCGCCAGTCCCTTTGGTGTGCTGGATCTGGCTGGCAACGTCTGGGAGTGGGTCGCTGACCTGTATGGGATCGAGTACTACAGCATTTCCCCGGACCATAACCCTACTGGCCCGGCAACCAATACCACCAGCCTGCGCGTGATCAGGGGCGGCTCGTTCCAGGATGAATGGGTCGACCTGCGCGTTTCGAAACGGGGAGCAGCCCTGGGTCCCAGGCCGGATGCGCCGTTCGACGTCCCCAACCGGGCGGGGGAGCACTCATCCAAGATCGGTTTTCGCTGCGTCGTAGGTGAATAACCAGATTTGCGAGCTATCCAGATTTTGGGATGCGGCTATGCGCCCGCATCCCAAAATGCGGTACTTTTAATCTTCCTGGAAACTGTACCCGCCTGGCCAGGTCTGGATCAGATTGGTTTCCCCTGCTTCTTCTTCCAATTTCTTTCGCAGGCGATAGACCATGTTCTTGAGCAGGGACTGGTCGTTCTCGCGCTGCGAACCCCATACCGTCTGGATGATTTCCTCGCTCCTGAACACGTAACCAGGCCGGCTCATCAGCAGGTGCAGCAGGCGAAATTCGAGATTGGTCAGGCGCACGTCGGTGCCATTTTCGCTGATCGCTGAACGGCGGGCCGGGTCGAGGCGCAGTCTATTCGTCCGGCGCGGAGACATGGGCTCGGTCCAGCTGCGACGCGACCAGGCGGCAATCTTCGCCAGAAAAATGGATGGGCTGACCGGCTTGACCACGCACTCGTCTACACCCGCCTCATAGGCTTCGAGGATCTCCGCTTCATTGCTGGCAGGGAGAAAGAGCAGGATTGGGCTGGAGCTGAGCGCACGGAATTTCTTGCACAACGCAATCCGCTCCGCGTGTGAAGCGTTTACGTCGATGATGATCAAATCCGGGATATCTTCAATGGCTCGCCCCATGGCTCGTTGCACCGAGGTTTCGAGAATGGCTACCAATCCTTTCTCCCGGATCATGTATCCCCAGATGGGAGCAGTATCCGTCTGGTCACAAACAATGAACACGCGTAAAGTTGCCTGGTAGGTTGAGGAGTCAGTGATTGTCATAGTGTACTTTCGAATGAAATTGTAATGCTAATTGCTTGTATTATATGCAAAAATGGGTAAAATTGGTAACAGGAAGTCACAAAATAGTACCAATATATTACCTATGGGTGATACAGTTTTCGTTATCGCCCGCATATACTTCAAACTGAAGTCAAATTCGGAGGATCATTATGAAAAAACTTTTCCCTATACTGCTAGCAGTTGCCTTGTTGGGCACTGCCTGTCAACTGGGTGGACAGGCGCAACCTACAGCGATCGTGTTGCCGACTTCTGCCCCAACGCTTACCCCTGTCCCGCTCAACCCCACTGCGGAGGTCGCGGGTGGCAATGTACAGGCCGGCTCTGAGCGCGTTTCTCCGGGGGACGGTATGATCCAGGTGTATATTCCACAGGGATCCTTCCAGATGGGTGGCCTGGATAATCGTGCTGATGCGGATGAAAAACCCGTGCACAAAGTCGATATGAAGGGCTATTGGATCGACAAAGTAGAAGTTACGAACGCAATGTTCCTGCTGTGCGTGCAGGCCGGGGTATGCAGTCCTCCTCAAAACATAGCCTCAGAGTCACGCCCTTCTTACTTCAACAACCCTGAATTCAATGATTATCCGGTTATCAATGTCACCTGGGACTCTGCCAGACAGTATTGCCAGTGGGCTGGCCGCCGCCTGCCGACTGAAGCGGAATGGGAATATGCCGCCCGTGGTAGTACGATCAACACCTTCCCCTGGGGGGAAGATAAACCGGATGCTACCCGTGCCAATTTCAACTATATGGTTGGCGACACGAGCCGGGTGGGTAACTATTCGGCTGGCGCCAGTCCGTTCGGCGTTTTGGATATGGCCGGCAATGTGTTCGAATGGGTCAGCGACTTTTATGATGCGGGCTACTACGCCAGCGGTGCGGCTAACAACCCCACCGGTCCATTGGCGCGCTCGTCTTACTTCAACCGGGTTGTACGCGGTGGTTCCTTCGCCGATGCAGAAGCGGAAATCCGTGTATCCAACCGCGCTTCGGTTTTAGGTCCTAACTTCCAGGCCGAGCTGGGCAGTTCAGCCTATCTTGGTGAATTCTCATCCAGGATCGGGTTCCGCTGCGCCTCTGACTGAAAATATTTTTCATATAGACAGCCGCCGAACACTCGGCGGCTTTTTCTTTAATTGACGCATTTTTTCACCTGTGGTATTATCGCGCCACAATTCAATCGCCCCAATCGGCGCTCTTATCCAGAGAGGCGGAGGGACCGGCCCTGCGAAGCCTCAGCAACCTTTCAGCAAGAAAAGGTGCTAATTCCGGCAGACGGATGTTCTGGAAGATGAGAGGGCAGCCAGCTTTGTACGTAATTGCCCTTTCTCGGTCAGCCCGGAAGGGGTAATTTTATTTTCAAGAGGTGCAACGTATGAGTACTACTTTTATGCAATCCCCGAAGCTGATGTTCACTTCCGAATCAGTAACGGAGGGTCACCCCGACAAGATGTGTGACCAGATCAGTGATGCGGTTCTGGATGCCTGTCTGGAGCAGGATCCTTATTCGCGTGTCGCCTGCGAAACAGCCACCAAGACCGGTTATGTGATGCTTTTGGGCGAGATCACCACGAAAGCATCTATCAATTTTGATGAGCTGGTCCGCAAGGTGGTCATCGAAATCGGTTACGACCGTGCCAAGAAAGGTTTCGACGGCAATACCTGCGGTGTGCTTTCTGCTATCGCCAGCCAGAGCCCGGATATCGACATGGGCGTCAGCAAGTCGCTGGAAGCCAAAGGCGGTGATGATGCTGAACTGGATGCCATCGGTGCGGGGGACCAGGGCATGATGTTCGGTTTTGCCTGTAAGGAGACCCCGACCCTGATGCCGATGCCAATCTTCCTGGCGCACAAACTGACCCGCCGTCTGAGCGAGGTTCGCAAGGATGGGACGCTCGAGTGGCTGCGCCCCGACGGCAAGAGCCAGGTCACAGTCGAGTATGCCTTTGGCAAGCCCAAGCGTGTTGACACGGTCCTGGTCTCCACCCAGCATGCCCCGGAGATTTCACAGGAGGATATTCATAAGGCGGTCATCGAACATGTCATCATGCCATCTATGCCGGCGGATATGGTGGATGACAAGCTCAAAATCTATATCAACCCCACCGGTCGCTTCGTGATTGGCGGACCACAAGGCGATGCGGGCGTGACCGGCCGCAAGATCATCGTCGATACCTACGGCGGCATGGGCAGGCACGGCGGTGGTGCTTTCTCCGGTAAAGATCCCACAAAAGTAGACCGCTCTGCTGCTTACGCCGCGCGCTGGGCCGCCAAGAACGTGGTCGCTGCCGGGTTGGCTGATCGTTGTGAAATCCAGGTGGCCTATGCCATCGGTGTAGCTCACCCGCTCTCGGTGAATGTGGAGACCTTTGGAACGGGCAAAGTTGCGGATGAAAAGATCGCCGAACTGATCCTCCGGCACTTCGACCTGCGCCCGGGTGCGATCATCCGGGACCTCGACCTGCGCCGACCCATCTATCGCCGGACCGCCGCCTATGGTCACTTTGGCCGTGAAGATGTCGAATTCCCCTGGGAACGGACGGATAAAGCTGAAGCGCTAAAGCAGGCAGCTGGAATCTAAACTACGCAGGTAACGTTTCCCCTTCTTTGTCAATCGAACAAGGCGTGGGGTGTTAAGGCGGCTACTTCCGCCATAAACACCCCACTCTTCCCTTTTAGAAGGTATGGATCTTCCTTGTGTGCACGCAAAATATGTCAGGGCCACTCATTTTCGCGGTACTTTCTGACAATCTTTGCATGCACACTCTTCCTTCGTGCAAAGGATGAACAGGATTATTGTGATATATTTTTCTCAAGGAGAAACGATGCTCGACAAGAAAATCACCTTTATCGGTCCTGGTGTGATGGCGGAAGCCATGATTGCAGGACTTATCCGCCAGAAACTGGCCAGCCCTGAGAACCTGCTGGCGGCCGGTCCGCGAGAAGAACGGGGATCCGAATTGCAAAAGAAATATGGCATCCAGACGACGACGGATAACACCGCTGCCGCTTCCAACGCGGACGTGGTGGTGCTCTCAGTCAAACCGCAGCGCCTGACCAGCGTGATGGCCGGGCTGTCCAAAATCCGCAAAGAAGCATTGGTTCTCTCCATTGTGGCTGGCGCTTCGATGCAGAAAATCGTCAAGACGTTGAAACACGAAGCTGTGGTGCGCTCGATGCCCAATACGCCGGGGCAGATCGGTGAGGGGATTACCGTCTGGGCAGCCTCCAAAGGGACATCCGCTGTGCAGCGCGAGATAGCGCGCCAGATCCTGGGTGCGCTGGGAGAGGAAGTCTTCGTGGAAGACGAAACCTACCTGGACATGGCGACCGCGCTGTCAGGCACCGGCCCGGCGTATGTCTTCCTGTTCACCGAGGCACTGATCGATGCGGGCGTGCATATGGGCTTCCCGCGTCGTATCGCCGAGCAACTGGTGCTGAGGACTATCCGCGGCTCGGTCGATTACTACTATCATGCCGAACGGCATCCGGCCACGCTGCGCAACCAGGTCACTTCGCCGGGTGGTACGTCTGCCGAGGCGTTGTATTATCTCGAAAAAGCGGGCTTTCGCACGGCCATCTCGCGCGCGGTCTGGGCAGCCTACCAGCGCTCGCTGGAGTTGGGCAAGGAGCAGGCAGTGCATATCCCGGAGACAAAATTAGGGGAAGAATGAATCCGTCAGACATCCTTCAAACCGAACGTCTCCTCCTGTGCAAGCCGCATAGGTGTGAGGGCACATAAACGTGGTCAACTTGTCCATGTTTGAGCGAGTTTCAGCATGGCAGCCGACGGTCGTCCGCGTTGCTTGGGCATTTCCCAACGTGGCGGCGGAACCCTAAAGTTGAACAACTCGGCGGGTGTCCATTGATAATCGGTCAGTTTTGCGGCAATAGCTGGAGTACGCTGTACCCAGCGGTAACCGAAAGAACCAACAGATAACTTCAAGCGCAGGCTGTGATGCTAGTCGCAGAAGTTGTAAAAGCAGCCGACGATGTACATGCCTGCTGTGAGCGTTACCGCCTGTTGCGCCAAGTTGCGCGTGCGGCGCGTCAAGGGAGAAATCCGCTGGCGAAAGGTGGCATCGAGCCGTTCGATGAAAGCCGTGTTAATGACGCCGCGTCCTTGGGTCTTTTCAATCAGACCTGCCACCATCTCTTTTGCACCTTGCACAATCCGGCGCTCGACATGCAAGACGCCATCGACACGTTGTTTGACGACTTGCACGGTGGCAATGTCTTGCCAAGCAATCAGTTTGCAACCTCCTGTCTCACCATCGTGGCGCGGCAGTTTGCTGC
>DAOTXM010000408.1:0-46934 GCA_034435215.1 Anaerolineales bacterium
CACAACCATTTTTTCGGGATTTTCTTGGAACTTTGCGTTGTAATGTTAGACGATGATAAAAAAGAACCCCCGGTCGGTGACCGGGGGGAATGAGGTGAAATACGCTATCCTGTCTTACAGTCCAGGTACACGCAAGCGAACCTCCCGGCCATGCGGGGGCAGCAAGTGATGATGATGGATGTGCGCATACAGGCTATTCATATAGGGGAGCAGTATACCAATCCAGGGCAAAATCTGCAAGCGAAGATCGTCACCAGATTTTTGCAATTCTTCTTAAACTGGCCCTACCGTTTATGACAGGACGGAGGTCTTTTTCCCGCCAAAAACGGCAGAGTTTTAAATCGTCATATCCGCAGTCACCAGGAATTTAGGCGGTACGCGCACTTTCGTGGCCTGCTCGAAGGCATAGGCAAGCCGGATCAGTGTGGGCTCCTGCCAGGCGCCTGCAAAGAACGAGAGCCCGACTGGCAGGCCGAAGATATATCCCGCTGGAACGGTAATATGCGGGTAACCTGCCACGGCGGCATACGAGGTGCTGTCCATATCCCAGCTTCGTCCGCCATCGCCGTTGACCAGATCGATCATCCAGGCTGGGCCGCCGGAGGGGCATACAATTGCGTTTAGATTGTGCTCCTTCATCACCGCGTCGATGCCTTCGGTCCGTGATAAACGATGATTTTTTTCCAGGGCGTTCAAATATTTCTTGCGCGTTAGGGGGCCTTTTTCCAGCGCTTCTTCCATGCGTTCTTGCCCAAAATAAGGCAGCACGCGCGCGCGATTTTCCTCGTTGAACCTGATCACATCCTCCAGGGAATGCACTTTCGACATGCGACCGCGGTTGGCGAGATACGTGTTCAGGCTTGCCTTGAATTCATGCAACAATACTTCCAACTCGCTTTTGCCAAACGCATCGCTGGAAGCCATCTCGATATCGATCAATTCCGCGCCGGCTGACTTCATGGTGTCCAGACTGGATTCGATGATCTGCACTACGCGCTTATCCGTACCGAAAAGACGACGCGCGACGCCGATGCGTGCCCCTTGGAGTCCGTTTGGGTCGAGGAATTGGGTGTAATCCTGGTATGCGCGCTCCTGACTGGAACCCGTAGCTGCATCCGCTTCATCGACTCCCGTCATCGCCCCCAACAAGGCTGCCACATCCGCCACCGTTCGCGCCATGGGGCCGGCGGTGTCCTGGCTGCGCGAGATCGGGATGATCCCGCTGCGGCTGATCAAGCCCACAGTCGGTTTGAGCCCCACGATACCGTTGGTCTGTGCCGGACAGATGATCGAACCGTCAGTTTCGGTCCCGACCGCCGCCGCACACAGGTTGGCTGCCACCGCCGCCGCCGATCCGGATGACGAGCCGCAGGCCGTGCGGTCGAGCGCGTAGGGGTTACGCGTCAGCCCGCCACGGCTGGACCAGCCACTGGTCGAGCGCTTGCCGCGAAAATTAGCCCATTCGGAGAGATTGGTCTTGCCCAGGATCAAAACCCCGGCAGCACGGAGTCGCTCCACGAGAAAGGCGTCCTGCAAAGCGATCGAACCTTCCAAAGCCAACGAACCGGCCGTAGTCGACATGCGGTCGAAGGTGTCAATGTTATCCTTGAGAAGCACCGGGATGCCATGCAAAGGTCCACGCACTTTCCCCGCCCGGCGTTCTGCATCCAGGGTCTCCGCAATGACGAGCGCATCGGGATTGAGTTCGATAATCGAATGGAGCCCGTTCTCGCCCTCGTCCACCAGCGCAATGCGACCCAGATACATCTCCGTCAACTGGCGCGTCGTCAACTCGCCAGAGGTCAGCTTTTGCTGCAATTCCGCAATGCTCCACTCCTGCATCAGCGCCCACCACCTGTGATAAAGCGTTCCAGTTGCGCGATCAGCGATTTCTGCACCTCGACGACTTCCCTTAGAACATCGCGGACAGAGATCAAGCCCAGCAACTGGTTGCCTTCGTACACGGGTAAGTGACGGATGTTCTTTTCGAGCATGGTGGCCATACACTCTTCGAGTTTTTCCGTGACCTGCACCGAGATGACCTCACCCGTCATGATCTCGCTGACTTTGGTGATACGAGAAGTGCGTCCCTGCAAATCCACTTTGCGGATACAGTCACGTTCGGAAAGAATACCGTTCACCTGATCATCTGTCATGACCAGCAAAGCGCCGGTATCTTTCTCAGCCATCATTTGCAAGGCCTCATATACATTGGCATTTGGGGCGATGGACCAAATCTCATTTCCCTTCTTTCGAATGATATCGCGGACAGTACTCATAAGGATCTCCTTTGCTCAACGGGATGTGAAAAGTATAGACTTAAACCTGGTGGCTGGCAAGCAATTGCCAGGCCGGGTTCAGAGGATAAATGAAACCTCGCTCGGGCCGGCTTTCAAATCAGATCTTTTGCAAAAATAGGTCCGTAATCTCGGGGTCGAAACGCGTTCCTGCTTCTTTACGAATATAGTCAACGACCTTTTCTTTTTCCCATTTCTTGCGATAGGGACGATCGGAACTCAGCGCATCCCAAACATCCACCAAAGTGAAGATGCGGGCTGCCAGTGGAATTCTCTTCCCGGACAAGCCCTGCGGGTAGCCGCTCCCATCCCATTTCTCATGATGGCAAAACGGGATATCCAGAGCTGGTCGGAGAAAAGGAATATTTGACAGCAAATCATATGCAAAAACCGGATGCAAGCGCATCACCTGCCATTCCTCTTCTGTAAGGGGACCGGGTTTCAGCAGGATAGCATCCGGAACGCCCATCTTGCCAATATCGTGCAACAAGGCTCCACGACGCACATGTACCAGGTCGTGTTCAGGAATGCCCAACGAACGCGCTAAATCCAGGGTCAAATCCATCACGCGCACGGAGTGATCTTCTGTATTTTGATCGCGTAGATCTAACGCACGCGCCCACCCTTCCAGGGTTTCATCATAAGCGATCAACAATTCAGCATTGAGGGCTTGGATCTGTTGTTCAGCTTTCTTTCGTTCGGTAATATCCGCTAAAATACCAACCGAGCCAATAATTTCACCATCAGAGTCGTGCAACGGTGAGGTCCACAATTGGACATCCACCAGGGAGCCATCCTTCCGCATGCGGTGCGTTTCCAAACCGAAGAAAGTCATTCCGCGAAGTTCATTGTCAACCTGCTCATGAGTCCTGGATTTCATTGCCTCCGGTATCGAGGGCAAGGGTCTTCCGATGATTTCATCTGCTTTCCAACCAAAGAGCCGCTCTGCCGCCGGGCTCCATAATTTGACCCTCCCTTGCGTATCCAAAATATCGATTGCTAAGGGGGCGGCATTGATGAGCGCTTGAAGCAATTCATTGGTGCTGCGGAGGTTCTCCTCCGCCTGTCGCTTTTCTTCATTCAAGAGTTTTTGATGCAACGCCCGTTCGACCGCCGACCCCAAACGACCAAGACGATCTTTGAGCAAATAATCGGTCGCTCCCTGACGCATACACTCGGCAACTACTTCTTCCCCCACTGTACCAGTCACAATGATGAACGGGACCTCCACGCCACGCCTGTGCAATAATTTCAAAGCGCGCATTGCATCAAACTGTGGCATCGTGTAGTCGGCCAGAATTATATCCAAATCTTGGGACAGGCCTTCGATGTAATCTGCTTCGTTATCCACCTGACGCCAGTCGGGATCATAACCAGCCTGACGGAGTTCATGTACCATCAATTCAGCATCAGTTGCGCGATCTTCGAGAATCAGCACGCGTAACGGAACAGGCATCTGCTTATCCTTAGTCGAAAGAATCTCCGAAAACAGAGGTGTGGAGTGGACGTTCGCCCACTCCGCACCCCTGTTTTCGGGCTTCTCCCAGCCATTTCGTGATTGATTGATTATAGACTGTAAACTTATATTTATGCAACAAACCTACTCCGTTAAATCACAAAATAAAATCCTGCGCCGACATTCGGCTCTGCTTCTGTCCATACGCGTCCACCATGGCGGTGGATGATACGCTGCACAATTGCCAGCCCCACACCCGTCCCTTCGAATTTGTCTGCGCGATGCAAGCGCTGGAATACCCCAAACAATTTATGTGCATACTGCATATCGAAGCCTACACCATTATCTTTTACGAAAAATACCTGCTCTTGGTCTCTCTCCTCACAACCGATCTCGATGTGCGCTACATCGCGTTCGCGTGTAAACTTGAGCGCATTCGACAACAAGTTCATCCATACCTGCCTGAGCAAGGTCGGGTCACCCTGACAGCCAGGCAAGTCGCCAATTTCAATTTCCACCTGACGTCCTTCCAAATCACCCTGCAAGGTCTTCAGCACTTGATGGACCAGATCCATATTGTTGACTATTTGCTTGTTGAGTGGTTGACGATTTAGCCTCGAGAACGCCAGCAAATCATCGATGAGTTTGCCCATTTGCTGCGTGTTCTCACGTATGATTTTTAGCAAACGGTTTATTTCCTCAGGAAGTTGAGATGCATGATCTTCGAGCAAAATGCGCGAGAATCCATCTACTGCCCGTAAAGGCGCTCGTAAATCATGGGAGACAGAATAAGAGAAGGCTTCCAATTCCTTGTTGGCGGCTTCCAATTGGGCGGTGCGCTCGATGACACGTTGTTCAAGTGCCTCATTCAACCGGCTTATTTCCTGTTCGGCTAGTTTCCGTTCGGTGATGTCGCGCCCCACGGCTTGTATCTCGACAGTTCGACCATTTTCATCTCCGATACATTGGACAGCCCATTGTATCCAGCGCTCTTGACCATCGTATCTATAATTCACATATTCACCTACCAATGGCCTGGGGTTCTTCGCCAGATCTTCGGTTTCTTTGCGCACCACTTCACGATATTCAGGCGCAATCATAAAAAGATAACTCTCACCAAGCAACTCCTCACGCGCCTTACCAAAAAAATGACAGTAAGCGTCGTTGACAAACGTTAATGTGGTATCTGGCAAGTATCGACTGATCAAGTCTACCTGGCTCTCGATCACAGCCCGGTAACGCGCCTCGGACGCCTGTAATTTTGCTTCCACCTGTTTGCGCTCGGTCATGTTGAGGACAACCGCAACAAACACCCTGTTGGTTCCATAGGTAGATAGTTGCAGGTGCACCTCGACAGGGTATGTGGAACCATCCTTTCGACGGTGGAAGGTTTCGAACTGAATTTGGTCCTGCTCACCGTCAAGGAGGGGGGCAACCAGTTTTGCGAATGACTCCCATGTAAACTCCGGCTTCAGATCCATGGGCGTGAGGTTCTGGAGTTCCATCATAGAATATCCCAGGTTTTTTTGCGCGCCTTGGTTGGCTTGAATGAAGTGGAATGTATTTGCATCGAAGATATAGATCTCATTGAGGGATGCATCGAGAACATGGCCAAAATGTGTTGCTGTCATTTCTGCCTGCTTGCGCTCGGTGATATCCTCGATGACACAGTCGAAGTAGGCTTCCCCGTTCTTGTCATAAGCTAGCGAGGCGGTAACAGCTCCCCAGAGGGGTGTACCGTCGGATCGCTTGAGGCGCAACTCGACGCGATCGACACGTCCTTTAGCCAGCAGATTGTCTGAAAAGTTCTTCCGTTCAGCGGGGTTCACATATGCATCTGAGACACTTGCCTTTTCTGCTAGATCTTCAAATGAGCTATAGCCAAACATACGCAGGAAGTATGAATTGACAATCAAGTACTTACCCTTGGGGCCGGGTGTAGTACGATAAACCCCGATGGGTAGATTTTCTATAAATATACGGTAGTGTTCTTCGCTCTCCCTTAAAGCTTTCTCCATCCGCTTGCGCTCGGTGATGTCTCGGACAACCGCGCAATCGAGCTCACGGCCGCCAAAATCGATATAATTGGCGATGATTTCCACGGGGATGAGCCGGCCGTCTCTGGTACGGTGCTGCGCCTCAAGTGTCAGCTTGCCCGTTTCTTTGATTTGCTTCCAGGTTTCAGGCCAGGTGGTCAATGAAAATCCCGGATCGATTTCTGGCAACATCTTTCCGATCAATTCATCTCGGGTGTATCCAAGCGAACGACAGGCAGCCTCATTGACATCTACAATGCGGGCTTCTGGATCCATCCAATAAACTGCATCGGCGACGCTTTCCACAGTAAAACGGGTCAGGCGCAATGCTTCCTCTATTTTCCTGGATTCGGTCACATCGAGCGTTGCGCCGACCGTGCGAACTGGACGGCGCATGCTTCCGTCCCCCTCGAAGAACGTTTGAGAACGCGCAACCAGCCAGCGGATGCTCCCATCGCGGCGCAGAATCCTATATTCAAGATCGTAGTATCCATCCCCTGCCGGATTATGAGCGAGCGCGATAGCCTGTGCAAACCGTTCACGGTCGTCCGGGTGTACGTGCATTATGATCGTCGGTAAAGTCACTGTTTCATTGGATTCCCAGCCTCGCATTTCCCGGTATTCCGGAGACGCGTAAATCGTATCGGTGAGATGATCGTGCTCGAATATGCCAATGCGAGAAACCCGGATGACCTGTTGTAAACGTTCCTCGCTCGTGCGTAGCGCTTCCTCCGCCTGCTTGCGTTCGGTGATATCGCGAGCAGCAGCATATATGACATCACCCACCGGGTAGGATCTCCATTCGATCCAACGGTAGGAACCATCCTTGCAACGATACCGATTCACAAAGTTCAAGACAGCCTTTTGGTCGTTCAGGTCGCCGATCGCCGCCAAGGTGCTGGCTTGATCGTCAGGATGTACCAGGTCCATGAAACTTCGACCTTCAAGTTCCGGCAACGAATAGCCCAGAACCGCTTCCCATTGCGGGTTCAAACGGCGGAAATAGCCGTTTGTATCCGCAATGCAAAGAAGATCGAGCGCAACATTGAAGAAGCGGTTCAATTCCTCGGTCTTCTCTCTCAGTGCAATTTCCGTTTGTTTCCTTTCAGAGATATCATTGATAATCACCTGAACCGCCTGCTTCCCCCGGGATAGATACGGCACGGCAGCGGCTTCTACATACATGGGAGTCCCATCAAGACGGATAAATTTTTCTTCCAACAAAGGAGCTGTTAGATTTTGATCGCGAAGGGCGCGTGCCCGCTCGAGCACAACTGGCTTATAGTCAGGGTGGACAAAATCCAATATATTTCGACCGAGCAAGTCCTCCGGAGCGGAGGCGCCAATCATTCTAGCAGCTGCCTGGTTCGCATAGAAGATCTTTTCATCCGCGTGCAAGATGATCCCTGTCGGCGAACTTTCCGCAAGCAAACGATAGCGCTCCTCACTCTCGCGCAATGTTTGCTCCATTTGTTTTCGGTCGGAAATGTCCCGCGTGATCGAAAGGATGCAGGGTTGGCCGTCAATTTCGATCAGGCTGGCAGACATCAGGCCGACCTTTTCGGTACCATCTTTCATACGGAAATTGGCCTCAAGATTTACCACCTCGCCATGTGCACGCAATCCTTCCACTAGGCGGGAACGGTCTTCTGGATAAGCCCAAATATCGATCTCGAGGGATGTTCTTCCAATTACGTCTTCCTTTGAATAGCCGGTTACTTTCGTAAATCCATCATTGACCTCCATATATGTACCGTCACTGAGGCGGTTGATGTTCACAGAATCAGGGGAGGTATGGAATGCCTTCGAGAATTTGTCTTCGGAAGCGCGCAGCGCTGCCTCCATGCGCTCGCGCTCGGTAACATCGTTGGCAATGACCAGCCTGGCTGGCCGGCTCATCCAATCCAACGTATGCAAAGTGATCTCCACATCAATGAGTGTGCCATCTTTCTTAAGATGCCGCCATACACCTCTTTTGCTAAAACCGGAGATCTCGCGACTTACATCCTCGAGCAGGGCGGGCACATCCTCAGGAGGGCGAATATCCTTGAGGGTCATGGACAGGAATTCCTGGCGAGAATACCCATAATGCTGAACCGCAGCTTCATTTACGGCCAGAAAAGCCAGCGATTCCAAATCGAATAACCACATTGGGATCGGATTGCTTTCGAACAACAAACGATAGCGTTCTTCCGAACCACGCAAAGCGATTTCAGCCTGTATACGTTCGGTTATGTCGACATTCACCCCTACGATACCCAGGATTGCATCGCCAACCCGGAGTGGACCAACAAACGAGGAATAATATTTCTTCTCTTGATCGTCTATCCTTTCATCATCCTCGCGAATTTGTTCACCATGAAAGGCCCGTTGATTTCCTTCCCGCCATTGGGCCAGCGTCTCTTGAGGATAACCATCCATTTCATGGACGAACTTTCCAGTGTTACTCCCCCGGTAGGCGATATCACGGGCGTTCTGAAAATCATACCGTCCATCCGCGTTGCAAGCCCAGACTTCGAAAGGCAAATTGTCAAGAATTGCCTGCAGGAAGGAGATACGCTGCTGTTGAGAGGCAATAGTTTGTTTTAATTCATCTGCCTGAGACTCCAACTCTATAACGCGCAGCCTCGATGATTTTGCCTCCTCGAAAAGCTCTGTTTTTGTCATTTTGTTCAAATTGTGCATTTGAAACCCTTTTCGCGGAAATGATGATCAAATAGGTGTAAAGGTGAGGAACCTCACTTATAAGCAGCAAGTTATTTCGACAGGGCGAAATAAAATGTCGAACCCTGACCAACTTCACTCTCGACCCAAATCCTGCCACCATGCGCCTCAACGATGCGTTTGACCAGGGCAAGACCGATACCGGTTCCTTTTGCTTTTTGATCAAGCTGGTTGAATAGGCCGAAAATTGTGTCATGGTACTTCGGGGCGATTCCGATACCATTATCGCGAACGAAGAAGATATCCTCCCCCTTTTCTTTCTTTGCCCCGATCTCGACTTTTGGTCTTGGTTGATCCCCCATGAACTTGATCGCATTGTCCACCAGGTTCTGGATCACTTCGACCAGGCGGGTTCTATCTCCGTGAATGACCGAAAAATTATCACTGAATACGACTCGAACTTTACGTTCTTTTACCTGACCTTCCAGTCGCTCTAAAGCTTCGCGCACAATTTCTTCAAAAGGGACGTCTTCAGAAGGGTTCATCAAGCGCCCAATGCGGGATAGCTCAAGTAATTCATCTAGCAGGCTTTTCATCTTGCCGGTGGCATTGTTGATGCGCTGAATGTCTTCTTTCAATTTATCAGTATCGCCTCTCATTGCATCCTCTTCCAGAAAACCGAGGAACCCGCCAATTGTGATCAGAGGACTCTTCAAATCGTGAGAGACGGTATAAGTGAAACGCTCCAATTCAGCATTTTGTGTCTCAAGCTTTTGAATCAGGTTTTCTTTCTCGATCTCCATATGTTTCCGATCCGTGATGTCACGAGAAATAACCTGTATTGCATAGACCGCGCCTTCTCTTTTTATCAATGATAGATGAATCTCCAGCCACCGGATTTCATTATGTTCTCGGACGACTTTAACCTGAAATGGCTTATAAAGTTTCCCGCCGACAATCTGTGTAAAAAGCTCCATAATCGATGGGATATCATCGTCTTCCAAAACGCCAAGGGCCAGAAACGGCTTCCCAATCAGCTCTCTTCTGGGTTTACCGGAAATGGATTCAGCAGCCTCATTGCAATCCAATATCGTACCGTCCAATCCAACCAATGTGATTGCTTCCGGGGAGGATTCGAACAGGTTGCGATATTTCTCTTCGTTCTCGTGCAACGCGGCAATTACCTGTTTCTTCTCATCATTCGATCGTCTTTCCTGCAAAGCTCGTTCGACCGCTAACCCCAAACGCCCTAACCGGTCTTTGAGCAAATAATCCGTTGCGCCCTGGCGCATACACTCGGCGACCACTTCTTCCCCCACCGTGCCGGTGACGATAATGAATGGGATGTTCATGTTTCTGTCTTTCAAAAGCTGTAAAGCGCGCAGCGCATCGAACTGCGGCATGGTGTAATCAGCCAGAATTACATCCAGGTCAGATGTCAAATAATCGAGATAGTCCGCCTCGTTGTCCACTCGATGCCAGTCAGGTTCATATCCCGACCAATGTAATTCATATAGCACCAGTTCGGTATCTGGTATGGAATCTTCTAAAATCAATACACGTAAGGGAAAGGGCATTTACTCATCCTTCGATGAATCGAATTTCATTTTCTTCCAGGCGTACTCTTGTGCAAGGGCGTTTGGTTGAGCAACATCCAGTACAAGCCCATTTGACGTACGGCATCGACGAATTGCTCGAAATCGACGGGTTTGACAATATAACTGTTGACACCTAACTGATAACTCTCGACGATGTCACGTTCCTCCTGAGACGAAGTCAGCACAACCACAGGGATGATTCGGGTACGCGCATCCGCTTTAATTCGTTCCAGAACCTCCAACCCATCCACTTTGGGTAATTTCAGATCGAGCAAAACAACCTTGGGTGGATCGTTGATCTGGCGATTGGCATAATGTCCAGTACAAAACAGATATTCCAACGCTTCGGCCCCATCACGCACCACCTGGATATGGTTGGTAATATTGTTCTTTCTCAAAGCATACAGGGTCAATTCCTCATCATTGGGATTGTCTTCCACAAGCAAGATTTCGATATTTTCCATTGCCATATGACACCTCTCCTTCGAAAACAAACTCGCTCTCTGCACATCCTAAGACATTACCTGAACCGTAAAATAGAATGTAGCGCCAACATTCGGTTCGGCTTCGACCCATATCTGTCCCCCGTGGCGGTGGATGATCCGTTGCACGATGGCCAGTCCCACACCTGTCCCTTCGAATTTATCGCTGTGATGCAAGCGCTGGAACACACCAAACAACTTATTTGCATATTGCATGTCGAAGCCCACACCATTATCTTTTACGAAATATGTCTGTTCACCATTCTTTTGTTTATACCCTACCTCGATACGCGCCACCTCCTGCTCACGTGTGAACTTGAGTGCATTGGAAAGCAAGTTCATCCAAACCTGCCTGAGCAGCACGGGGTCGCCCTGGCAGATTGGCAGTTCTCCTATCGCAATCTCCACTTTCCGCCCTTCCAAATCGCTTCGCAAGGTTTCCAGCACCTGATGCACCAAATCGACAGTATTGACACTTTGCTTGTCGACTGGTTGACGGCTCAATCTCGAGAACGCCAGCAGATCGTCGATCAACCGTCCCATCTGCTGCGTATTCCTTCGAACGAGCCCCAACAGACGCACCGCATCCGCTGGGAGGTCAGGCGCATGGTCCTCCATCAAGATGCGCGAGAAGCCATCGACCGCCCGCAGCGGCGCTCGCAGGTCATGGGAGACGGAATAAGAGAAGGCTTCTAGTTCCTTGTTGGCCGTTTCCAGTTGGGCGGTGCGTTCCTTAACCCGTAGTTCGAGGTTGTTGATTAGATCCCGCAGTTGGATTGTCATAGTTTTGAAGGCACGCGCTAAAATATTCAGTTCACCGCTATTGCTTTCTTCGACCTGTATCGCTACATCCAGGCTACCTGCTGCAACAATCTCGGCAATCTCAGCCAGTTCGAGCAGAGGATCAGTCAACCTCCTGGCGGTCCAGAATGTTACAAGGACCACGATGATGGTGGCCAGACTGATGATAAACAGCAACACGAATGTCAATCGATTGACTAATGAAAACGCTTCGGACACGTCCTGTTTGGCAATCAGCGCCCAGGTCAGGTCGCCAAATTCGACCGGTGCATAGGTGACGATCACTCGATGCCCGAGATAGTCGGTAGCGACTTCCACGCCTGCGCCAGTTTCCCCAGCCAAAGCCGCCCGCACGGCGTGGTTATCCACGCCATTCTTCTCGACTGTGCCGACAAAGGAAGCCTCTACAGAGTGCCCGGTAGGATCCAGATATGAGTTCGATCGCATCAACAGGTCAGGACCTACCAGGATGGTTTCACCCGTTTTCCCCATTCCCGTACGCTCCTGCATCACTACATCCGTCCAACCGGGCGGCAGTTGCAAAGCTACAACCATCATCGATTCGTTCCCGTACTTTATCGGCGCGGCAACGAACGCGACCGGTGCATTGCCGGCCGGCAGGTAAGGCAGATAATCGGCAAAACCAATCTCGCCTGTATCCATCACCTTTTTCACCAGACCACCCAGGTGAGTAATGCTATAAGGTCCCGTCAGTAGATTGGTTTGATAATCCGGCCCGCGCATTACGGTATGGAAGACGTATCCATCTGGTGCAATCAGTAGCACATCCTGGTATCCATACCGTTGTGCATACTGCGTCAGCAAGTACATGCCCGTTCCCTCTATTTGGGGAACGATCGCATCCGTTACCCCCTCCTCGACAATGATCGCCCAATTCAATCCCGGCACATCCAGTGGCGCATAGGCACACACGGAATGGATCCCTTGATAATTCGTGAGCAAATCCACCCCGGAAAAACCGGTTAATGCTGCACGGCTTCCCGCTGTATCTACACCATTTTCATCTATCGAACCGTTTAGCGAGGCAACGAGCGAGCGCTGAATCGGATCCAGGAAAGAGGAGGTACGCATGCGCATATCCGGCCCGACCAGATAGATCTCACCGGACTGTTTCATATCCTCAGGAACCTGCAAAATTTCATCGATCTGTTGTAAAGGCAGTTGATAAATCAGCATGCCAACGTGGATTGTGTCGTTATAGACAGGAATGCCCATGAACATGACAGCTTGTCCATCAAGCAAGGAAATGTCAGCAATCACAATTTGACCCGGCTTCTCCATCCTGAGTCGATGATAAAGCACGCCAAGACTATTGTCGATACTATCAACCAGATTGACGCCAAATAATGTTCCTTTCCTGACCGAATATATAACAACCCCTTCTGTATCGATCAAAAGAATATCCTCGTACCCTTGGACCTTGACATAACTTGCCAGGAAGCTATGCAAGGTCCCATGCGCGGCGCTATATACACTTCCATCTCCTGCATCTTCAAGAGTTGGATTACCAAGATAAAGCGCTCGTATTTTTTCCGAACCCAGGTCATCGATCCCGGTCGAGAGATCAACAGTACTTTTTATAATTGCAGGATTTGTGGAAGTCATTCTGATATCATCCTGCCAATCGTTAAAGAGCCGGGCAACGGAACTGTTTTTGTCATCTCTAACAATCTCGAGCCTGGTAAAGGCTTGTTGCCTTAACACGTTGACCAGGTCTGCAGTCGATTGCACGGCAGACTCTCGTTCAGCCAGGTAACCCTCAATTTGATTTTTCTTGATGGCACGCACGGCTTCAAGTTTATCGCCAGCCGCCTGCTGCAGGGCATTCCGCGCCTGCGTATAAGCCAGGAGGCTGATAACGATCAAGGGGACGAGTGATAAAGGTAAAAAATATAGGAGCAATTCCCCACGCATCGAGCGAAAAAATGACAATCTATGTCTCCAATAACCCATATTTCATCCCTCGATATACTCGAAACATACCTGGGACAACCACTACTAATAAGACGGACAGGTTTCTCCAGGTTGCCGATACACACTCAAGAGCGTGTTGATCTCCTCATGCGCTTCCCGTAGCGCCTGGTCAGCGGTCTTGGAACCGCTAAAACCGCTCTGAACTGCCCGGTTGACGATTCCGATGATTTGCGGCCATTCCTTGGTCTGAGGAACGAATTTCGAACGAGGCAGCTCTGCAGCGATGACCTGAGAGAATGGATCATCCATGAGCGGTTGGAAAGGCATGACGCCTCTCTCCTCCAACCCACCGGAAACATCACGCCGGGCAGAGAGTACACGCGCATCGACGAACCATTTTTCGTCAGCAGCCTGGCTGGTCATGAACTTAAGCAGTTGCCAGGCCTCCTGGGGATGCTTGGTGTTCTTGTTGATCACCCAGGCACTTACCCAGGCTGTGGTTGGTGTTTGGATGGTTTTTCCCGCCTTGATCGGGATAGGCACAGCTGCAAGCGTCTCGGCAGCATCCAACCCGGGATTTAGACTGGAGAAGATGGGCGCTGTCCAACCAGAACCGATTTTCATGGCGATCAGCCCGTCTGCCATTTGTTGGCGCACATCACCCGGGTTCTTGCTCGTCACACCGGGAGGAACGACTTTATATTCTGTCACGAGACTCACAAAGAACTTGAAGGCTTCCTTGGCCTCCGGGCTATTGAGCGCCGAACACTTATTGTCTGGAGTCAGGTATTCTGCGCCATGACTCAGGAGGATTGGCGTAAAACGAAGTTCGAAGCCGGGATCGACCGAACCGACCGTACCAAATCCCCACGTATCCACCAAGCCATCATCATCACGATCTCGAGTCAGGACCTTTGCATCTGCCAAGAATTCATCCCAGGTCCTGGGCGGTTTGTTGGGATCAAGGCCTGCTTCTACAAACAGGCTTTTGTTGTAAAACAATACCATCGACATGAAATCACTGGGGAGACCGTAATACTTGTCCTGATATTCGATCAACTCGACCGTCTGGGGATACCAGGTTTCTATGAAATCACCCCCCCAGGATGTTTTGCCCTCCTGTCGAATAAAAGGGGTGATATCGTATAAGAATCCTTTTTCGATGAAGGACCGGATCGAAAAGCCATGAAGATGCATCAAATCCGATCCGGCGCCAGCTTGGATTTCCGAGATATATTTGGTTTCTTTTTCTGCATAAAGAACAGGGACCAGCTGCACCTGGATGCCGGGATTTTCCTTCTCAAAAACGAGCATCATCTCTTGAATGGCTTTTTCCCAGTGCGGCTCCGTCAGATGCCAGTCAGAAAGGGTCAAGGTGACAGCTCCGGGAACGTCATTCGCAGGGATATCAATTGGAGCAGCGGGTTCTCGAGTCACATCAGGGGCAGGCGCACAGCGAGGTGCCAGCACTACGATCAACAGGCTGCTGAGCAGGATAAGAAAGGTTTGTTTTTGCATAAACATCCTTTTTATTCGAAAGCGGTTTTCTCAGCATTGAAACTGCGACAATTAGAAAATATCAAGCCAGAGCTTGACCTCTGGCTCAACCTCCATTCCCTTTTTCCCAGCACCATTCCACCCCAAATTAGCAGAATTGAAGTCTTTTGTAGGATAAATGATTCGTTTGCGAAGTGTCAAGTGACGAATCTCACTAACCCCGGAGCAATATTTTAGTACCTTACGAGTTAAATCCTTGCTTTTTGTGCAAGAATTTACAGGATGGACAGGATATCCAGGATGGTTTCAATGTTTTTATCCTGCTCATCTTGTATATCCTGTTTGGTTTCGGCTTGTCCGATTTAGGACTCTATTATCCTGGGCGGGATAAACAACGGAATTCAGGGGATCTAGATTCGGATCTTGGTATCGTTTGAATTTGTCCTATACCTTCCCCGCCACGTAATCCAGCACATCGATCTTGGTCAGGATGCCCACCGGTTTACCGCCCTCCACCACGAGCAGCGCATACCCTTCGGTCAACGAGGGCATGCACTCGTCCAGGCTGGATTCGGGGGGGAACACAGCCCGGGCGTGCTGAACCAGCTCGTCAATCGCTTCGTCCTGTGAATGGCCTTCGTGCTCCAGCAGATGGTTGAGCAGATCCACCTCTTCGAGCAGGCCGACCAGCGTCCCATCCGGACCGACGACCGGCATCTGCGAAATCGAATGCGCGCGCATGACTGCCATCACGCTGCGCAGCGGGTCGCCCAGGGTCGCAGTATAAAGCGTCTTGTCTGGTTTGGAGAGGAGCAGATCGCCCAGCGTCACCTCGCCAAACTCCAGCTCCAAGAAGCCGTTCTCGCGCATCCATTTGTTGTCGTAGAACTTGGAGAGATAGCGCCCGCCCGCGTCCGGGAAGATCACCACGACCAACCGTTCCGGTCCCAGCTTGCGACAGTATTTCATGGCACCGGCCAGCGCCGCGCCCGAGGACCCCCCGGTAAAGATCCCCTCCTGACGCACCAACTGGCGCGCCCACAAAAAACCTTCGCGGTCGTTGACTCGCACGATCTCGTCCACTACCGAAAGGTCGGTCGTGGAGGGCAGGAAATCTTCGCCGATGCCCTCCAGCTTGTAGGTGGTTGCCTGCACGCCCGGCGGGATGACGCCCTTGTTTTCCCAGATTTCCTTCAGGATCGAGCCCTCGATGTCCACGCCCACGATGCGAATCGCGGGATTCTTGCCCTTGAGATAGCGTCCCACTCCTGAAATGGTGCCGCCCGTACCCATGCCGATGACCAGGTCGGTCACGCGACCTTCAGTCTGCTCCCACAGTTCCGGCCCGGTCTGCAGCTCGTGCGTTTTCGGGTTGTCGGGGTTGTGGTACTGGTTGGCCAGGATGGCGTTGGGCGTTTCATGCGCCAATCTTTTCGCGACCTCGTAATACGAGCGCGGATCCTCCGGCGCGACCGCTGTGGGCGTGATGACTACCTTGGCCCCGTAGGAGCGCAGCAACTGGATCTTCTCGTTCGACATCTTGTCCGGCATGACGAAGATGGTTTTATACCCCTTGAGCGCGGAGGCGATGGCCAGCCCCACGCCGGTATTGCCGCTGGTGGCCTCCACCACTGTCCCGCCCGGTTTGAGTTCGCCGCGCGCCTCGGCCTGCTCGATGATGTACAGCCCCACCCGGTCTTTGACCGAGCCACCCGGATTTAGCAATTCCATTTTCGCGTACAACGGACAGGCCAACTCATGCGCGATGCGCCCCAAGCGCACCAGCGGCGTCCAGCCGATCGCGCCCAGGATAGTATCGTAGACACGTTTCTCGTCAGAAGGGGATAAAACGGACATGTTCTCTCCTTTTTGGTTGGCGATATTTTACCCCAAGAGGATAAGGTTCCAATGGGTTGATCAACGTAAACACCACGAATCCGGCGAATTTCACAAATGTTTTGACCATTCGGCTTATTAGATCAATTTGCGTTGTTTGTGTCAAAAAGGATGGTTTTCCCATCATAATATATGTCATAATTTGTCATATATCTATTCTATACTACAAACAGAAAGAACCCTCCATGAGCACCACCGCCACCCGTCTGATCACCCTGATCATGAGTTTGCAACGCCAGCCGAATCAAAAAGCCGTTGACCTGGCCGCGAAGCTGGGCGTTTCCGTCCGCACATTGCACCGCTACTTCGGCATGCTAGACGAGATGGGCATCCCCATCTATGCCGAGCGCGGTCCGTATGGCGGCTTCTCGCTGGTACGCGGCTACAAGCTGCCGCCGCTGATCTTCACGCCCGAAGAGGCAGTCGCCCTCTACCTGGGGACGAGTTTGGTGAGCGAGATGTGGGGAAAACTGTACCAGGAATCTGCGCAGGGGGCATTGGCCAAGCTGGAAAACGTGCTGCCCGACGAGCAGCGCAACGAGATCGCCTGGGCCCGGCGCACGCTGGTCGCCACCGGCATGCACCGCGCTGACCCGTCCGCGCTGGCACCAACGCTGGAGAAATTACGCCGTGCCGCGCGCGAAGGACAGCGTGTGAAGATGCAATACCAGAGCACGACCGGCGACAAAGCGACCGAACGCCAGGTCGACCCTTATGCGCTGGTCCACCGCAGCGGCTGGTGGTACCTGGTCGGTTACTGTCACCTGCGGGATGCGCCGCGCACCTTCCGTGTGGACCGCATCCAGAGCCTGGAACTCCTGAGCCAATCCTTCCAACCGCCAGATAATTTCGATATCCACGCCTACCTGGAAAGCAAGTTTGGAGATCAGATGGTGATGCGCGCGAAACTGCGCTTCAGGCCCGAAGGCGCATACGTTGCTATCAGCAACCGCTCGATCTGGGAAGCATTGGAAGAAAATCCCGACGGCAGCGTGGACGTGGTCCTGTCCGCGCCGGACCTGCCCTGGCTGGCTTCCATTTCGCTGAGTTTTGCGACCCTGGTGACCGTGTTGGAGCCGCCCGAGCTGCGCGAGATGGTGCGCGATTGGGCGGGGGCGGTGGTGGAGCAATACACGTTGGTTGAGTAGTCCCGCGAGCTCGTGGCGGGACGTATCGAAACCAACAGGCGTTAGAAACTTTAAATTTGTGGTCTCGATACGTCCTTCGACTGCGCCGTGCAAAGAACGCGCAGCTCCGCTCAGGACTACTCGACCACCCGATAAAATCAAAAAGGAAAAATATGAAAACCCTCGACCTGAAAAAAGACTTGAAAGCCTTCTATATGCCCTCAGCGAAGAAGGTGGAATTCATCCAGGTGCCGTGCTTCAAATTCCTGATGATCGACGGCACGATCGAACCCGGCCTGGAGCCGGGCAACTCACCGCTGTTCGAGGAGAACATGCAGGCGCTGTACGGCGCGGCCTACACGCTCAAGTTCACCTTCAAGAAACGCGCCCACGACCCAGTCGATTACCCGGTCATGGCGCTGGAGGGACTGTGGGACGCGCGCGACGGGAAGTTCGATATAAACGTCAAAGACAACTGGGATTACACGCTGATGATCCTGGTCCCCGACCTGATCACCCCGGCGGACTTCGAGGAAGCACTGGCACAGATGCGGGTGAAGAAAGGCGACTTGCCCGGCTATGCCCGCCTGCGGCTTGAATCATTCGAGGAAGGTCCCTGCGTGCAGACGATGCACATCGGTCCCTATGCCACGGAACTGGCAACGCTCGAGAGGCTGCAAGCCTTCATGCGCGAGCACGGCTACACGGACCTGGTCGGCAAGGGCGGCAAACATCACGAAATCTACATGGGCGACCCGCGCAAGGCAGCGCCGGAGAAGCTCAAGACCGTTTTGCGGCATCCTGTCTCTATATAATATGCTGAAAGAATATAACGGCATGGTGCCGCCTTGCGGTGTCTTCTGCGGTGGCTGCCCGACTTATTTGAAGGATAAGAAACCCTGTCCCGGAGTGGAGATCAGTCAGCGCTGTGAAAGTCGCAATTGCAGGTATTTCATGTGCTGTGCAGAAAAGAAGATCGAATTCTGCCACCAGTGCGACCAGTATCCTTGCCAACGCTTCAGGGTATTTGCCCGCAATTGGAAAAAGTACGGCCAGGACTTTCTTGAAAACCAGAAAATGCTAAAAGAACTGGGAACAGACGGATTCTTACGATACTGGAACAATATAGCAATTGAAACCGAAACCACTCAGCAAAGTCAAGGATGAACCATGCCAAGACCACAAACGAAAACCCTAATCCTGGCCGAAAGTCAGAAAGAACACGAGGCGCTGGAAGGATTCCTATCGAGACTCTCACCAGCACAGATGATCGAACCGGGCATGCTCGGTGAATGGTCCGTCAAAGATGTGCTGGCCCACCTGTACGAATGGGAACAGATGGTGCTGGGCTGGCTGGCAGTCACGGAGCGCGGCGAGATACCCGTTGTACCTGCCGAGGGATATAAGTGGAGTCAACTCCCGGCGCTCAACGAGGAAATCCGTCAGAAGCACAGCGACCGCCCCCTGGATGAGATTCTCGCGCTCTTTCGAGATTCCTACAACCAGGTTATGAAGACAATCGAGAGCTTGTCCGAGGAAACGCTGTTCACCCCTGGGCTATATCCCTGGACGAACAAGAACGCGCTGGGAGCTTATTTCGTTTCCGCCACCAGCAGTCACTACCGCTGGGCGCATAAGGAGATGAAGAAGGGGTTGAAAGCGAAGACATAAAAAATGCTCTGCAGCAAGCTGCTCCCTTCGGAAGTGCTTCATGAAGCCCGTCTCAGAGCAAAAAGTAATGTTGCCCTTGAGCGGAGCGCAGTGTACACCTGTCCCGGCAGGTGGTGTTGGGGGGCGAAGAGCGCTTCGACTGCTATACTTCCCCATCGAGCGCGCTTCGACTACGACCTCGCTAGCGCTCGGTCTCCGCTCAGCGAGCAATTCTTAATATATCGGCAAACTCTTATCCACCTCCTGCGCCCAGGCGTTGATCCCGCCTTTCAGGTTCTTGACCTTCTTGAACCCGGCGCTGACCAGTAGTTCCAGCGCGCGCGCCGAACGCGTCCCAGATTTGCACAGGATGACCATCTCCTCGGCGGAATCCAGCTCCGAAAGCCGCGCTGCCAGGGTACCCAACGGGATGTTGACCGCATCTGGCAGTGCCGATATTTGCAATTCGTGCGGTTCGCGCACATCTAGCAGTTTAAGATGATTGCCTTTGAGCCGCTCGGACAACTCACGGGCAGTAATATCCCAGCCCGCGCCGGCAGAGCCTTCGTCATGAGCATGGCCGGGAACGCCACAGAACTCCTCGTAGTCGATCAATTCCCTGATATCCGCATCCGGCCCGCACACGCGGCATTTGGGGTTTTTCTTAAGCGTGACAAAGTCGAAGGACATGTCGAGCGCATTGTACAGGAGCAGCTTGCCGGTCAGGTGAGAACCGATGCCAAGTAAAACCTTGAGTGCCTCAGTTGCCTGGATCGTCCCGATCGTGCCCGGCAGCACGCCCAACACGCCGCCTTCCGCACAGGTCGGGACCAATCCCGGCGGCGGTGGTTCGGGGAAGAGGCAGCGGTAGCACGGTCCTTCTTTGGCAAAGAACACGCTGGACTGCCCGTCGAAGCGGAAGATCGAGCCGTAGACGTTCGGCACCCCCAGAAAAACGCACAGGTCGTTGGTCAGGTAACGGGTTGGGAAATTGTCGGTGCAGTCGATCAGGATGTCGTACCCGGTTGCGATGCGCATGGCATTCTCGGACGTGAAAGGCTCGTTGTAGGTTTCGACTTCGATTCCGGGGTTCACGTCCATTAGGCGTTCGCGCGCCGATTCGACCTTCAGGGTCCCGATACGCCCGGTGCCGTGGATGATCTGCCGCTGCAAATTGGACGAGTCGACCACGTCGTAATCCACCAGGCCAATGCGCCCCACCCCGGCCGCAGCCAGGTACAAGGATACAGGTGAGCCCAGCCCCCCCGTGCCAATCACCAATGCAGACGAGCCTTTGAGCTTTCTCTGACCATCCAGCCCCACTTCGGGGATGAGCAGGTGGCGCGAGTAACGCAGAATTTCTTCATGTGACAGTTCAGGTAACATAGTTTCTCTGATTTACCACAGATAAACACAGATGAACTGTATTTTGGAATAAACGATCGGTTCATCCGGAGTAAACGGTCGATCCGTGTATATCTTGGTTAGACAGTTTACCCGCCTGCAATAGATGGAACCAAGCGCAAAGTATCATCCTCAGCCAGTGGCGTTGCAAGTCCCTGCAAGTCCTTGATATTGTTCTCTCCCAGGAACAGGTTGACGAAGGCCCGCAATTCACCCTTGCCGTTATATAAATGCTGCTCCAGCACGGGATATTGCTTCACAAGGTTTTGCATAGCCGCAGCTACACTGGAACCACTTACGGGCACTTCTGTCCATCCATCCGTATAGTAGCGCCAGGGGGCGGGTATTTTGATGGTTGCCATGTCTATATTCTATCCTGTTCCAGCAAAAAATAGCACACTAAACAGGGTAGTTCTCCAGACTTTGCCGCCGTTCATTGCGCGACACCCGTTAGATCGAATAATCCACGCTTTCCCAAGCCTCTCCCTTCATCACATAGCTGCGCTGGTGTGCGCTGTCATGACCGTCCAAACGCGTTTCCAGTTCGTCCACGCGTTGGAGCAGCTCTTTTAGGGTTACACCGATGATATCCGGGAGGGAGGTATGGTTCAAGTCAGGTGCGTCTGTGGCGGTATGCGGGACGCTGCGCCGAACGATCTGACCCGGGACGCCAACCACCACCGCGTTTTCCGGAACGGACTTGACCACGACTGCATTGGCACCAATGCGGCTGTCGTTGCCAACCGTGATATTTCCCAAAACCTTTGCCCCGGCTCCGATCACGACCCGGTCCCCGATGGTCGGGTGACGTTTGCCTTTGTTCAGGCTGGTGCCACCCAGCGTGACGCCGTGATAGATGGTCACATCGGCACCGATCTCAGCCGTCTCCCCAATGACCACGCCCATACCGTGATCGATGAAGAAACCCGGTCCCACGCACGCTCCCGGATGGATCTCGATGCCAGTCAACCAGCGCGCCAGTTGGGACAGCCAGCGCGCCAGGAAGCGGATATTGTGTGACCATAACCAGTGCGTAATGCGGTGGATCCAGATGGCATGCAAGCCTGAATAGACCAGCAACACTTCGAGCGGGGTGCGCGCCGCCGGGTCACGCTCGATAACCGAAGCGATATCACGCCGGATCAACGAAAAATAATTTACCGCATCCTTGAAAGGACGCATGACACGACTCACGGAAGCTAATTCAACCGCCATGTTTCTCCTTCGACTTTCGTCTCCCTAAAAGATCAGTCCGCCAGATGCTGATAGAGCGCGGAGCTGAGATAGCGCTCGCCAAAAGACGGGATGATCACCACGATCAACCTGCCTGCGCTCTCCAGGCGTTGAGCCACTTGCAGGGCAGCCCATGTTGCTGCACCAGACGAGATGCCGACCAACAAGCCTTCTTCCTTTGCCATTCGGCGGGCCATATCCATGGCATCCTCGTCCGTCACACGGATGACTTCATCATAGATGTGTGTATTGAGTACATCCGGTACGAAGCCTGCACCAATTCCCTGTATCTTGTGCGGACCTTTTTGCCCGCCGGAGAGCACGGGAGAGGCATCCGGCTCGACAGCGATTGCCTTGAACTCAGGCTTACGCGATTTAATGATCTCACCCACGCCTGTGATGGTGCCCCCCGTGCCGATCCCGGAAACGAGCACATCCACTTTTCCATCTGTATCCCGCCAGATTTCCTCGGCGGTGGTCTTGCGATGGATTTCAGGGTTGGCCGGGTTTTTGAACTGCTGCGGCATGAAATACTTGTCAGGGTCGGATTCTGCCATCTCGGTGGCTAAGCGGATTGCGCCCCCCATGCCATCGCTGCCAGGAGTCAACATCAACTCCGCACCGTAGGCACGCAACAACATGCGGCGTTCCTTCGACATGGTCTCCGGCATGGTCAGAATGCACTTGTAACCACGCGCCGCCGCGACCATCGCCAGGGCAATGCCGGTATTGCCGCTGGTCGGTTCGATGATGGTTTTTCCGGCGGTCAAGGCGCCTGATTTTTCGGCTGCTTCGATCATGGAAAATCCAATGCGGTCTTTTACGCTGTGAGCGGGATTGAAAAATTCGAGCTTTGCCACTACATCCGCTTGCAAGCCGGCAGTGATACGGTTCAGGCGCACGAGCGGCGTGTTGCCAATCAACTCAGTAACATCGGATGCGATTTTCATAAAAATTCTCCTGGGTGGCCAACGAGTAAACAAAAAGGACAGCGTGCGAACGCTATGTGAACATACTCTTCACATGCGGGGTCGCCCACCGTCCTTCTATCGTTGGCCGTTTGTTTTAGTACAAGAAGGAGCGGCGGTTACGAGCCCCGCTCCAGACACGAGCAATATAAAGTCATCATATCTCCAACAAGTTACTAGAATATCTCGATATTTATTTTACAAACTTTGTCCAATTTGTCAAGACGTATGCTCTAATCTAGATGGTAGACAACGAACCAGCCAGATTTCTTACAAAAAAGGATGGGCTTTCGCCCATCCAATTTTATTCTTCCTTCTCAGCCAGTTCTTTCTTATGGGCCTCGATGATCTCCGCTGCCAGGTGCTGCGGAACGATTTCGTAATGGTCGAATTCCATGGTGAAATAACCACGCCCGCCGGTGATCGAACGGATATTGGTGGTGTAGCGCAGCATCTCCGCCAGCGGGACATGCGCCATGATTACCGTGTTGCCGCGTTCGGATTCGGTACCCTGCACGCGACCGCGGCGGGTATTCAAATCGCTCATCACATCGCCCATGTTGGATTCCGGGACAACCACGCGAATATTCATGATGGGTTCGAACAGCACAGGACCGGCATCCTGGACAGCCAGTTTGAAGGCTTCGCGTCCGGCGATCTCAAAAGCCACCGGCTTGGAATCGACCGGGTGTTCCTTGCCATCATACACAATAACCTTAACATTGCTCATCGGATAACCGGCCACAACACCCTGTTTCATCGTTGCAGCAATCCCTTTTTCGATCGCAGGCAGATATGACTTGGACAGGTTCATACCAACCAGTTCATCCGTAAAATCGAAATCATCTTCAGGGTACGGTTCGATTCGCAAATGCACTTCGCCAAACTGTCCCGCGCCACCAGTTTGCTTCTTGTGGCGGTATTGAGCTGAGGCTTTTCTGGTGATACCTTCGCGATATGGGACTTTCGGCTCGAACGTGACCAGGCCAACCTGGAACTTGGTTTCCGCGCGGCGGATGGCCGCATCGATATGCTGGTCACCCATGCCCTGCAAAATGGTCTGCCCGGTGGATGGTTCGTTGTGCCAGGAAAGGGTCATATCCTCTTCGCACAGGCGGGTCAGCGAGGGACTGATCTTGGCGGCATCCGCCTGCGTTTTGGGGCCAATCGCCACCTGGTAGAGCGCCGATGGGTACTCCGGGACTGGCATGGTCAGCGGATGACCTTTATCACAGAAGGTGTCACCAGTCGCGGTAACTGTCAGTTTCGCGACCGAGGCAATATCACCGGAGTGGACCAATTTGATAGCGATCTGTTCCTTGCCGCGCTGGATGTGCAGACCCGCCATACGCTCCTCAGCACCCTTGTTCTGGTTCCAGACCCGCGCATCCGCCTGTATGGAGCCGGAAACGATGCGGAAGTAGGTCATCTTGCCGACGAACGGGTCGGCGGTCGTCTTCCAAACGTAAGCAGCCAGCGGGCCGGAGTCGGAGGCGGTTAGTTCTTCCTCCCCATCCTTGCCCTGGGCTTTGCGGGCGGGCGTTTCCGCAGGAGACGGCATCAAGTCAACCATCGCGTTCAACAATGGACCTATACCGAGCTCGCGCCCACCGGCAGCGCATAAAACCGGAATAAAGTTACCGGAACAAACAACTTTTTTCAGGCCTCTCAGTAGCTCTTCATGCGTGAGAGAGCCGCTGTCGAGATATTTCTCGAGCAGGGCATCTTCCCCTTCCGCAGCCGCCTCGACCAGTTCCGTGTAAGCTGTGTCCACTTGAGCTTTCATATCAGCAGGGATATCCGAAGCGGTTTTCCCATCGCCCAGATAGGCCTTCATGCTGATCAGATCCACAACGCCCTTGAAATCATGTTTTTCGCCAATCGGCAATTGCACCTTGATCAGGCGCGCGTTAGAAAAATCCGCCACGCTTGCCAGGGCTTTGGTGAAATTGGCGTTGTCACGGTCGAGTCGGTTGATGACCACAAAGCGAGGTAATTTGAAATGATCCGCGTATTGCCAGGCAATCTCAGTGCCCACTTCCAAACCGGCAACAGAATCGACCAGCACGACGGCTCCGTCCGCCACCGAAAGCGCCGAAATGACCTCTCCCACGAAGTCGGTATAACCCGGTGTGTCCAAAATGTTTATTTTACAATCGCGGTGTTCTACAGGGATCACACTGGTGTAGATGGAAATCTGGCGACGAATTTCTTCTTCATCGTAATCGGATACAGTTGTCCCGTCCTCGACCTTGCCAAGACGCGTGGTAGCTCCGGAAAAATGCAGAAACGCTTCTGCTAACATGGATTTGCCCGCGCCACCATGCGAAACCAACGCAATATTGCGCAGAAACTCAGTGGTATACTCTTTCATCGATCACCTTTCTTATGAGTTGGGATAATAATAGCCGCCTGATTCTAAGTGAAGAGCCTCGAATTGTCAAAGTGTGAACCATCACAACTATGAAGTGACAGAAATGAACCAGATCATAAACCAATATTCTGCTCTTTGGATGGCTAGCGCGCTCATCTTATTAATGGTGCTCATCCTGTTCAGGCATAAACCCAAAGCGGGGAATTTCATTGCTCTGGGCGTGGTGCTTTTCGGACTGGCGCTGGCGTGGACCATGCTACACCCCAGGCAAACACCCCTGATGGACGATGCGCGCATGGTCCAGGAGATGATCGGGGCAGGCAAGCCGGTGCTGCTCGAGTTCCAATCACCCTACTGAATTCGCTGCACGCAATTGAAGCCCGTCGTGGACGAACTCGAAAATGAACTTGGCGATCGCTTGCTGATCATCCGCTTGAACGTGCAGGAAGAAGTCGGGCGCGAACTGGCCCCCGTGTATGGCTTTGGCTTCACGCCCACGTTCATCTTCTTCGATGCGGAAGGAAAAGAGCTATGGCGCGAAGTGGGTGGGCTGAACCCGCAGCGGGTTCGCGAAAGCGTGGAGTGAGGAATCACAAAGCTACAAAGTCGCAAAGACGCACAATAATTTTGCGCCTTTGTAATAATGAACATGCGTAACTTCCTGCGTCGTCTTTCCTTCAGCTTGTGGTATTGCTCCAATCCACCCTGGGATAGCGGCATCAGCCCGCCGGAATTGCTCGAATTCATTGCAACCCACCCCCCCGGCAAGGCAATCGACATCGGGTGCGGTACGGGCACCAACATCGTCACCCTGGCGCAGGCCGGCTGGCAGGTCACGGGCGTGGATTTCATCCCACGTGCGATCAGAATGGCAAAACGCAAAGCCCAAAAAGCAGGCATCCAGGCTGAACTGCTTGTGCGTGACGCTACGGATCTAACCGGCATCAATGGTCCGTTCGACCTGGCGCTGGACATCGGTTGTTTTCACAGCCTGGGGGAGAAAAAAGCGGACTATCTCTCAGAACTTAAGCGGGTTCTGGCCCCAGGCGGCTACTGGTTGATGTACGGATTCTTCAACCCCGCCGCCGATCAAACCGGACCCGGGCTTGCTGAGGCCGACCTGGAGCTGATTTCCTCGCTAATGACCCTCGCCTGGCGCCAAGACGGATTCGACAAACACGAACGACCGTCAATATGGTTTTTATACCAAAAAGTGAATCCTTCGGTCGAAAGATATTCGGTTTAATTCCCAAACCCTCTCGGAATATCAGCATACACCCCGCGCAATTCTTCCGGCAGAGCGGCTGCCATATCGAACATCACCCGGTCGGTTAGCGCAAGCGGTGTTTCGCCGGGCTGCGGCTGCAATGGCGGGAGCAGGGTCACGGTCACGGTTGCGCGGTGCGGAAAGCGCTTGAAGAACCTGTCGGTGCCGGTCACCACCATCGGTACAACCGGGCAGTTGGCCTCGATTGCCAGGCGTGCTGTCCCCGTCTTGGCAACGCGTAATCCACGTCCCTTATTGCGCGTCCCCTCCGGGAACATCCCCAGCGTCTGTCCGTGTTCCAGCACCTTGCAGGCATGTCGCATCGCCCAGGCGTCTTTTTCGCCACGATAGACCGGGAAGGCGCCCAGGTCGCGCAGGGCTACATCCATAAGCGGAAATTTGAACAATTCGGCTTTGGCCATAAAAAAGATGGGGCGCGGCAGGGAAAATTGCATCGGGAAGACGTCGAAGTTGGTGACATGATTGCAGGCAATCACCAACGGACCGTTGGGAGGTAGATTTTCAAGCCCTTGCACCTCCATTTTCATGAGCAATCGAAAGATCAGCCGCAAGATGGTCACCAAAACCTTACGAAACGATGTAGCGTGGAACGCGAAACGTTTACGATCACGGGGGTCAAATTCAGGGGATTCGAAGTGGGTCAAAAAGGCCTCAAAAGAACAGGGTTGTGAAAGTGGATTATACTAGCATCATTGCTCTCATTTCCAAATTCAGGTATCGATCACGAAATGGCGAAGAGCTCGTGCCTCATCGTCATACCCTACATCTGAATTTATCCCTTAAAAAGGTTCTCCATGCGCACAGGAATTCGAGTTAATAAGTCCAGGAAATTCTTGCCGTTTTTCGCCCTTTCAATTCTGTTCCTGGCAATCCTTTCCGCCTGTGCAGGCGCACCCGCTACAGAAGTGCCTGCCGCCCCGGAAGCGCCAGCGGCTCCCGAAGAACCAACGCAGCCAGCAGAACCCAGCGAAGGGTTGCCAGTTCAGTATGGTCAGGATTCGCGCACCGAGCTGTTTCAATTTCCAGATTCGAAGCTGAAAGAAATGGCAGGCTCTGTGGCTGTTTTTGTCCACAAAAGACAGGTGAATGTCTCAGGAAACGCAGTCACGCTGGACGGTTATACTTTGAATGAAATGAGCGAGATGGGATGGCTGGTCAGCGGGTTCCGTGGACCGATGTGCGCTGAGGAACTATTTGCCTCCCAGATGGCTCCGGGCTTTTGTACTGGATTCCTGGTTGGGGAAGACGTGCTTGTGACCGCCGGGCACTGCCTCACAAAAGCGCCTTGTTCCGATACCAGCATTGTGTTTGGCTTCCAAATGGAGTCCGATGGCTCCCTGGCGTCCTTGACGAGAGACAACGTCTTCGAGTGCGCAGAAGTCATTGTGCGTGTGGACCCCAGTCAGGAAAATCAATACCTGGATTTCGCGATCATCAAGCTGGACCGACCTACCGGTCGGCCCGGTCTTATTTATGCAACGGAAGACCATCTCAAGGCGCAAGATGCTGTGGCTGTGCTGGGGTACCCTTCAGGGTTGCCCCAAAAGATCGCAGCCGACGCACATGTCATGAGCAACGATGTCAACAACCCGTTCTTTGTCACAAACCTTGATACCTTCGGAAGCAACTCTGGCTCTCCGGTTATCAATACGGTTACTTACCAGGTGGAAGGAATCTTGGTACGCGGTATGACGGACTATGTTCTTGCGGACGATGACACCTGTGTTCGGGTGAACCGCTGCCCCGAGAGCGGCGGTGCCAATTGCACAGGCGAGAATGCCACCAAAATGGCGCTGTTGGCAGGATCTTTTCCAGAGAATAAAAGCGAAGCGCCAAATGGACTATCCTGTTACCCTAATCTTGTATTGATCCTCAGTCTGGCAACAATTTTACGGCGAAAAACAAGGTGAAGCGCAGGTCCTTGGCTTCTCGGTTTTTTTAAGATTCCCGTAGATTGACAAAGGAGACAGGTATTATATAATTTAATTAGTTGGTTGCTACAACATACTAACTCCCCAATGCCCAAGAAAAACTCAGCCGATCAGGCTCTCGTACGTGAATTAAACCTCTCATTGGTGCTTCGCTATATCCACAACGAAGCGCCGGTATCACGTGCGCAAATTGCCCAGGCGACAGGCCTAAATAAATCCACCGTCTCAAGTTTGGTCGCAGAACTTTTGGAGCGAAAACTCATTCACGAGACCGGCACCAATTCGGTTGGAACCGGTCGTCCTGCTACCCTATTGGAAATCAATCCCCAAGCTGGCGGAATCATTGGCGCTGAGTTAGGGGTTGATTTTGTCTTAATCGCATTGACAGACTTTACAGGCAAGATTATCTGGCGAAAATTCTCCAGCGTAAAACCGACCGATACGCAGGAAATAACACTAGCTAAAATCATGGAACTGACCGACCAGGCAATCCAGGTTTGTGATGAGCATAATCTCTCTCGTTTAGGACTTGGCCTTTCCGTGCCCGGAACGGTCGATTTGGAGCGGGGGGTTCTGGTTTTCGCCCCAAACCTGCAATGGCGAAATGTTCCCCTGAGAAAGATTTTCTCTGCACATACTGGATTGAATGTCTATGTAGAAAACGACGCTAATGCTGCGGCAGTGGCGGAACATCTGTTTGGCGCAGCCCGAAAAAGCGACGATTTCATTTTTGTGGTCGTCAGCATAGGGATCGGCGGCGGTTTGTTTTTGAACGGAAATCTCTATCGAGGTAAAGATGGTTTCGCTGGGGAAATTGGGCACACCCCCATTGTTGCAGAACCTTACCAGATTTTGTGTCACTGCGGCAACCGGGGCTGTTGGGAAACTTATGCAAACCAGCACTCTATCATTCGAAGAGTACAATCCCATCTGGAAGAGAACAGAGAGAGTATCATACCCCGCTTGCTTGAAACGCAAAACACCCCTCTTTCCATATCCATCATCGAACAGGCGGCAATTGAAGGCGACATAGTGGCTCTCGAAGCGCTTACGGAAGTAGGAACAGCTTTGGGACTTGGATTCGCAAGTTTAATCGATATCTTTAATCCAGAAAAAATAATCCTTGGGGGCTCAATGAGTATTTTTGGGAAATATCTTCTCCCTGCTATCAAAGACACAGCTACACAACACACCCTCACAGACACCAGCCCGAATGCTGATATTCTCTTATCGAGCTTTGAAACGGATGCTGTATTGGTTGGGGCAGCCAGCATCGTGGTCGATGACATCCTGTCCAATCCCACTCTTGTTGATAGGAGGTGATCAAGGAAACCAATAAACTGTTATGCTAGTTGTCTACACTTTATTCAAACTTGTAAAGGAGAAGAAACATGTCCAAGAAAATGTGGTACAGCCTGATCGCTGTACTGATGATCGCAACGACTGTGCTTGCTGCCTGTGGGCCAGCACCCACACCAGTAACAGTTGTTGAGACAAAAGAAGTCAAAGTGGAAGTACCGGTCGTCGTTACAGCAACTCCCGAACCCAAAGAGAAGCAACTGGAAATCTTCCACTGGTGGACAGCGCCCGGCGAGCGCGAGGCGGCCGATGCCATGTTTGCAGCTTTAAACGCTGCATACCCGGATATCACAGTTGTAGAGAATCCAGTTCCGGGTGGCGGTGGGACCGAGCATCGCGTTGTTCTCAAAGCCCGCATTACCGCTGGTATCCCACCAGACACGTTCCAGACCCTGGGTGGCGCAGAACTAAAGGACTATGTCGACAGCAATGTTCTGGAACCTTTGGATGATTTCTATGCCGAGAACGACTATGCCAGCAAGATCCCCAAGCCGCTGCTCAATGCAGTTACCATTAACGGGCATCCCTATTCTGTGCCGTTGAACATGCATCTGGAGAATATTCTGTACTACAACAAGAAACTGTTCGACGAGCTGGGTCTCGCTGCCCCAACTGGCTATGATGAGTTTGTCGCCGCTTGTGAGGCGATCAAAGCTGCCAAGCCAGATATGGTCTGCCTCGCGGTTGGTTCCAAGGACAATTGGTCTGACGTTTTCGTGCTCGACACCATCATGATGGAATTGGGTGGCCCCGAGTACTATGTCAAGTTCTTCAAGGGCGAAATCGACGTTGCTAATGATCCCATTTTCAAGGAATCACTTGAGAAGTTCGCCGCCCTGCAGCAGTATTCGAACATGAGCGATCACTCGAGCCTCACCTGGGACCAGGCCGTCAGCGCAGTTGGCTCCGAACAGGCAGCCATGACCATCATGGGCACCTGGGCCATCGGCGCGTTTGTCAAGGGCTCCAACTGGCAACCGGGCGTTGATTTCGGCGCTGTGAACTACCCCACTAAGCCTGAACGCATCCTGCTTTTCCACCCGGACACCTATGGTTGCACCGTTGGTGCTCCCAATCCAGAAGAATGCTACGCTTGGCTGAGTGTTGTAGCCTCGCCTGAGCTTCAAATTCCGACCGATGTCACCCAGGGTGGTTTGTTTGCTCGCACCGATATCGACCCGACAGAGTTCCCGGATCCCATCCGTCAGGAAATGCAGGAATTCGTCAGCAAGAATCCTGACAAGCTGATCTTGGATCAGCATGGCACCATCCTGCCTAACGCTGCTCAGGTGCAGTACCGGGTGATCATCTCGACCTTCTTCGCCGATACGACCCCAGATATTGAAGGGACTATCAAGGCAACAGCCGATATGATGACAACCTTCAATGTCAAGGAAGGGGCATCTTGGTACAAGTGGCCGTAAAAGTCAGCAAAGAACTACTACCTTTTGGGTATGAGAATTCCATTGGGTCGGTAGTATAATCATCAGATAGGGACACATGTTCTTCATGTGTCCCTATCTGATTTCGGATAGAAAAGGGAATTGTCCTTCTTATCGGGTAAAATATTCAGTCACAGGTGAAAAATATGTCTGATACAAGAACCCATAAACGCCGAAGAATTGGGGCAGCCATTTCAGAATTCCTAGTCTTTACACTGCCCTTGCTTCTTTTCTTGCTCATTCTGTACGGCACACTGGTTTGGAATTTTTATGTCTCCATGGCGGACTGGATCAATATCAATGTAGATTACACTTTCACCGGGCTAAAATGGTACAAATTCTTATTCGGCCAGACTCGTTTTTGGGTCGACGTTCAAAACAACCTGAAATGGCTGATTTTAGGGGTGCTGCCTACTGCAATGGCCGCCATTTTTCTGGCTTATCTTCTAGAACTAGCCCCTTACCGAGGCGTTGAAGCTTATGTCAGAACACTCATCCTATATCCCGTAGCCATGTCTTTTGTAGTAACTGGAACGATTTGGTCATGGATGTATCAACCGGAAAAGGGTGTGTTCAACACCATACTTGGATCCTTGGGTATTCAATCTCCTTTTACGTTTACCAACAATCCAACCATGGCTACTTATTGGTTGATTGTGATTTTCATCTGGCAGTATTTAGGTTTTTCTGTCATTATTGTTCAATCTTCCTTTCGCACCACTGAATTACAAGAAATGATCGAAGCCGCAACTGTCGATGGGGCTTCCAAACTCAGAATCCTTTTTGCGGTGATCATCCCCAATATCCGTGCAGGTCTCATGGTATTAGTGTCGCTCCTTCTCATAAGTTCTTTAAAAGTTTTTGATATTGTATGGATCGTAACCAGGACGGGGCCAGGCATTGCAACGGATGTTCTTGCTACGAATATGATTGTCACTGCATACGATCAACGTCTGGCATCGGCAGGCGCAGCGATTGGCGTGATCATTTTCCTCATAGCGTTCATTCTCGTTATCCCATACACTATTTATGCCTTTAGGAAGTGGTTCGAATGAAAAGTAAAAATGCATCCCTTAGGATAATTGTCCTGGTAGTCCTCATTATTTTAACCTGCGCATATATTCTGCCCATCTATGTCATGATCACCAACTCACTGAAAACGCTGCCAGAAATTACGCAGAGGACATACTTGGCGTTCCCCAATCAACCACAATTTAAGAATTACGCTGATGCCTTGTTTGGAAGCCGGGATTTCCTAATCCCTATGCAGCGCCCCATTTTCAATTCGACAGTAATTACGGTCACTGTTACATTCTTAACAGCATTCTTTGGAGGCTTGGGAGGATATTACCTTAGCCGCGCTAAGTCTACTTTTACTCGCGTTGTCTTCATCCTGGTCGGCATCGCCCTCTATCTACCATACCAAGCTGTGATTATCCCTCTAACCACGATAACAGCCAAGACTGGGTTAATCAATTCACACTTTGGGTTAATTCTATGCTACATGATCATCAATGTGCCATTGGCTTCCGTGCTGATGGGAACCTTTTTCCTGGGTATCCCGCGAGAGCTGGAAGAAGCCGCTGAAGTGGATGGTGCGTCCAAGATACAGATATTCTTCAATATCGTTGTACCTATCTCCCTACCTGCCTATGCATCTGTAGCTATCATCATCTTTACACAGGTATGGAATGAATTCTTCATTGGATTGACATTGGTCACGCCAAAAACGCAAACGGTTCAAGTAGCAATGGCCATGACTCAGGGAAGTACGATTTCACCTTACAACCTTCAAATGGCAGCTTCGCTGCTAACCGTTGCTGTCCCATTATTGATCTTCCTGTTTTTGGGGAGATATTTCATCCGTGGTGTCCTGGCCGGAGCCCTTAAGGGATAAGAACAAATTGTCACTAACCTGAGGAATGTCTTAGAAAAACACAGAGTCCTTCACTCTGTGTTTTTTATTTCTTTATGAGTATAATATAAACACTATATTCTCACGACTGGAGGAAAACATGGCTAGTGTAACGTACGATCACGTGTACAAACGATTTGGCGACATGGTCGCCGTCAACGACATGGACATTGAAGTCGCTGACAAAGAGTTTCTGGTGCTGGTCGGCCCATCAGGTTGTGGCAAGACCACGGCTCTGCGCCTGCTGGCAGGGCTCGAAGAGATCAGTGAAGGCAAGATATTGATTGGCGACCGCGTGGTGAACGATGTAGCGCCCAAAGATCGTGATATTGCCATGGTCTTCCAATCTTATGCGCTCTATCCTCACCTGTCTGTCTATGACAATATGGCCTTTGGATTGAAACTGCGCAAATTCAGCAAGGACGAGATCAAACGCCGCGTGAACGAGGCTGCTGAAATTCTAGGCATTCAAGAACTCTTGGATCGTAAACCACGCCAGCTTTCGGGTGGTCAACGCCAGCGCGTTGCTGTCGGACGTGCCATTGTGCGCGAACCCAAAGTCTTCCTCTTCGACGAGCCACTTTCGAACCTTGACGCCAAGCTCAGAGTGGCAATGCGCGCTGAGATCAGCAAATTGCATCAACGCCTGGAGACCACTTTCATCTACGTGACCCACGATCAGGTGGAAGCGATGACCATGGCTACCCGCATTGCAGTCATCAATAAAGGCATACTCCAACAAGTGGACAATCCACAACATCTATACGATAAGCCTAACAACCTGTTCGTCGCTGGCTTCATCGGCTCCCCGGCAATGAATTTCTTCCCTGCCAAGTTGCGCCGGGATGATGGCAAGCTCATGGTGGATACTGGCTCATTTGCAGTTGCAATCCCAGCCGAGAATGCCAAACCATTCCAGGGCCACGAAAACAAGAACGTGATCTTCGGAATTCGGCCCGAGAACATCCATGATCCCCATTTCATCCCACCCAATATCCATACCGAGAAAGTCGAAGCGCAGGTGGATGTGACGGAACTGATGGGGAACGAAATCTTTCTGCATATGGTTAGCGGGCAAAATACATTTGTTGCCCGCGTCGACCCGCGCTCCAACATGCGCGTTGGGGAAAAAACCCAAATTGCCTTTGACATGGATAATTTCCACATATTCGACGCTGAAACAGAAGAGGCTATTCGTTAAAATTTCAGCACAGTCATGGCAGTCATCGTTGCATTCCCTGAGACAGTTACCTGCATTACCCTTCAGAAGCAAGTTGTCAGCGTATTGACTTCTGATAGCATCCAAGGATAAACAGCCCCGCATGAATCAACAGGGGCGGTCGCCTACATAGACCGCTCCTGTTTTTTTGGCTCATCATCCAAAAAATCGTCGCAGAAAGAGAGTAGTATGACCACACCTGACTGGGTACAAGACGCAATCTTCTACCAAATCTTCCCCGATCGTTTCGCCCGCAGCCAACGCTTGCCCGATCTAGGCTTCGAGCCTTGGGATGTTCCACCGACGGTATACGGCTTCAAGGGTGGCGACCTGTACGGCGTGACCGAGAAGCTGAACTATTTGCAGGATCTGGGAATTACGGCGCTTTATTTCAATCCCGTTTTTGCCTCCGCTTCGAATCATCGCTACCACACCTATGATTACTACCGTGTGGATCCCCTGCTGGGCGGCGATGAAGCCCTGCGGCTGCTTCTGGATGAGGCTCATCGCCGTAACATGCGGATCATCCTGGATGGGGTTTTCAACCACGCCAGCCGCGGATTCTGGCAATTCCATCATGTGCTGGAAAACGGCGAGGGATCTCCCTACAAAGATTGGTTTTATTTCGATCCGGAGCGTTTGAAGGGACGCCGCCGTTGGGGCGCGTATCCCGCCACCAGAGAGCTGCATGCCCTGCAAAACGGAGAGGGTAGCTTACGCGCCCTGGGCTATCAGGCCTGGTGGGATCTTCCTGCTCTGCCAAAATTCAATGTAAATACGCCCGCGGTGCGTGAATTCCTGTTTGGCGTGGCCGAATATTGGATCCGGTTTGGCATCGATGGCTGGCGGCTGGATGTTCCCGGCGAGATCAACGATGACACGTTCTGGCAGGAATTCCGCCGCCGGATAAAAACGATCAACCCCGAGGCTTATATCGTTGGCGAGGTCTGGCACGAGGCCCAGCGCTGGCTACACGGCGACCAGTTCGATGCGGTCATGAACTACCTGATTACTGCTGCCGTTATAAGCTTCTGTGGCGGTGCACATATAGACATGGCAATCGTCAACCAAGCAGGCGGTTTGCAGGGACGTATCCATCCCACCATGGACGCAGCCTGGTTCGCCAACGAAATCGACCGCCTGACCAACCTTTACAGTCCGGAAATTACCCGTTCCCAGCTCAATCTGATCGACAGCCATGATATGCCGCGCTTCCTGACCTGCGTCGGCAACGATGTTCCCTCCTTGAAATTAGCCCTGCTTTTCCTCTTCACCTATCCCGGAGCACCTTGCATCTATTACGGTGACGAAATCGGCCTTACCGGCGCGCATGATCCCGACTGTCGCAAGGGGTTTCCCTGGGATGAGTCACGTTGGAATGGCGATATATTGAATTACACCAAGGCAGTCATCGCTTTGCGCAGAGAACACCAGGTGCTACGGCGTGGGTCATACCACCGCCTGTACAGTGAAGGCCTTGTCTTTGCTTTTGCCCGCCAATATCAAGGCCAAACGTGCGTTGTTGTCCTGAATTCCGGTGAGAGCGACAAAACGTTAACTTTCCCGATCGAAACGTCCAGTAATATTCAGTATAGTCCTGCAACGATCTTTGGCCCGGATGTGCATCCCCACCTTGAAAACAATATCCTACAAATAACGGTTCCCCCACGCGCCGGAGCAGTCATACAGCTTGGCTAACCCCACACCGCCCGCACCAGGGCAGGCAGGATATCCCCTGATTTTCCATGAAAGGCAAAGTCTACTTTCGGGGTTAGTGGGGTCGGCTCGGCGTTGACTTCGACAACCACCGCGCCCCGGTTGTGCGCTGCATAAGCCAGTGAAGCCGCGGGCTGTACCACGCCTGAGGTACCAATCGAGAAGAACAAGTGACATGAACGCGCTGCTTCCACCGCGGATTCCAATTCAGCGCGTGGCAACGGCTCGCCGAACCAAACCACATCCGGACGCAGCAATCCTCCACAAAATGTGCAGCAAGGGACACTATCATCCGCATCATTCCATTCCTCAGCTTGCTGACCACACGAGGAGCATTTTACTCGCTGCAGGTTGCCGTGCAGCTCGATGACGTTCGGGCTGCCCGCCATCCGGTGCAGGCCATCCACATTTTGCGTGATCAAGACGAAGTCCAAAATATGACGCGCCATGTTCGCCAGGGCGTAGTGACCGGCGTTAGGTCGTACCCCCTTGATCGCCTCGCGTCGCCAGGCATACCAGTCCCAAACCAGTTTGGGGTCGCGCGCAAAGGCTTCGGGGGATGCCAGGTCGGTCGGTTTGTATTGTGCCCATAGTCCCGTCTGCGCATCACGGAACGTCCGCAACCCGGACTCCTGTGAAACACCCGCACCGGTCAAGGCAACCACACGGCCTGCTTTTTGAAGGTAACGGATCAATTCACCAGGAAAATCGATTTCCAAAGTTTACTCTTCCACTTCGACCGGGAGGCACCATTTCAGCGATAGGGATTCCCTGTAGACCGGGGAACTATCCAGTATTTTCAAGCCGCCGGTTGCGGCAACAACCTGGTATTGTATCCACGCATCCTTGAATTCACTGTAATGGGATATATTCTGGGGCGTAACGCGGTATGTATAGGTACTCCCTCCGATTTCTTTCATGATCGCCCCTCCGCCCCAGGCCGTGGACTGATTTCCTCCCTTATCTACCAGGCGCAGGAAGAGCAATACATAAACGACTCGCAAGTTATTGGCCAGCCGGACATCGAAATCGACATACTTGGGGGCCTCGCAATATCCCCAAAAAAGAGTATCGCTGCTGACAGCGATCGAAAGGATCAGGGAGTTCGGTTCACTGAAGAACGAAATCGGCGGCGCGGGTGTCGCAGTGGGAACCAGGATAAGGGTCGGCAGAGGCTGGTTCCCCTCCTCTGGAGTATCGAACGAATCACGAACGCCCGCCAGCGTCGGTGTAGAAGTAAAAGTGGGTACAGGTGTGATGGTGGGTGTCTGGCTGGGCGTGTAATAGACAGTGGGAGTTTCGGTCGCGACAGGCGCTGGCGGCATGGTGGGCGTCACCAGCAAAGCAATCACATCGTTCATGGAACAGGCGCTCAAGAAAAACACAATGGCAAGGTTAGGAATTATTCTTTTCATTTTGCATTACTTTATCACAAAAACACATCTGGTTAGCGTTTTCCTTTAACAAACCAGATCCCCACCGGCGCGCTTTTTCCGCGAATTGGCACTGTGCCGAGGAAAACCAGTTCGAGCTCATCACGGTGGTCGCCAAGCGCTTCATAGGTCCACTCGCTGATCAATATATCCTTGTCAGGGAATTGCTTATTAAGTCCGTCGATACGCGCGGCCAAGTTGACCGTGTTGCCGATGACGGTGTATTCCTGCCGTTCCTGTGTACCGACCGCGCCAGCCAGGGCAATCCCGGTATTGATGCCAAATCCAACGCGTAAGGGGCTTTCAAGCGACTCGGCAAGTCTTGCATTCATTTTTTCCACACCAGCGCGTATATCCAGCGCAGTCAGGACAGCATGATAGGCGCTGTCCTTTATAGCTCGTGGCGCACCATAGATGATCAAAGTACTGTCGCCGCCAAATTTATTGACAGTTCCCTCATTTTTTTGCGCCGAGTGCACCACAACAGGCAAAAACTCGTTCAGCAATGAGACCACTTCTTCAGGGGTGCGATGTTCAGAAAGATCGGTAAACTGCCGGATATCACAAAACAAAACGGAAATATGCCTGTTTTCGCCCTCCAGCTTGACCTGTCCGTCACGGATTGCATTTGCCACTTCCTGGCTGACAAATCGACCAAACATGTCACGCAGCCATTCCCGCTCCTGCAACCCCGTTGCCATTTCGTTGAAGGCGGTTGCGAGGCGGCCGACTTCGTCGCCCGATCGCGGCGCAACCCGGCGGGACAAATCTCCAGCCGCCATCCTGGAGGCAACATTGGCCAACTCGCTCAACGGCAGGGTGATCTGGCGCGCTAACAGAATCGTCATCCCTCCGCCGATCGCCAGGGTCAGGACAGCCAGCAGGAGGCCCTGGTACGTGATCGACAGAATTTTTTGATTGAGGGGAGCTGTGGAAAGCCCTGTTGCAACCGCGCCAATGGACTGGTTCCCCAATACCACAGAACGACCTGCCAGCAGTTGATCGGCCTGCCAATCCAGATACATATCCTGCGCAGGGAGCTCGACCAGGATTTGTCCCAAAGGATCAACTGTTTGGGAGAAAAACAATCCTGGCCTCGAAGAATCCACCAGGACGACCCCTTTGGCGTCATACACAACGAACATGGTAACGTTGGGATTGTCACTCACGACCCGGGCAATATCGGCCAATTCGTCCAACTCGATGAAATACAACTGGTCACGCAGCATCAACGCGGTCGTTTCCAGAAAGAGGTCAGCCTGGTTGACCAGCTCCTGACGGTAACTGGTTCGTTCGCGCTCGATGGAAAGAAACGTAAGCGCAAAAACAGCCAGCATCACCAGGCCGCTCATCAGACTGGCAATCTTGCTGCCCAAGGTAAGATTCAGCCAATAGCGTTTGAGCGCACTCACTTATAATCTCGAAGATGATGTCACCTTATGGAAGTGAAATATCCTGCACGATTTCCATCATCTCGCGCATACGACTGGTTGCCTGGTCGATCCCTTCAGGAAACTCGTCAAAACGCGAGGTCTGAAAAGCATCCAACGCTGGTAGTCCGGCCTCATCTTCATCAATGCCGATCAGAACCTGCTTAATAGCTTCCAAAAGTTCAGGCTCCAGGCCTTTACGCGCGAGAACAACCTGTCGAGGCGTCGATTCTGTTCGGGTCAGGACGACCAGCTTTTGGGTCACCTCGGCAGGGAAAGCGACATCGAAATTGTAATCATCCGTCACCCCGGCGGAAACCAATCCGTTCAAAACCCATTGCAGGGTGTTCTCATCGTCGTAGCTGAATACGAACCCGACTTCGTCCGCTGCGACGGCATCGCCATATCCACGCTTGCCAACGAGATTCAGCCCGCTTTCCAGCATTGCAACCGCCGGCAACATAAAACCGGAGGTAGAGTAAGGCGCATCCATGGCAATCATATGTCCCGGCAAACCTTCGAGAGATGTAATCCCGCTATCTGTACTGGCAAAAATTACGGAGTGGTATTCTTCAACACCGAAACGCCAGCGTCGCAGGATGATCTGCGCTCCGGTTTCATCGCTGATGAGGGTGGCAGGGTAAGTGCTGTCAAAATACAGGTCGACCTCCCCATTCGCTAACAACCGCGTCATCTCTGAAATCGTGGATACGACCCTCACCTGCCCGGACGTGATGCCATATTCTTTCAAGCGTTCTGCAAGATAATTTGCAAGGGGTTGGGTTCCATCTATGACTTCCGCCGGGTCATCCGAAATATCCCCTAATACGATTGCTCGCCCTTCGACAAAAACCGGTACTTCCGTTGAAACGGGCGCCGGTGCTGCTTTCAAACCAGAACACGCCACGAGTAAGAAGATCAATGCGTTGAGCAACACCGCCCGCAAATCAATCCAGGTTTTCATATATTCCTCGTGAAAAAAGCTTCTGGCGAATAGATCGTTGGATTTCCAGTTAAATTATACCCGTACAAAAATATAACTTGCAGGAGAAGCCATGTAGTTGCAAGGTTACGCAAAACTTTAATGCCCATTTTGCGTATATAGGAGGAGAAAAATATACTATCTTCATAAAACGGGGCCGGGTTGTTTTGGACAGGTTTCACCCATCCAAAACAACCCATTTTCCCTCTTCTCTTTGAGAAGATAGAGATACACTGAAGGAGGATCCAAATGACTTCTCAACGGAATGTAGGCTCGTTGGTGGGCGGTAGCCTGCTAATCATCTTTGGCGCACTGATCTTGCTCGGAAAGCTGTTCCAGAATATCGATTTCTGGGACACCTTCTGGCCCTTTTTCATCATCGGATTCGGTCTGCTGTTCTTCGTCGGCATGTTCGCCGGCGGAAGGTCGGTATCCGGATTGGCGATCCCAGGCAGCATTATCACGACCATTGGCCTGATGCTTTTTTACCAGAACATCACCAACCACTGGGAAAGCTGGTCCTATGGTTGGACGGTTATTTTGATGGCGGTTGGCCTGGGTATTTTCATTATGGGCGTCTGGGGTCAAAATGCGACTCAACGTACAGCTGGCCTGCGCGTGCTGCGAATCGGGCTGATCATGTTCATCATCTTCGGCGCTTTCTTCGAACTGATCTTCACGGCGGGCATGCCATTTGGCCTGCGCTCGATTTTCTTCCCGGCAGCACTGATCCTGTTAGGCCTGTATCTCATCCTGACGCGCTCCGGGTTGCTGACAAGTCGCTCGCAAGAGACAGACACCGACTCAGGAAAAAATACTCTGGAGGAATAACAAAATGAAAGAGCGTTCTATCTTCTGGCCGCTTGTCCTGATTGCCGCAGGCGTGCTTTGGTTATTGATCGGCATGGGCATCGTCCCACGTGCAAATTTGTGGGCTCTCTCGCATACATTACCCTACCTGCTTATCACGCTCGGCGTTGGACTGATTCTGCGCGCTTATTGGCGCTTCGCAGGGATGCTGGTCTCGCTGCTTGTCGTGGCGGGCGCTGTTCTGGCAGTGGTCTACGCACCCCAACTCGGCTGGGACAAATCGCCGGACTGGGCCATGTGGAGCTTTGGCCCCGATCTCGGCGGTTCTCAGCCCGGCTCGGGAGTCATCGAGACAGAAACACGCAAGGTCGCCGATCTGAAAGTCATCTTCGTGGAATATCCCGCAGAGGTAACCATCCGGCAAGGGGACGCTCCCTCCCTGACGATCACTGCGGATGACAACTTGTTGCCCCAATTGCTGACCGAAGTGCGAGACGGCAAGCTGACCATCAGGAATAGTGAGCGCAACTGGAACCAGCGTGTTCGTCCTTCCAAAACAGTACAGATTGCCCTTACCGTCCGCGACTTGCGGGAAGTGGCCTTTTCGAGTGCCGGGAAATTGCATATTGAAGGCCTGGAAACCGATACACTGACAGTCACAGTTAGCGGCGCAGGCGATGTCGTTTTGACAGGCATCGACGTCGGCCAATTGACATGCACCCTGAGCGGTGCGGGCAACGTCAATGCTGACGGTACGGCTGACGGGGTTAACTTGCGCATCAGTGGCTTCGGTAATTTCAACGGCGGCGATCTCCAGGCCCAGACCGCCGCACTACACATCAGCGGGGCAGGCAATGCTACCCTGTGGGTCGAGCGCGATTTGGATGCGCGCATCAGCGGTGCTGGATCGATAGACTATTATGGGAATCCAACCGTCAGCAAGACCATCAGCGGCGCTGGCAGCGTAAGGAAAATCGGTGAGAAGTAAAATTCTCTGAAGTACATGGGCGACCAGGTCGTGCCTGGTCGCTTTTTCATTTGGGGCTGTATAATCGACTATCACGAAAACCATGTCAGCCATCCAGGTCACCAATCTGCAAAAAAACTTCCAGACCAAGCATAAAGCCGCCGGGTTGAGCGGTTCGCTGCGCGCGCTCGTCAAACCGGAGTATGGCACCATCGAAGCGGTACGCAAGCTCTCGTTCCAGATGGAGGCGGGCGAGCTGCTCGGTTTCATCGGCCCGAACGGGGCCGGCAAGTCCACCACCATCAAAATGCTGACCGGCATCCTGCTGCCCAACGATGGCCAGGCCCAGGTGCTCGGCTACACGCCCTGGAAACAGCGCCGCGAGCTGGCCTATCATATCGGAACTGTCTTCGGCCAGCGTCCGCAATTGTGGTATCACCTGCCCGCCATCGACACCTTCACACTCTTCGGCAAAATCTACGAACTGGACGATGGCGAAACAAAAAAACGCATCGACCAGCTCTCCGAAGCGTTCGAGATCAGGGACCTGCTGGAGACGCCCGTGCGCAAGCTCTCGCTGGGACAGCGCATGCGTTGCGAAGTGGCCGCCTCGCTCCTGCACCGCCCGAAGCTGCTCCTGCTCGATGAACCGTCCATCGGCTTGGACGTGGTCGCCAAGCAACGCATCCGCGACTCGATCCGCCGCATGGCACAGGAGGAGAACGTGGGCGTGCTGCTCACCTCACACGATGCAGGCGACCTGGAGGTCCTGTGCAAGCGCGTCATCATCATCAACCACGGGCAGATCGTCTACGAGGACAAGGTCTCCAACCTGAAACGCCGTTTCCTGACCTCCAAGCTGGTGGAAGTGCGTTACGCGGACGAGGTGCCCGCGAATTTCTCCCTGGATGGCGCAGAGGTGCTCAAGGTCGGGCATTACGGCGTCAAGTTGCGTTTCGATACTCGCAAAACAGCCGTAGATCAGGTGCTGGCTACCCTTTCGGCTCGTGGCCAGGTGGTAGACATCACGATTTCCGATCCGCCTTTGGAGGAGGTGATAGCAAAGATTTACGAGAGGAGTGCATCGCCATCACAGGTGGAATGATGAAAAAATATTTTGCCATCTTCAAAACCACCCTGGTCAACTCGCTGGCTTATCCGGGCGAACTGATCGGGCGTAGTTTGATGATCCTGCCTTTCATGTGGATCTTTTACCAGCTCTGGCAGGTCACCTTTGCCGCATCCGGGTCAGACTTTATCAACGGCCTGACCCTGCCCGACACAATGTGGTACCTGATGATGGCCGAGACCATCGAACTCAGTCGTCCGCGCACAGCGCGCACCATCGCTGAAAATGTCAAAGACGGCTCCATCGCCTACCTGCTGAACAAACCTTACGATTTCATGCTCTACCAGTTCAGTGTTTCCATGGGCGAGACCTTCTTCCGCGCCTTATTGACCGCGCTTTTCGGCGGTGCAATGGTCTGGTGGCTGGCCGGTCCGCCGCCCGAACTCATCAGTTGGCCGTTGGCCATGATCGCGATGCTGGGCGCTTGGGTGCTGAGCTTCCTGGTCAATGGCATGATCGGCCTGGCAGCCTTTGTCTCGGAAGAAGTGGCTCCCTTCGAGTGGATCTACCAAAAATTCGCTTTCATCTTCGGCGGCCTGCTCATCCCGCTCGATTTTTATCCCCGGTGGCTGCAAACCATCGCCTTTGCATTACCCTTCCCTGCGATGACGTATGGCCCGTCACGCCTTTTTGTCACCCCCGATCTCGACCTGTTTGCGAGCGTGCTCGGGCAGCAGGTCATCTGGGTCCTGGTTCTGGGCATTTTACTGGCGCTTGCCTACCGGCGCGGGCTGGCGTATTTGACTGTGAATGGAGGTTAATATGCGTGAAATTAAATTCCTCCTCGCCGTCTGGAAAGCCAACCTGCAATCCGTGATGGAATATCGCGTCGCCTTCCTGCTGCAAGTCTTTGGCATGATGGTCAACAACGTCATCTATTTCCTGATTTGGGTCATTTACTTCGACCGCTTCAAGGAAGTGCGCGGCTGGGGGCTCAACGACATGTTCGTAACCTACGGCGTTATCGCCAGTGGGTTTGGGCTGGTCTCATTGCTGTTTGGGAACGTCTTCAACCTGGGCGAAGTGATCGCCAAAGGCCGCCTGGACTACTACCTGTCCATGCCCAGGCCGGTGCTCCTGCACACCGTCGCCAGCCGCAGCATCGCCAGCGGACTGGGCGATTTCACCTACGGTTTTGTGAGCTATGCGCTCTCCGGTCGATACACCTGGGATGGGCTGGGGCGTTTCCTGGTTGGAACGCTGTGCGCCGCGGCTATTTTTGCTGCTTTTATGATCCTGGTCCAGAGCTTGGCGTTCTGGATCGGCAATACCACTTATCTCAGCAATCTAGCGTTGAACGCCATCATTACTTTTGCGATTTATCCCATTACCTTGTTCGATAACACCGCCAAACTGATTTTGTTCACGCTCATCCCTGCCGCCCTGATGGGCGCGCTCCCGGCCCAATTCGTGCGGGCCTTTTCCTGGGGTACATTGGCGGAGATATTCCTGGGGTCGTTGGTCTTCCTGAGTTTAGCGGTGGCAGTTTTCCGTCTGGGATTGAGGCGCTATGAGAGCGGCTCGGGAATCCAGGTGGAGGTCTAGTGCAATACCCTACCTTCGTTACCTTGACCTTCTCTCCATACATGATAACATGCAAAATATGGACGAAAGCTTCTACAAGGAAATCCTGAACAACTTGCAGGACGGCGTATACTATCTGGACCGCGACCGGATCATCACCTACTGGAACCGGGGCGCAGAACGAATCACCGGATACTCCGCCGATCAGGTCATTGGAAAATCCTGCCGCAATAATCTTTTGAACCATGTTAATGAAGAAGGCCGCCTGCTTTGCGATAACCATTGCCCCATGGCAGCCACCATGCAGGACGGAAAACCGCGTGAAGCCTATGTCTTCCTGCATCACGCAGAGGGTCATCGCGTGCCTGTGCAGATCCGCGCAACCGCGATGCGAGACGAAAGGGGAAATATCGTTGGAGCGGTGGAAACCTTCAATAAAGGTGTCTCGCCCAAGGAAACCGAACGCCGCATACGGAGATTGCAACAGACGGCGCTGTTGGATTCCCTCACCGCCATTGGCAACCGGCGACATCTGGAGCACCGGCTCAAAATCAATCTGCTGGACTTCCGCGAAAACAAACACCCCTTCGGGTTGTTATTCTGTGATATCGATCATTTCAAAGCGCTCAATGATGCCTATGGGCACAAACTGGGCGACCACGTGCTGCGCATGATCGCACAAACCCTGCGGATGAATATCCGGGAAACCGATACCATGGGACGCTGGGGCGGCGAAGAATTCTTGATCCTCTTGCAGGATGTCGATGTAAATGCGTTGCGGAAAATCGGAGAAAAATTACTCAACCTGGTCAGGAATTCCCATCTGACATTACCCGACAAACGGGTGTTGTCTGTCACCATATCCATCGGTGGTACGCTAGCGCAAACAGCCGATACCATCGATTCGATAGTGGATCGTGCGGATCGATTGATGTATCAAAGCAAAGCCGACGGACGCAACCGCGTTACGATTGGTTAGATATTCTATTTTCGGTATCGGTTCACAAATTCTACAAATCTCGCAATGACTGGGAGAAGCCCGAAAACAGGGGTGCGACTTTGGTTCGACCTAACGACACGCTTGAAAGTTTGATCCACCGGGCGGATCAGCTGATGTACCAGAGCAAGGCTGGTGGGAAAAATCGTATTACAATCGGATAGATCATGAACACAGACCAATTGATCCAATTCACCCAACGGCTTGTCCGCCAGCCCAGCCCGTCCGGCGAGGAAGGCGCGGTAACGCAAATCGTGCTGGACGAGATGAAACGCCTGGGCTTCGACCGTGCCTGGGTCGACGAAAACGGCTCCGCAATTGGACTGGTAGAGGGCGCGCGCCCCGGCCCGACCCTGCTGTTCGACGCGCACACCGACACAGTCGGGATCGCTCCCGGCTCCGTCTGGACCCGCGAGCCGTTCGGTGCAGAAATCGAGGGTGGGTACCTGTACGGGCGTGGCGCCGCCGATATGAAGGGCGCGCTGGCCGCCATGCTGCACGCCGCTGGAAGCGTGGATAAAGAAAAACTGGCTGGAAAAGTGATCGTTTCCGCCTCGGTGATGGAAGAAGTCTACGAGGGCGGCGCGCTGAAAACTGTGATGGACCAGGTCAAACCTGATTTCGTGGTCATCGGCGAGGCCAGCGAGCTTAATCTGGTGCGCGGCGGGCGCGGGCGGGCCGAGATCCACCTCGAAACGATTGGGGTGGCATCGCACTCGTCTTCGCCCCATCTGGGAGTCAATGCCATCTACTTGATGATGAAGGTCATCGCAGCGATAGATGAAATCAAACTGGGCAGTCATCCCCTGCTTGGCCCGGGCATCCAGGCCCTGACCGACATCATCTCCGAGCCATATCCCGCTTACTCGGTCATCCCGGCGCACTGCAAAGCCACCTACGACCGCCGCCTGCTGCCGGGGGAAACGGCCGACGAGGTATTGGGTGCTATTATGTCCTTGCCCGAATTGAAAGAAATCAACTTCAACGCCAAAATTGCGAAAGGGGAACATCAGACTTATACAGGCAAGCGATTAAGGGCGCATAAGTTCTTTCCTGCCTGGGAACTGGAAGAATCTCATCCCTTCGTGCAAAAGGCTCTAAGAGGGCTGCGAGCATCCGGGCTCGATCCGGATATGCGCGCGTATCGTTTCTGTACCAACGCCGCCTACAGCATCGGCGAGGCCGGGGTGCCCACGATCGGCTTCGGTCCCGGCGCGGAAGGGGATGCGCACGTGGTGGATGAGAAAATCGGACTCGACGATTTAGAGAAGGCCGCGAAAGGATACAGGAGCATCATCGAAGGAGTTCTGGGAAGGTAGAGAATCATATCTTTTCAAAAAAGCAGGGTGCGGGGTGGTTTGGGCAGGCAAAACC
>DAOTXM010000409.1:0-8093 GCA_034435215.1 Anaerolineales bacterium
GGTTACGCCTGCCCAGAACACCCCACTTCCCCCATCCCCTTAAAAAACGTCGAAAATCGTCTTCAGGAGCACCTGTGACTGACAAAGTACCCAGTGGCAAACAAATCCGCCTCACCAGCTTATCCAGTTGCGCGGGTTGAGCGTCCAAGCTGAATGCGGAAACGCTGGCGCAGGTTCTGCGCCCCATTCAAAAGATTTTTAATCCCGTCGACTACCCCGATCTCCTGGTCGGCCTCGAAGGTCTAGATGATGCTGCTGTCTGGCAACTGGATGAGAAGCGCGCGCTGGTTGTCACTACTGACTTCTTCACCCCGGTGGTGGACGATCCCTACGATTACGGCGCAATCGCGGCTGCCAACAGTCTTTCAGATATCTACGCCATGGGCGGAACGCCCTTTCTGGCGCTCAACATCGCCGCTCTGCCGCCCGACCTGCCAGCCGAAATCTCCAGCGAAATCTTGCGCGGCGGTGCAGAAAAAACCAGGGAGGCCGGCGTGGTCATCGCCGGCGGGCACACCGTTCAGGATAAGGAACCGAAGTATGGACTGGTTGCGCTGGGCTTTGTCGAAAAAGAGAGATTGCTTACCAAAGCCGGCCTGCGTCCCGGCGATGCGCTGGTGCTCACCAAACCGCTCGGCTTTGGATGTACGACCACCGCGCTCAAACAGGGCAAAGCAGACGAAGCGGATGTACGCGAAGTGGTGGACTGGATGATGCGTCTCAACCGGACTGCCGGCCTGCTGGCCGTTGAAACTGGTCTTGCCGCTGCGACGGACATAACCGGTTTCAGCCTGCTTGGACATGCTCTCGAGATGGCCGAGGCGTCCGGCGTGGCGCTGCATTTTGATTATACGCAAATTCCATTCGTGAGCGGAGTCCGCAAATACGCCGAGATGTGGACGTTTCCCGGCGGCGCTTCTGACAACCGGATCTATTACAGTCCCAAAGTCAGCTTTGACCCGTCCATTGACGAGGCAAGCCAGATGCTGCTCTTCGACCCGCAGACCAGCGGAGGCTTATTGCTGGGCGTGCCTCAGAACAAGTTGGCAGATTTCCAAGCGCGTGCCAGGGAATTGGGTCAACCCATCTGGCTGATCGGCGAGGTCCGCACAGGAAACGGAATTTTGGTTGGTAGTTAGGTAAAACTTATGTTTCCGCGTTTAGGAGTGGTTGAAGTTATCATCAGTTGCCTGGTTGGTCTGATCAGCATTGGTTTGCCGGTCGCTGTGTTGGTTTTACTTTACATGATCTACAATAAAATCAAACACATTGAAGACCTGCTCAAGAAAGAATGACGATGTCAGGAATTGGTCTTGAAATATTCATTATTTTATTTTTAATCCTGCTAAATGGTCTCTTTGCTATGTCAGAGATCGCTATCGTATCTTCGCGGAAAGCTCGCTTACAACAACTTGCAAACGAGGGAGACGAGAAAGCGAAGGTTGCTCTGGAATTAGCAAATAATCCAAGCAATTTTCTTTCCACTGTGCAAGTTGGTATTACGCTGGTTGGCGTGCTTGCAGGCGCAGTGGGAGGCGCAACAATCGTGGAATTTTTGGCCCCACTCTTAGCACGACTAGGCTGGCTAGCTCCTTACAGTGAATCGATCAGTTTGGTGTTGGTGGTGATGACAATAACCTATCTCTCGATCATCATTGGCGAGTTGGCGCCAAAGCGATTTGCTTTGCAAAATCCGGAGCGCATTGCTTCCACAATTGCAGGACCAATGCGGTCCTTGTCAAATCTCTTCTCTCCAATAGTTCGACTTCTAGGTGCTTCAACCAATATCGTCATGCGTTTATTGGGAGCCAAGCCATCCTCTGAACCGCCAGTGACCGAAGAAGAGATCCACGTACTACTGAACCAAGGTACCCAGGCCGGAGTGTTCGAGGAAGCAGAGCTGGATATGGTAGCGGGTGTTTTTAGTTTGAATGACAGGCGTATCTACTCCCTGATGACCCCACGCACAGAGATCCTTTGGCTGGATGTGCGCGATACAACCGATGAAATCTTGAAGAAAATCTCCGAGGGACCCTACTCGCGTTTTCCCGTCTGCCAGGGAAGCTTGGACAATGTGATGGGAATCGTCAAAGCCCGCGATTTACTGATACGCAGCTTGGCAGGGCAACCAATTTATCTGAAAGAATGCCTCTCCCCTGCGTTGTTCATCCCAGAGACTACCTTTGCTTCGCGCGCGCTGGAAATTTTTAAGGAAGGCAACAAGGAGCTTTTGCTGGTGATCGATGAGTTTGGCGGCGTGACCGGTCTAGTAACCATCAACGACGTATTGGAAGAAATTGTCGGCGATATCGAGACGGGTGAGCCACAAGCTACCCAACGGCAGGATGGCTCCTGGTTGCTCGATGGCATGTTGGACATCGATGAATTCAAGGAAATCTTCCATCTGGGTGCATTACCAAACGAAGACGATTACGAAACCCTGGCTGGTTTTGTGATGACCTCCCTGGGGAAAATCCCGCGGGCAGCCGACCAGTTCGAATGGGAAGGCTTGCGCTTCGAGGTAGTGGACATGGATGCCCGCCGGGTCGATAAAGTGCTAGTCACCACGCTGCCAGCCCGTCCAATTGCAAGCTAATTTGCGTCTTTTTCCAAAAAGTACTACTCAGGCCTATGTAAAAAAGTAGGGCAAAAACGGTATGCGCGGGGGGGCGTTCCCCACCCCCGCGCATATCGTTTTTGCCGCCATGCTAAAGGCAGGCTGAGTAGTTACCCAAAAACAAATTATTCTCAGTACTTTACGAAAGTTGAAACAATACCCGAAAGCCATTTCTTGATCTACTGATTCTGAGGATTCTATGACATCATTGAAACTCAATCTTGCCCCCAATGAAGGCAGACGGTTGATCTTCTTCTCAGTCTTATTTCTTGGTTCCGGCGCGGCCGGTCTGATCTACCAGATTGTCTGGGAAAGGTTGCTGGAACTGTATTTCGGCGTAACACTGACCGCGATTACGCTCATCGTGGCTGCCTATATGACCGGTCTCGGGTTGGGTTCGTTGTATGGTGGCCGTATTGCCGAGAAGCAAACCAATGCGCTCCTGCTTTACGGTTTGCTGGAGTTAGGCATCGGCGCTTTTGGTTTTTTCAGTCCAACCCTGATCCTTACGATTGGACAGGCAACCGCAGGCAGTCCGTACTGGCTGGTATTCATCCTGAGTTTCCTGCTGTTGCTGATCCCGACATTCCTGATGGGAATGACGTTACCCCTGCTATCCCAGGCTTTCATTCATCGCGTGGAGACCTCCGGTCAAATCATTGGGATCTTGTATGGCATCAATACGGTTGGCGCTGCTGTTGGCACCCTGGCCGCGGGTTATATCCTGATCGGCTCCTTCGGATTCGACGGGAGTATCCATTTTGCGTTTGCGTTGAATTCCCTGGTCGGGCTGTTAGCGGTGCTAACCTCCAGGGCCGCGTCAGGAACATCCCAAAAATCCGAAGAACGGTCTGTACTGCCACAAAAGCTTGATGCGAAGTGGGGATATCTGCGCATCCTCTTTGCATCCTTCCTGGTCGGGTTTATCGGTCTGGGATACGAAATGCTCTGGATCAGGGTGCTGAGCATCATCAATAAGAACACTGCTTATGGGTTTCCCAGCATCTTGTTCGTGTTTCTGGTCGGCCTCTCCGTGGGCGGATATGTCTGGGGGCGGCAGGCAGACCGGTCGTCTAGAATCGAGCGCTTGTTCTGGAGAGTGGAGATCGGCGTTGGATTGGTTGCATCGTTCACATTTTTCTTATTCTGGCTTTCTCTCAATCAAAATTGGACCTTCAACTGGTGGGGGGATTTCTGGCAGATGCAAAAACCGCTACCGCCGATGGTTGACGTTGATGGCACCCTGGTCTTTTCCAGGCGCGCCTTATTGGACAGTCTGACGCATTACTTTTTGCCCATCCTGATCCTTGTGCTTCCATCCAGTTTTTTGATGGGGGGCGGCCTGCCCATCCTGGACCGCATTGCCATCAACAGCCCGGAAGTGGCTGGCCGGCGGATTGGTGATATCCATCTGGCAAACATTATCGGCTCGGTTTTTGGTAGTCTGACAATCAGTTTTATCCTCCTTCCCGCCATTGGCTCTGAGTTGACCCTCAAAGTCCTCGTTCTGCTCAGCTTTGTTTTTCCGTTGCTCTTTATAAAGCGAGCACCCGAGCAAAGCAGCCAGCCTAATGCAATTGCCTACTCCACTTTCCTGGTTGCTGCGGCAGGCATACTCTTGTTTATTACGCCGGGCCAAGGTCAGTTCTACAGACAACTTTTCGAAACAGGCACCGGTAAAGAGACGTTGGTCAACGAATCGGGCGACACAGTCCTGGCTTTGACTCTCAATGCAGAAACGAACCAACCTGATTGGTTATGGATCAGCGGGGAAACGAACAGTTTTTACCCCACAGACGGCACCTACGAAAGCCGCGCGCTGCTGTGCGCAGGTGCCAGTCATCCCAAACGGATCCTGGTGATTGGGATGGGTGGAGGGGTTACTGCCCATTTCTTCCAGAGTATTCCGGGCCTGGAGAAAATCGTCATTGTCGAGTTAATGGACGAACTGGGAGATTTTCTCTCTGAAAACGTAGAGTTCAACAAAATTACCTTGGATGACCCACTGGTGGAGTATGTGGTGGATGACGGTCGACGTTACCTGCATGCAAACCCTGAAGAGAAGTTTGATCTTATTTACGCCGATCCATTACGATGGTATTCCGCCGGACATAATAATCTATACTCTGTTGAAGCAATGCAGCTTTACCGTTCCCACCTGACAGTCAACGGCGTTTTCTGTGCATATGTGGATCAACCCAATGTAATCCCGAATACGATTGCCAATGTATTTCCGGAGGTCGACCAGTTTCGTTTCCGGACAGTGGTGGCCAGCACCCATCCAATCGCCTATGACCTGGGCTATATGGAGGCTCTGGCTGAAAATTACACGAACGTCTCCCGTGATTTCATCGACTCGAAAACCGTTGAAACGATCCGACCTGAAAACCTGCTGGCCCAGTTTTCCCGTTCCCACGAACAGATATTGAGCGATGAGAAAAAACTCCTTGCTTTGAGCGATACGAATCCCTGGTTGGAATATTACCTCTTCAATATGCCACAACGGAAACCCGTCTGGCCTAAAGGCGATGCACGCCAGAAATTCATCGAGCGCATTATCGAATGCGACTCCACCTGCCAGGCAAGCCTCTTCACACAAACGAATCAAGAAACAGAAGAGCAGCCGTAGAGAAAGCACATCCCTGTTCAATGGTATAATACCCGCCCGTATGAGCCCAGAAATATCCTCTCAAAAGACCCAGATTTGCCCGACCTGTGGTACACGCCTGAGTGAAAGTGCTACCCGCTGTCTGGTTTGCGGCACGGAACTGGCCGCCAGGGTCGTTGAAGAACAAAAGTCGACAAAAAAGGTAGAAAAGGCAGTCCAGGCCAGCCGTATGCCAGAAATCACACTTGGCCTGCCTGCTGCATTGGGGTTGATGGCAGTCATCCTGCTGATTGGCGCAGGTGTGGTATACGCTGCCTTGAACGTCGGCGGAAGAGTGGTCGAACCTACACCTGTATTTACCCCTACTGACACACCGCTCCCCTCGCCGACGGTCACCCTGACTCTTACCCATACACCAGTTCCCACACCCACGGAACTACCACCTTTCGATTACACTGTCGCTGCCGGTGATACCTGTTCGCTGATCGCGCTCAATTTTGGCATCTCGGTCAACAGCCTGATCATTCTAAATAACCTGCCGGTTTCGTGCAACAACCTGTATATTGGTCAGGTACTCAAAGTCCCTTATCCAACGGCCACACCTGCACCCTTGCCAACCAATACCCTGCCTCCGGAAGAAGCGGCCAAAGCCCAATGTGAAAAAGTCCCCATCACCGTTCAAGAAAATGACACCCTTTCCAGTATTTCCCTGAACTACGCCGTGCCAATGTCTGCGATCAAGGAGTACAACGGGCTATCTACGGATAACGTCTTTTTGGGACAGACGTTGTTGATCCCACTTTGCGAACGCGCAGCAACGCCAGGGCCGACTCCCACACCGACCACACCGCCTCCCTACCCGGCTCCGAACCTGCTCCTGCCGGCAGATGGCGGCGCATTTACCCTGGCCAACGATGTGGTTACTTTGCAATGGTCATCCATTGGTTTATTGCGGGATAATGAATTCTACCGGGTGATCGTGGAGGACATCACTGCAGGACAGACCCGCCGGATCACAGATTATGTAACGGATACCAAGTATATTGTCCCAACCACCTTCCGCCCGAGAGATAATGTGGCCCATGTCATCCGTTGGTGGATCAGCACCGTGCGACAAACCGGGACGGATGAGCAGGGACAACCAATTTACTCCTCTGCCGGAGCAGAAAGCCAAAAGTGGGTGTTCACCTGGGTTGGCTCTGCTGCACAAGGAACCCCGGCACCGTAAATTACAGGTCGTTCAATTACCGCATCCCCGTCAAATTGGCGGGGATTTTGATTCCACAAGTTTTCAAAAACCTCTTGACAAATTATTCAAAATTTCGTATACTGTTGTTAATTATTCAACATTATGAATAATACAAATAATTCAATCTTGAAATTTGGAGAGTAATTATGCCGTTACCAGCTACCATCGAACAAGCAGTCCGCGAAACAAATCGCGTATCCCTCGAACTGGTACGAAATGCGATTGCCAGCATGATGCTGGTCGCAAAAGATCATGAAATGCCAGGCACCGCAGCCTGGGTAGCAGAGACGCGCAAAAAAATGACCGCAGACGAATTGTTCAGACACAAGCTGGTCGTCATTGGTTTCTTCCACGCCATTCTACCCGAAAACGATTTTGCCTCCTTCCCTGATTATCTGGTCGACCTCGAATCGTGCGATCCGGTTGCGCTGCGGGATAAAATGCTCGCAACATATGCTGAAATCTGTATCGGCTGCGACGAAGAACTCAAAGCAGCAGGCGTAGATTGGGATAAAGTGCTGAGTTCGCCTGAAGCATACGTCCAATTTCTGATCGAACGCTTCGGCGATAATTTAGTCGATACAGACTTGGAAACCAAAGCATATGAATATACGGTCGACCCGCCAGCCATGCGAAAGTTGATCGTAGACCATCTTCGTTGGTTTTGGAATGAGCATCTGGCACAGGAATGGGCGCACATAGAGCATCTTCTTCATGAATGCATCAGAGCATTCCAGAGTGCGAACCTTAATAACATGAGCCGTCTCGATCTGGTTCGTTATGTTACCGGACAAGATGTCGACGAAGAACACTGGGGCAAGATGTTGGCTGCGGCGGAGCGGATCGTTTTTATCCCGAACCCGCATATCGGTCCGTATGTGACGAAGTTTTATTTCAAAGATACCCTCGGTGTGATCTTCGGTGCGCGCCAGCCCGAGGATGCCAGTGTCCGCATCCCGGAACTGGACCGGGCCGAAATCGTCGCCAGGATGTCTGCCCTCGCCGATGATACCCGCCTGCGCATCCTGCAAATGATTTCTGAAAAAGGTGAAATGCGTTCGCAGGATATCATCGATGAGATCGGCATGAGCCAGCCCAGCGTATCTCGTTACCTGACGCAATTGACCGTTACTGGTTATTTGCAGGAAAGAAGGGTGAATGGTGCTAAGGCCTATGCCCTCAATCGTGATCGAATCGAAAAAACTCTTATTGCCATCCGCAAATTCCTGCTTAGAGTTGATTAGTATACCGTGAATAATGCATAAGCAAAAAATGGACGTTTCCTCGCTGAGCGGAGTGAGGAGCGCTAGCGACGAACGTAGTCGAAGCGCAAATTTTCCGCAAAAGCTGCCCTTCGACTACGCTTTCGCTCCGCTCAGGGAGGAAGCCATCTTTATCCATAACTCACGCTAGTATAGATAGGACCAAAGGAGATTTATCATGCAACACTGGCTACCTGAATACTTAGTGGAAACCCGGCGCGCTGACTTACGCCGTGAAATCGAGCAGCTTAACTTGGTTCGTGAGGCAGAGCATGCCTACCACGCTCGCCAAAGCTGGATAAAGCAACAAATACACGCTCTGGGCCTCTGGATGATAACAACTGGCGAACGACTGCA
>DAOTXM010000410.1:0-3495 GCA_034435215.1 Anaerolineales bacterium
TACAACAAGACGCTCAAAGAAAGCTGGTGAGCAATTAATGATGGTTTCAAGGATTTCAGTTGCTAAATCTTGCCGTAGCGTTTGATAAGCCCCATCAATAACTTCATCGGGGGTTTGTTCATCGCCGATTTTGGGTGTTTGATTATCTCCTTTCTCACGACGAGTGCGGAATTCGACAAACTCATCGTACTGTTCAAGAAAATGAACATCTATTCTCGGCGGATTTTGTTTTAGAACATCTAATCCTCGTTGCGTGATTTTAAAGCGTCCTCGCGCTGGTGATGAGAGTAATTGGGCTTTTCGCAGGTAGGTCGCAGCCCAACTAATGCGGTCGTTCACCCTGGGTGTACGACCGCTGGGGATGAGTTCGGTGCGTTCTTCCTTTGTAAGTCCGAATTCATCCGATAATTTGTCAATCGCTTCGCGTGAGGTGTGTTCTTTTTCGTCCCCTGCAAATTTCAGTAACGGAAGCATGAAAGTTTGATAATCTGGGATAGGCATTTTCCCTCGCTATACGTGTGAATATTGGTATCAGGTGAGTTTTACCATAAATTTCACATTCAGTATATTCTCATGCAACACTGTCGAGTCATGCGTAATTCCCAAGTTGTATCACCCTGAGGGAGTGTTTTTTGCGACCGAAGGGTTTCCTAATTCATACCTCAGATGATTCACTTCGCTCAGCATGATATTCATAGGGATATTACTCCCTCCATCTTGGAAGGTTCCCTTTTCCCAGGGTCTTGTTGCTTCGCGTGCTTGGCCTAGTAAATTTTCGGAATTTGTATATAATAGGAATATACAAAAATGATAGACTTTTCCTCTGTCACCGGCTTTGATTGGGACTCAGGCAATCGCGACAAGAATTGGGAGAAGCACCGGGTTTCCAACAGTGAGTGTGAAGAAGTATTTTTCAATCTGCCGCTCTTGTTGCAACCCGATGAAGTTCATTCCACAATGGAAGCGCGTACCTACGTGCTCGGTCAAACCAATGCAGGTCGCAGGTTGTTTATTGTTTTTACGATCCGCAATGAAAGAATCCGTGTTATCTCGGCACGCGATATGAGTAAGCGTGAAAGGACGATCTATGAGCAAGCCTATTCCTGAATTCCAAAGCGAAGATCAAGAACGAGAATTCTGGGCCGAGCAGGACTCCAGCGAGATCCTCGACTGGAAACAGGCCCAGCGCGCCATCTTCCCGAACTTGAAGCCCACGCTCAAGTCCATTTCCCTGCGCCTGCCCGAGTCCATGCTCGATGAATTGCGCCAACTGGCAAACGAACGCGATATTCCCTACCAGTCGCTGATCAAGCATTTCCTGCGCGAGCGCATCGACCAGGAATATAAGGTAAATAAGTCATAGCCATGCTATAATTTTTCATGAAAAAAGCATAATCAAGATGACAATTGTTCCTGTTCCATCAATTTATAAGCGCAAGCGCATCCCGCAAAAGGCGATTAATGATGTGGTGCGGCAGATTGTGGAGAAATTCCGCCCGCAGAAGATTATCCTGTTTGGTTCCTATGCGCGTGGTAATCCACGCCCTGAAAGCGATGTGGATTTGTTGGTGGTGATGGAAACCGAGCTAAAAGAAACCAGGCAGGCTCTTCTGATCGATCAGAGCCTGGATAGAGATTTATTTGGCTTGGATTTGATTGTCCATACCCCCAAAAACCTTAGAAAGCGTATTGAACTGGGGGATTCATTTCTGAAAGAAATTACTACCCAAGGAAAAATCCTTTATGAAGCCGCTGACCGTTGAGTGGGTACAAAAAGCGGAAGATGATTATGTTGTGGCGCAGAAAATGCTTCGCGCTCGTAATCATCCAGTTTACGACGCGGTTTGTTTTCATGCACAGCAATGCGCAGAAAAATATCTCAAGGCTTTCTTGCAGGAATATGAGCAGGATATTCCAAAAACCCACAAATTACTCGATTTGCTCAAGCTTTGTAAAGAAGTAGATACCAGCTTGGAAATCCTTTTACCTGACCTGCGGGAGATCGAGCGCTTTTCGGTAAACGTTCGTTATCCTGGCATGAACGCGGATAAAGATGAGGCCAGGACCGCCTTCAAAGCCGCGCAGGTTGTACGTGCGCTTATCAGGGGACATTTGTAGCATCTCCTGCGCGAACGCATCGACCAGGAATATAAGATCAATAAAGGGTAGCTATGGGTTGCGACGCACGCTATGGTGGAAATGTTCGCTCGATCTTGAATGGCGTGCCTTCCACGGGTTCCTCGTCGAATTCGCGCGCCGCCAGGTGGCCGGAAAAGACGGCCTGGGCGATGATGTTGGGTGCTTCGGCGTCGCCGATCAAGCGCAGGGATTTGAGATTCCCTTCGGCTAGGGCGGGCTGGAGTTCGTAATACAGATTGTCGTTCGAGATGCGGTCGGTGACCAATACAACTCCATTGCGGGGGATAACGGTAGTTTCTCCGGTTAGGGAGTGGGTCAAGACAACGGAATCTGGTTCAATTGTAGAAAGAAGCGTTTGGGGGAAGAGCTTGACGCCCAGTTTCATCAGTCGCGCCTGAATTTTGGATTGTTCCAGTGTAAATTGCGTCCAGTAGGAAACCAGCGGCGCGGGCATGACCAGCGTCACCTCGCAGCCGTTTTGGATTAGCAGTTCGGCCAGCACGCCGCCCAGGTAGAAATGGTCGTCATCGTAAAGGATGACGTGGCCGGTGGGCAGGTTTCCACTCATGATGTCGTCGGGAGTAAATAGGTTGGGCAAATGGTGACCGGGGATGGGTTGGTGAATACTGCGGCCTCGCCCATCGCGGCGATAGGTTGCGCCTGTGGCGAGGATGACGTGCGGAATGCCGCTTTCGAGAATCTCGGCGGCGGTCATCGGGCTGGACGGATACAGACCAACGTTTGGCAATTTGTCCAGGCGGGTCAGCCGCCAGTCAACCACACGCCGCCACTCTGATAAGCCAGGCAGGGCTGCCTCGCGCAGCACGCGCCCGCCCAATTTGCGGTGCGCCTCCAGCAGGGTGACCTGGTAGCCGCGCTGACCGAGCGAGACGGCGCATTCCAGGCCAGCCGGGCCGGCACCCACGACCATGATCTCGGCCTCGCTCTTTTTAGGCGCGATGGACTCGGGGTGCCAGCCGCGCCGCCATTCCTCGCCCATGGTAGGGTTCTGGGTGCAGCGGATGGGCACAAAGCGCGTGTCGCCTGTGACGCAGATGTTGCAGCCGATGCACTCACGGATTTCATCGAGACGGCCTTCCTTGACTTTGTTCGGCAGGAACGGGTCGGCAATCGACGGGCGCGCCGCGCCGATCAGATCCAGCATGCCGCGCCGCACGGCGGAGACCATCGCATCGGGCGAGGTGTAGCGCCCCACGCCGACCACCGGTTTACTGGTCAGCGACTTGACAAAGGCCGTGTACTTCTCCTGATAGCCTTCTTTTTCGAAGCGCGAAGTGGCGGAATCATTGCTCCAGCCGCTCAGGTTGACGTCCCACAGGTCGGGCAGTTCGGCCA
>DAOTXM010000411.1:0-5874 GCA_034435215.1 Anaerolineales bacterium
TTTCCCCCCGCCTCTTTAAATACAGGCTGAGTAGTTACTATTATTGTAATAGTGAAAACGTCCCGAAGGCTTGCCATCAGCCACTTAAATCTCTCGAACAAAACCTTCGGGACGGTGTTCACATGTTATTACCGATAATGTCTATTATCAGTACTTCACGAAACCCAAAAGAGGTCCCTAAAACAGGGGTGCAGGCGTTCGCCCGCACCCCTTTTTTCGGGCTTTTCCCAAATGTTTCTTGATCTACTGATTGTTTTTAGCGAGAAAATATCGAAAACTGGGATGTGAACGTGTGCATGTGCGCGCGCTCACATCCCATTTTTTGGCTCCCCATCTGTTAGCGGTTATTTGATCGCCAGCTTGGATACACTCCCAAATATCGTTACCGGGTTCACACTGGATTTGTTTTTGTAACCGAAGAAGAGATAATCCGGGTTTGTGGTCAATTTCAGTGGAAGATCATTGATGGCAATCGTCACGTTTGGACCGGCAATCTTGAATACGAAGTTATAAATATATGGCTTGCCTGACCCGTAAATGGTACCCGCCCTGAGCTCGTCCCAGGTTTTATCGGTATATAAAGTGCCATTGGTATCATAGACGCGTATGAGTCCGTTGGGCTGCACGCGGACGCTGATTGAGTTGCTCTCCGGGTTTGAGTCGCCCGAAAGTGCGACCCAGAATTCCCCGTCAACCAGGTTGTTAAGCTCGACAGTAAAGCTGATTTCGGTTACATCGTTTGAAAGTTCAGTGGCGATTCCTGTAAGCCCATCTATTTGAATTGCAGTCTTTCCAAAGGATAATATGTCATTTCGACCAGGTTCTATGCCTAGGTCCGGATAGCTGTATTTTTCGCATCCACCTTGAGGTTGTGGGGTCGTTGGCGCCTTGGAAATCACCTGCCAACGATCCAGGCAACTGAGTGGCGGCGTGAGCGGAGTGGGGGTCGGCGTCTCCGTTGGCGTTGGGGAAAGCGTTTCTGTGGGTGGAATGGTCGTCGGGGTGATTGTCCCAGTTGGGGTCGGGGATAGTGCGGGGATGATCTCCAGGGTGGCAGTCGCTGGAATGGCCGTAGGGGTCGGTTCGGGCTTCAAGGCGGCGATGAGTTGTGGGGAAACCGAAATAATGGCTGCAACGATGGTCCCGGCAACACCAAGGACTGCGATCAACAAAGCCTGGTTCTCGTACCACTTTGTTTTTTTTGATTCCTGAGATTGGGGCGCATCTGGCATTCATCTACCCTTATATTCTATGATATGGCATATTCTAACAAATTTTATGTCATTTGGAATAGATTATATCTTCCATACTCTACCAGTTTTTTCGATCCCAGCCCTGTTCACCTCGGAGAGGCACAAAGGCAACGGCCGTTTCGACCCTGCTGTTGAACTCGTCTCCCCGCCTTTCCCAGACTTCCAGGTTCTGCATGCCTCTGCCCCCCACAGGCAAAATCAGGCGGCCACCTTCCTCCAATTGTTCCAATAATGCCTTCGGTGTTTGGGGCGCGGCGGCGGCCACCAGGATCCCGGCGTAGGGAGCGGCGGCAGGCCAGCCCAGCGATCCATCTCCGATGTGCACCTGCACATTGTCCATGCCCAGCCGCTTGAGCAATTTATCGGCTCTCGTGGCCAGTTCAGGGATGAACTCGACGGTGTGCACCTCCTCTGTCATCATTCCCAGGATGGCAGCCTGATATCCGGACCCCGTCCCGACTTCGAGTACGCGTTCATTCCCTCTCAGCCGGAGCAACTCTGTCATCAAGGCCACAATGTATGGTTGGGAGATGGTCTGCGAATGACCGATCGGTAATGGACAGTCGTCATAGGCTGCGTAACGGTATTCCTCCGGTACAAACAGATGGCGCGGAACGGACTCGAAGGCGACCAGCAAACGTGGTTCTCGCACACCGCGCCGGGCGATTTGCGTTTCTACCATGCGTTTCCGCTCACGCGCGTATTTGTCCATGCAACATCCTGGCGATTTGCCGGTTGACCTTGCCCATCGGGTAATTTTCCAGCTCCTCGATCCTGACCCATCTCAGGCTTTCATTTTCGGACATGGAAAGCAGCTTGCAATGAAACGCGTGAACCGTGACCCGAAAATGCGTGTACGCGTGCTGGAAAATGCCCAACGCTTCGTTCCTCTTGACCTTGAGCCTGTATCCCGTTTCCAACACTGACTCTACCCCCATGGCCGGTTCGTTGTCAACCCGTCCATTAGGGAACTCCCACATCCCACCTAACAATCCCTTCGAGGGGCGTTTTGCCAGTAAAACCTCATCGTAGGGCGGATTGGTAAGTGCCTTTACGATCACTCCCGCTGCGTGAACGTAATGAGGGATCTCTTTCTTCGGTTTCAACACCGGACGTTGTTCCTGCGTCCCATTGACGCGCGCCTCGCAAATTTCCATCAGCGGACAGAGCAGGCAACGCGGATTTTTTGGCAGGCAAATGGTTGCGCCCAGGTCCATCAGCGCCTGGTTGTAATCCCCCGCCTGTCCTTCAGGGAGATGTTCGGCGGCCAGTTTCCATAGGATTTTTTCCCCGGCGGGTGAATCGGCTGGCTCACTTACATCGAAGAGACGGGCGAACACGCGCCGCAGGTTGCCATCCAGGGTGGGTTCATCCATGTTGAAGGCGATGGATGCAATCGCCCCAACGGTATAGCGACCGATGCCGGGCAGGTTGCGCAATGCCTTCAAATCGCGCGGCAATTCGCCAGCATATTGATCGACCACGATCTTAGCGGCATTATGCAGGTTGCGCGCGCGGCTATAGTAACCCAGTCCCTCCCAGGCATTGAGCACATCCTGTTCCGAAGCCTTTGCCAGATCCGCGACGGTGGGGAACAACCGCATCCAGCGTTCGAAGTAAGGGATGACCGCCTCGACGCGTGTCTGCTGCAGCATGATCTCCGAGACCCACACGGCATACGGATCGGGGCGTCCGCGCCAGGGCAGGGTCCGGCCTTGTTGGCGGTACCAGTTCAGTAGTCTGGATGCGAAGCGGGTTGTCATGCGTATAATCAATAAGCGACGACGGTTTTAGTCACGGTAAACACGGTTCGAGGGCCAGATTTGATAGATAGCTCAAATCCTTGCCCGGAAATACGAGCAGCCTGGCTTCGATATGGTCTTCCCGTTGGCATCCCAGAACGATCACATCTTCCCCGTGAACATTCCCGACCGGTACTCCTTTGTTGGGGAAAACGACTTCACGTACATCCCGGTTGAGCAGCGCGAATCCCAGCCGCGGGTAGGGGCGGGGCGCGTAAGACGGCCAGGGGGTGGCGGAGGTCAGCCCGGAGTTGCTTCCAAACGTGCGCGGATACAATAAGCGCCCGACAAGTGTGATTGTCCCAGGCTGGTTGCTGAACGCCTGGATTTCTGCGGAGGAAACGCGATCTTGCAATTCAACAATACGATGCTGAAAGGTGGCCGGTTCCAGATCGGGATAGCGCGCCGGTGAGTTGATGCTTTCCGCGATCCAGGGCAGGCTGCCGACCAGCGCAAAGGCCACAGGAACCAGAATAACCCGGATACCAGAACCCCGTTTCTTTGCCCTTGCTTCCGTCTTTTCCGTATGTTCCGTGTCCGCAAAATGGGTTCCAAATCGTCTTGCCAGCCAGAACAGGATTTCTGCAAAGCCGATCCCGAAGTAGAAATAAGCAATCCAATCGGCAGGCAGGTCGTAACGCCAGCCGGAGAAACGACCAATCCCGTTGGCGGCAGCGTACCCGAGGTTGAATGCCAGTGGCAGCAGCCCGGTCCAGCGCCAGCGCTTCCAGGTTGCTCCCAGCCCGATGGCAATGACGGCGAGGTATCCGATCGACAAGAAAATATTATGCCAGGCGAGCGTACCGTCGAAGAAAGTCCAGTACAGGTGGATGGGCGCGCGTAAACCGTTGAATGGAGCGATCAGGGGCAAGGCCAGCAACGCGCCCACTTCGGTGGCCAGGAAGTGATTGGTGATAAAACCAGCGACGAAACCGGGATCCTTGAGCGCGAAGGTGACCAGGACCTGGCCCAGGCTCTTGTTTTCCAGGTCGACGGCGCCGAAGTCCAGGTTGCCGGTGTAAGCGTACTGGCTGGCCAGGACCTGATATTGGAAGGGCGCGTCGAATGCAAATTTGCCCATGCGCAGGTAGTTGTGAGTTAGCCAGGGCGCAACGCTCACCGCTACACCGAAGAGGAACAGGAGGATCGGTGCCAACCAGGGGCGTTTTTCCAAACGGAAGGCCAGGAAGGCAATCACGAATATAACCGGCAGAATCAGCATGGATTGCGTACGCAGTAAAAGCAGGACCCCGAAAATTCCGCCAGCCATGACAGCGCTGCGATTATCCTTTCGTTCCAGCCAACGGAGGGCAAACAGGCAGGCCAGCAGAATCAGAAGCAAAGTAGGCATGTCTACCAGCAGGATCTTGGTATTGGAGACGCGCGTGTCGGAGGAGACCAGCAGGTTGGTCCACTCCCTGAAGATGGCGAGCAGGGCAATCGTCAGGCCTGCAAGACGGCTGTGCAGTTTTTTCCCCAGCGCATAGAAGAGGACCGGGAAGGCAGCCAGCGCCAATGTCTGCCCGTAAATGATCATATTGTATTTTTCCCCAAAAAGCAGGTGCAGCGCGGTCAGGAAGACGATGTAGAGCGGGCGGGTGGGGATTTCTCCGGTGTAGTCCGTGCCGATCAGCAGGCTGTGTGCCATGTAATCGTAGTAACCCGAGTCAGAATAAGGCAGGGGCATGTTCGCGGGCGGGTCGATCGGGAAGTAGAAGCTGTTCTTGAGGACCGCATTGGGCACGCTTAACCAGATCCCCGCTGCAACTGTCCAGGTGAGCGCGCCGAGGAGGAGGTCGATCCAGCGCGAATCCGATTTGAAAAACGAAAGCAGGCTACTGACGAAGAAAAGAACGCCAATGATCAATGCCAGTCCCAATTGCCAGCCCTGGAGCGGTACCCCTGGTTCGCCCCAGTAAGCCGGGTCCGGTGTCAAACCCAATTTGGTCAGGCTGACGAAGCCGAAAACAAACAGCAGGATGCCGAACGCAATGGCTGCCGGTTTGCGCGCCTCGAAGTCCGCTTTGTGGAGCCCGCAGCGCAGGGCCAGCAACCACAGCATTGCCTGGATGCTGAAAACGATCATAAAGGCCAACAAAGGCCAGGCACGCTCGAAAATGGGCAGCATCCGGTTGGGGTTCCACCAGCGTAGCAGGAATGCCCCGATGCCTGTCGTGATCCCAAGCAGCAAAAAGACGATTATCAGGGTTCCATACAACCCGGGACGGACATTTGCATCCAGCCAGCGGGTGCGGAAGTTCGAGTCCCGCCAGGCAAAAAAAGAAGCAGCTGCGAACGCAATGATGAGTGCGAGCAACAGGAAGATCAATATCCAGCGCGTAACCGAAAAGCCACTGACACCCGACGGAATGCGTAACAGCACAAGTAAAGCGACCGCTGCTTCCAATAACGCGAGCAGGAAGAACAGCGGCCAGAAATCCAGCAGACCAGGTTTTTTGTTTTTCATTTACTTGTCCCGGTTCCATTACATTTGGAAAGATGCCGAAATTTTGGGTGGTGGGGGCGTACGCCCTCACCACCCAAAATTTCGGACTTCTCTTAAATCTTGTTGCACATGCGACCCTGTCAAACTAAAATTGAAAGCCTCCCCGGGCCGGGATCACCTTGTATGAAAAATTATTGACATATCCAAAAAGTTGTTCCTGCAGTTGCACCCATTCCGGCGAATTCAACACACGCTGGGCGCGCTGGGCGTTATCGGCCAACAGGCCAACCTGGATTTGCGGGTAATGACCATAAATCGTTGCCCAGGCTTCGACGGGTTGCAAGCCCAGGCGTTGCACGCCGGGCACGAACTC
>DAOTXM010000412.1:0-2623 GCA_034435215.1 Anaerolineales bacterium
ACTTTATCCAGGTTCAGTAGTTTGTTCACAAACTCATTGTTGTTCATCGGGCGCACCTTCGTTTTTCCCGATGGTAGCACATTTACTCACTTTTCCCGTTAATTACGGGAGAGCCAGTTTTTGTTACTGGTAAGCCAAGCAGAAGCAAGTTTGATAAAATTACCCTCGTTCGCCTGATTGATCTATGAACATTGACAAAATCGAATTTAGGAGTATTTTCATGGCAACAGCAGAAATCTTCGCCGGCAATTGCGGGTTCAACACACAGGTCGAAGCCAGCATGGACGGGCAGGTCTGCAAACTGCGCATCACCAGCGAGTGCGCTGCCATCCGTAAAATGGCCGAAGCACTGACCGAAGTCAATCCCTACCAGGAAATCTCGTTCAAACGGGCTATGCCCAAGATCCACGAGGCAGGACACAAATATTGCACCCACGCCGCCTGCCCCGTGCCGGTGGGCATCATCAAGGCAGTCGAGATCGAGGCCAGGTTAGCTCTGCCCACGGATGTAACCATCAAGTTGTCGAAGGCGAAGTAGAAAAGGAGCAGCATAAGATGAGTGCTCACAAAAAAATCCCCATGGAACGCGACAAAAAGATTGCCCTGGTCGCGCATGACAACAAGAAACGCGACCTGGTGGAATGGGCGAAATTCAACCGCGATCTCCTGGCTCACCATCGGGTATATGCAACCGGCACGACAGGGAAGATCCTGGAGCAGGAACTGGACTTCAGGATCGAGCGTCTCAGAAGCGGCCCCCTGGGCGGCGACCAGCAAATCGGTGCTAAGATCGTCGATAACGAGATCGACTTTCTGATCTTTTTCTGGGACCCGCTCGAACCCATGCCCCACGACCCCGACGTCAAGGCGCTCCTGCGCATGGCGGTGGTGTGGAACATCCCCATCGCCTGCAACCGGGCCTCGGCGGATTTCATGATCTCCTCCCCGCTCATGGACGGCGAATACGACCGCTTGATCCCCGATTACGAAAACTATACCGCGCGCAGATTGGATTGGGACGAAGAATCCGATTAGGCGGGCGAGAAACACCAAATCCCTCAGGGTTTTGGCTCGCGCAAGCACTTTTATAATCCGTGCAATCCGTGTCCCAAAAAGGAATTCCAATGGCTCAAGTTGTTAACCTCGCCGAAAAATTCGACCTCTTTACTGAGCAATGGCATCCCAAAATCGTGGGCGAACTAAACGACTCCTACGTCAAACTTGCCAGGATACAGGGCGAATTCATCTGGCACCAGCATGAGAACGAAGACGAGTTGTTCTTTGTGGTCAAAGGCACGCTGACCATCAAACTGCGCGAACGTGACCTGACCCTCCGCGAGGGCGAATTCGTCATCATCCCCAGAGGCGTGGAGCACATGCCCGTGACCGAGGCAGAAGTCTGGATCATGCTGCTGGAACCGAAGACCACCTCCAACACTGGCAACGTGACGAACGAGCGTTCGGTAGAAGCGGAGTGGATTTAGTGATGTGACTGTCACTTTTGTAAGTGGGGAACAAAACTCTCCTCCCTGGCGTCATCTGCATAACGCCGAAATTCTTTTCACCCGGAGGAGATCCATGAAAACAAAACTGTTCGTCATGCTTTCCCTGTCGATCACCACACTGATGGTCCTGGCAGCTTGTGGTGCTCAAGCAGCTACTGCGCCTGCGGAACCCTTCGCCCTCATCGAACCAGCTGTGCAAAACGGTGAGGCGGGATTTGCAGGCGCGCCTGGCCCAGCACAGGACCCCGAGAAATCCACATTGGCCATGCCGACCGCCGCTCCTGTCTACCAGACCCTGCCGGATGTCGGCAGCGTCCCAGGACAAGCCTTAGCGATCGACCGCAAGATCATTAAGAATGCCGAGGTGAGCGTGCTGGTCGAAGACAGCGACATCGCGGTTGACCGTTTGACACAGGTCGTCAGTGATGTGGGCGGATACATCGTCAGCTCGCGCGTCTGGTACCAGCCGCATCTGGACGGCGAGAGCTACAAATATGCCAGTATCACGCTGGGGATTCCCGTGGACCAGTTCGAGGTCACGATGCGACGCGTGCGCGGGCTGGCCATCCGCGTGCTGGATGAAAAAGCGTCTGGCGAGGATGTCACCGACCAGTTCGTAGACTTACAATCCCGCCTGAGCAACCTGGAAGCCACCCAGGCGCGCATCCAATCCTTCCTTGCGGACGCCAAAAGCGTGGACGAAGCTTTGCGCATCAACCAGGAACTGGCCCAGATCGAGGCCCAGATCGAGGAAGTCAAGGGGCGTATGAATTATCTCACGGACCGTTCGGCTTTTTCGACCATCACGGTCACCATCTCGCCCGAACTGCCGGAGATTGCCACGGCGACGCCCACCCCAACACCCGTACCCAGCCCCTGGACTCCCGTTGATACGCTCGATAGTGCAACCAACACCCTGGTCAAGTCGTATCAAGGCATCATGGAGTTCGCGATCTGGTTGTTCGTGGCCGTGTTGCCCATCCTGGCGCCACCTGCGCTGGTGATCTGGCTGATCGTCAGGCTGATCCATCGCAAGCCAAACAAGCGACCTGCCAGCAGTGAAAGTTAATCCAAAACAGGGCTGCAATGGATAGCAGCCCTGTTATTTTGTACCGGTT
>DAOTXM010000413.1:0-3475 GCA_034435215.1 Anaerolineales bacterium
GAACCAACGTCCCGGCAGCCTGTATCGTGCTAAAGTTATATAGCACGGAATACTGCGTGGATGTATTGCTGGGCGTCTGGGCCATGCCGGAGCTGCCCACCGCCACCAGGAAGCCACCCGTGATGTTGAACGAACCCATATAATACAGCGGGCCATTACCATTATTGGTTGGTCCGTTGACGAGCACCAGGCCATCGGTCATCTCAAACGACCCGTTCGTGTCCAACCCGTCGCCATTAGCGTTGACAAAGAGATAACCGCCGTTGATATACACGTAGTAGTTGCCGGTCATGTCAAACGCATTCTGGCCGGGGCGTCAGTTTACGGAAGAACCGTCTGCGCCGCCGCCCGCGTTGATGCCGTCATCGCTGGCGTTCAGGTGGATGATCCCGCCGATGATGGCAATGACCGCGCTTTCGAGGCCTTCGTAGGATTGACTCAGGTTGATCTCGCCGCCGTTGATGGTCAGTGACGTGTCGGCGTGCATACCGTCATCGCCGGAGGATATGAGGATGTTCCCGTCACTGATGGTGATGCTGTTATTGGCATGGATCGAGTCGTCGGCAGAATTAATGTTGAACGTGCCGCCCATAATGGTCAGGTCCACGCCCGCTTTCAGGCCTTTGGCACTCTCGGCAGGCTTGTTGGGGTTACCCTCCATGCCGCGCCCGCCCCACATCCCGCCGCCTGTCGTACTGTTATTGATGCTTCCACCCCCAGATGTAATGGTGAAATTCCCGCCGTTGATTTGCAGGCTGGTCGCGGCCTGGATTGCGTCGAGTCCAGATGTGATGCTAAGCGTGCCACCGTCAATCAGGATATACCCTTTCTCGGCTTCCTCTGCGTTGGTGGATTGGATGCCGTCCGCGCCGGAGTTGATTGTAATGATCCCATCCTTGACGGAAACAGAATCCTGGCCCTTGATGCCATCGTGCACAGCGTTGACCGTAAGCGTGCCGCTCACGATTTTCAGGTCATCATCACTGGCAATGCCGTTGTTGTAATTGGCGTTGACAGTCAACGCGCCGCTCCCGTTGATGGTCAGATCATCATTGCTGAAGATAGCCGCATCCGTTTCGTCGCTTTCATCAGGGTAATAGTAGGTCGTCCCGTCAGTGACAGAGTTCTGCGTGCCGTCTGCCAGGGTGAGGACGACTTTTTCTGCGTTGGCAATGTAGATCGGCGCGCTGGTCGTGTTGGTGAGGGTCGCACCGTTCAGGATGAGTGTGACCGTCCCCGCATCCTGGGTGTCGACCATGATTTGCCCGTCATTCAGGGTACCTTGGATGTTGTAGACTCCAGCTGCTGTGACGGTGGCAATCTTTCCGCTCACGCTGACACCGCTGCCCTCGACCGCGATCGAACCGCCCTCCAGCCTGATGACCGTTGTATCAGCATCGTTCATGCTGACGGTCAGATCGTCGGGCTCATAATCGGATGTGATCGGGGCGGAGGCAATGGCTGAGGTCTGCTGGGCAGGCTCGGCAGAGTCCGATGCGGTGATGATGGTCTGAGAGGTAGAGCCTGCGTTCGCAGTCCCGGAACAGGCGGCCATGGTCACAACCATGATGGTCAATAAGAGGAAAGTCAATAGTTTTTTCATTTTTACTCCAGTTAGAGGGTGCAAGCGATAATCGGATAGCTCCCGATGGCAAAGGTCAGGATGGATAGGATGCCGACCAGCAAGAGTATGAGAGGCAGGTTGCGTTTGAATTTGAGGGACATTTTTTACAAATCCGTTCCGTTATATCCGGCAATCAGTGTGACCTTGTTGTCACCATTCAGTTTCTTGATCTCAGCCAGGAAGTCCTGCATCTGAACTGACTTTTTCAGGGCGATACTGTAGACCAACTCGGTCATCATGCCACTCTGGATAGAGTCCACGCCGATAAGTTCGGACGAGCTGGTGTATTTGACAAAAACACGGTCGAAGAGTGAGTCGAAAGCCGTGCCGTTTGGGATATGCACGCGCATGATTTGCGCCGCCATTTCACGCGTGAACCAGTTGAGACGAGTCATCAAAACAACTACCAGACTGATGACGACCGCAGCGATTATGCCTAGCAGATAGAAACGGGTGCCGATTGCCATGCCGATGGCCATCGTGAAGAAGATGAATCCTATGTCGCGCGTCTCTTTGACCGCGTTACGAAAGCGGATGATCGACAGTGCACCCACCAGCGAGAAGGCGCGGGCAATGTTTGAGCCGACGATCAGCATCACCAGTGCTACGATCATGCCATTCATCACCAATGTAAAGACAAAACTCTGGGTGTAGGATGTGCCACGATGGGTCAGCTGGTAGATCCAGCCAATGAAGGCGCTCAACACAAAGCTGAGCGTCAGCACAAGAACCACGTCCATGACCGTGAATTCACTGGTCAGGTCTTGAATGTTGAAAATGTCCATAAGAAACCTCCAATTGTTTTTAAGGGTGGTCGAGTAGCCCGTAGCGATAGTGAAGGGCATATCGAAACCACAAATTTAGTTTTTCTAACTGCTTTGTTGGCCTCGATACGGACTTCGTCCTACTCGGCCAACGATTTGCTTTTTCATCGTCTTCCGATCCCAATCTTCTGTTCCAGCCTGCTGAAAACAGACAGGGAAGTGGTCAGCACATCTTCCGAACTTTCCGCGGGCAGGTTCCGCCAGCGCAGGGATGGCATATCCTTAGCTGCCTCGATGCTGCGACAATATTTGCTGACCCTTACCATTTTCAGGTTGTGGTCAGCGATCAATTCCGTCAACCAGAAGGGCATGTGTTCGTTGACTTTGATCTCCATCACGACCTGATCGGGCGGAAACATCGGCAGGGAGAAAGGCTGCTCATGTAGATGCAGGTAATGAGACTGGTAGGATAAAGCGGTGTCAAAGGTAACGCGCAAGCCAACGTCATATTGGGTCCCGATAAAGGCCTGACGGTCATAACGCACGATGCTCACCGGGCGCAGGTTGTACTGCCATAGGAAGACATAAATTTCTTCGATGACAGCTTTGTCTTCAGGCGCACAGTTCGGGATCTGACGGTCATTACATAGCCGCAGAGCATCGCCATAGGGCAGGATGGCCCGTCGCTTCTGTGTGACACGGTCGACGCGCTGTTTGATTTCCAGGAAGACAGGTGTTTCTTCGGTGATTGGTTCGTCCGTTTCATAGTGGCGGATGCGCAGTTTGCGCCGGAAACGCAACCCGTATTCCTTCTCCCAGTAACAACGCAGATCGGGGGAGTCATAGTACAGGCTGGTCAGCGCATAACGCCCGTTGTTGTTGCCGTGCTCGTCAGGGACCAGATAAGCACGCAAGGCAGTTTTGAATTGCTCGGCCTGTTGCAAAGTAATCAGGTATTTGAGCTCGAAGCGGTTGAAACTGCGGATCGTGTGACTGAGACTGTTCATTTCATTCTGTCCTATATATTACAGCGCAAGGTTCCAAGATAATCCCGAAAAAAAGGTTGTGCGTGGGGGCGCGCGCTCCC
>DAOTXM010000414.1:0-5817 GCA_034435215.1 Anaerolineales bacterium
GCCTGTACCTGTATACGCACTGGCACACGGTGCTCATTATCCCGCCTTTGATCATCACCGAGGCGCAATTGCAGGATGGGATGGAAATACTGGACAGAGCGCTGGAGATCACGGATAAGGCAGTCAACAGTGATCAGTAACTCGTATAGGTAGAAATCAGGCAGCGTTACACTGCCTGATTTCTTTTTTTCTCATCTTCGAGCAGCCCCAGGAAGATTCCTACGATGGTCGGATCGAGTTCTATCCCGGCTGTGCTTTTGAGATATTCGATCACTTTGTCTTCTGGCCAGGCACCGCGGTAAACTCGTTCATAGAGGAGCGCGTCCCAAATATCCACAACAGCGAAAATACGGGCTGCCAAGGGAATAGCTTCGCCTTTCAGGCCGCGGGGGTAACCGCTACCGTCCCAGCGTTCATGATGTGCATAGGGGATGTCCAATGCCGGACGAAGATAGGGGATGGGGTTCATCAGATCAAAGGCATATTGTGGATGTTGTCTCATGATCCCCCACTCTTCTTCGGTAAGCGGGCCTGGCTTGTGCAGGATGTGGTCTGGGATACCCATCTTGCCAATGTCATGGAGTAATGCACCGCGCATGATGTGTGTTAGTTCTTCTCCTTGGATGCCCATGTGGCGAGCAAGTTCAAGGGTCAATTCAACCACACGGTCTGTATGTCCCTGTGTTTCTTTATCACGAAGCTCGAGTGCTCGTCCCCAGCCGGCCAGAGTCGTATCGTAGGCGAGCGTGAGTTCCTGGTTGCTGCGTTGCAGGTTCTTGAATAATTGTACATTATCGATCGCAATAGCTGCTTGACCTGCCAGGGTCTGCAGGAAATTAAACCAATCGGGATCAGGATGCTGCTCCTGGCGAAAATAAACTTCCATGACCCCCTTGATTTGGCCCTTACAGATCAACGGAACCCCGTAGTAGCTTTTGAAATTCTCGTTGCGGTTGTATGTGCTCAGATAATACTCGGTTGTATTTTCAAGGTCAGCAATATGGATGAGCTTGCGCTGCAACAAAACATTTCCTGCCAGCCCTTCTCCGATTCGAACATTTGTCATTGATGATTGCTGATCAGTGGTAAACCCTGTGCCTGTAAAGAAGGACAATGACTTGAGGTCGGGATTGTAAAGCAGAATGGCAATTGCATCGCCGTTTAATTCCCTGGCTGCATAACCAATAAGCAGATTTAATGTCACACGAAGATCGAAACTGGACGAGATTGCGCTGTCAATATCCCGGAGTACAGTGAGTTGGCGAATTTGTTGTTCCCCGCGTTCGTAAAGACGGGCGTTTTCGATTGCAACTGCGGCTTGATGTGCAAACGTCATGGCCAGGTTGGCGTCATGGAAATTATACGCTTCGACTTTAAGACTATCGATTGTGATGTAGCCAATAATATTACCACGCGCAATTAAAGGTACACCCAGCCAACCATGTACTCCCTCGACGACCCATCTTTCGAAACGGGGATCTTCTTGGGCGTCTTTGAGGATCAGAGGTTGTTTGGTCTGCCAAATTTCCTGTAATAGTGCGTTACTGGCTGGAAATAACCGGTCAAGAAAGTTCTCGATCTCTGGCATGCCTCTATAAACCGTCAAGCGCACTTTATCATCCTCGATTAAAAATACGCCCGCACTATCAAAGGGGACAACCTTGTTTAGATTGTCCAGAATCGAAGCAAGTACTTGTTGAATGTCCAGAGTGGATGTCAGCACTTCAGCAGCCTGACGCAAAGTCTCTGCTTCCTGATAATGATGTTGTTCGGCCTCGAATTGGCGCATATTTTGGATGGCTGAGGCGGCCTGGTTGGCGAACGCTTGTGCCAGGGTCGCATAACTTTCGTTGTAAATATCCTCCTGGCAACTATCCAGCGTTAGATAACCGACAATTTCATTCCGCAACATTAGAGCAACGCCCATCCAACTTTGTACATAATCAGCATTCGCCCATTTTCTAAATCGCTTATCGTGTTGAACATTCTTAATAATTACAGGTTCCTGACTGTCTCTAACGGCATTGAACAATTCGTCCTCTGCCGGAATGTAAAGATTGAGACCATCTTCTTTACTACTTGAAAGGCCTTGCACAGCAGCCAAACGCAGCTCGTTCCCTTCGAGTAGCAAGATACTTGCACTATCGTAAGGAATGACTTGCTGCATAACGACCAGGATGGTATCCAAGATGTTGCCCAATTCCATTGAATTTGTAATGGCCAGGGCAGCTTGTCGTAAAGCCTCCGATTCGCGATGGCGTCTCTGTTCTGCTTCGAAGAGGCGAGCATTTTCAATCGCAACTGCTGCCGAATTGGCAAATGTTTGTGCTAATACGGCATCTTGCTCGGTAAAAGAATCAGGTGTACGGCTGTCCAGATTGATAAAACCAATCAATTTATCGTGGACAACCATCGGAACGCCCATCCAGCCTCGAATGTATTCGGAGCCCTCCCATTTTTCGAACCTCGGCTCGCGATGTACATCAGGTACACGTAAGGGCTGCCGCGATGTGCTCATTAGAACCCATTTTTCTGAGTATCTAAGTTGTTTTCCAATTGCGTTATATCCAGAAGGGAATCCCTTACCTGCAACGATGATCAGTTTTCCATCTTGCTCCATCGCAATGGATGCGCTGTCGTAAGGCACGATTCTGTATAATGTTTCGAGTATTGTGTCCAGCAAAGTATCCAAATTCAAGAATGTCGTCAGGGTTTTGGTCGATTCCAGTAAAATTTCTGCTTCCTGGCGTCGTTCTTTCTCAGCTTCAAGCAAGTGTAATTTTTCGATGGCAGTAGCAAGCGTGCTGGCAATTGTTATCAGCAACCGCTCGTCATCCTCTGTAAATGCATTAATCTTGAGGCTCTCGGCATTGATCACACCGAGGATATGATCGCCGTGTACAATAGGCACACAGAGCTCAGAACGTACTTGTGAGGTTACCTCGATATATTCTTTATAATTTCTTACGTTTGCAATCCGCAATGACTTGCCGCTTGCCGCCACCTGACCACTGATCCCGTGCCCAAGGGGAATTTTCTTTGGAAATTTCCCGTCCGTTATACCTCGATAGGAAGAGTGCGGATAGAGGGACTCACCACTTTTGTCGAGCAGGAGCACGCCAACATTGTCTGGGTAGAGCGATTCGCCGATGATCTGTGTAACCTTTTCGATCAATTCATCTACGCTCGTCGCATCAGTGCCGGCCAGACTGACCTCGTTGAGAATAGTCAGTTCTTTCATTCGCCGCTGAGTAGTTTCGAGTAATCTTAACTGTTCGATAGCTGTTGCCAATGTTCCGGCGATCGTGTGGAACAGCCGTTCATCTTCTTCACTGAAAGCCTCTGGCGTTTTGGATTCGACGTTGATCACCCCGATGATGCGATCTTGTATTTTTATCGGTACGCAAAGTTCGGATTTTACACCCACAGTTGCTTCTATATATGCCGATTCCTGAGACACGTCTCCCAGGCGGATCGGCAAGCCTGTTGAGGCTACTTTCCCAGTGACACCCTGTGATATGTGCATGCGCCATCTGGCTTTATCGCCTGATGCGCCTTGGTAAGAAGCGTGTGGTACGAGCATGTCGCCACTTTCAGTGAGTAATTCCACCCCGCAGTTATCTGGATGGAGAGTGTCACTGATAATATTTGTTATGCGTTGAATCAACTCGTCCATGCTTTTTGATGATGAAGCTGTAACAGCTACATTATGCAGAATAGACAATTCTCTTAATTGTCGACCAAGGGTTTCCTCAGCGGATTTGCGGTCGGTGATGTCGGTCAGTGCGCCAACGATCGCAACAGTTTTACCGTTACGCACGATGGGGCTTTCCCGTACCTCGACCCAGACGTGATGGCCGTCTTTGTGTCTGAGTTCCAGGGTATAGGGTTGCTGCGGCATTCCCGTATCAATCGCTTTTTGAGTAAGTTCGATCCCTGCCTGGTTGACCGGATTATCGGTCAGAAATACCTGCCAATCGGTCAAAGCTTCCCCGGGTTCGTAGCCGAGAATTTCCCGAGTCTTGGGGCTCATGAATGTCAGGATATGCTCAGGAGTGTGTGAATAGTAAATGTTCGTGGTGTGTTCGACGATGTTACGAAAATTTTGTTCGCTTTCGCGGAGCGCTTCTTCAACCCGCCTCCGTTCTCTAATATCACGGATTGCAGCAATGTGGACAGGGCGTTCGTGCCACATGAAGAAGCGACCTGTGATCTCTACAGGGAATACGGTTCCATCCTTTTTGCGATGAAACCGGAGCGGGATGGATATGACTTGCTCTATATCGACTGGGGTGTTTTGGGTGACCGAGCGTGTATCTTCTGGTTCTGCTGAGAGATCAAAATTGTGCTTGCTGAGCAATTCATCCTTACTATATCCATATAATGCCGTTGCCGCCTCGTTGGCTTCCAAGATTCTCCCACTTTCGTTCTCGATCAAGAATATTGCATCCGATTCAGCCTCGAAGAGCTGGCGATACTTTTCTTCGTTTTCTCGTAATGCGTCCTGCGCCTGGACCTGATCGGTTATGTCATGAAGCATGGATAAGATGCATTCTTGCCCATTGAAGTTGATAAGATCGTAAAATTCCAGCGTATTACGAAATTCCCCGCTCTTTGTCATGATTTTCCCGCTCTCATTGCGAAGCGATTTTGCTTTTAATAATCTCGCAACAAGCTCTTTTCTTCCTTTCTTGCTGACGAACCCAAGCTCGACACTGGTGTGACCAAGAAATTCATCGGGCATGAAGCCGGATAATCTCCAATAGGCATCATTTGCAGCAAGGAAGCGTCCTTCCTTGACCGTGGCAATGCAGGAAGCGATTGGGTTAGCTTGGAACAGCCTCTTGAATTGTTCTTCACTCTGGCGAATTGCGCTTTCTGCTTGTTTCTGGTGAGTGATGTCCAGAAAAAAACCCTGCCAGAAGAGAGGGGCTCCACGCTCGTCTTTTACAAGCGAGGTTTCTTCCCTTATCCAAATATACTGGCCATCTTTTCTTCGAAGGCGATATTCCTGACGAAATACCTCGCCGGTTTCATCAGTACGTTTACTTTCGTCAAGAACTCGATCGCGATCTTCTGGATGGATGAGATCCGACCAGGAAATATAGGATATCCATTCTTCTTGGGAGTATCCAAGGAGGTCCTTGATTCTTGGGCTGATATAGAAGGTATGATCTGGATTGTCAGGCGTGTCGAGAAAGACCACGCCGGGTAAACGCTCCACGAGAGCGCGGTATCGTTCCTCGCTATCGCGCAGGGCGAACTCAGCTTCTTTGCGTGCCGTTATATCAGTTAAAAATCCCTCGAAATATAAAATGTTCCCCTTTTCATCCCGAACCGCGCGCGCATTCGTTTGTGTCCAGACGATACTTCGATCTTTACGGTAGTTACGCGCTTCGAATCCTTTCACATATCCATTTTTTATCAATTTTTCAATGAATTGATTTCGCGTGTTGTCGTCGACATGGATGTGTTTAGAAATATCCGTGACAGATTTGACCATATCGTCAGGTGATTCATACCCAAAAATGTGCGCCATGGCTGGATTAACCTTTAAGAAGCATCCATCCATTGTTGATTGAAAAATCCCCTCGATGGCATTCTCGAATAAATCTTGATATTCTTCACTATCTCGGTGATCAAGGTGATTCAATTCATTCTCCTGCTGAAACATTAAAACCTATAGCCATTATAGATGTTTTGTATATTTTTATCCTTATAATTTCAAAACAATCTTGACAAAATTCCAAGATTTTAAGAGTGGACCAGCTATTTACAGCGTAAAGTTCCAATAAAAGCCCGAAAAAATGGTTGTGT
>DAOTXM010000415.1:0-9723 GCA_034435215.1 Anaerolineales bacterium
TGCCAGTGTGGTTGTTTGCCCTTTGTGGCTCATCGTATCCATCCTGTTTTCGCTTTTGCTTCACAGGCAGGTGATACGACTTTTCGAGACTTTTGTTAAGGTTCGGGTAATACGACTTTATGAGATTTCACACAAACAAGGATTGCAAATATCGCGTGAGATTGGCGATAGACGTGGTGAAGGAGCAGATTGGGATAATCTTGCAAATGTATATGCTGACAAGCAGGACTATGAGAACGCGCTTATTGCGTACAAAAATGCTATGGATATTTCCAGAGAAGTTGGCGACCCATCTCTGGAAGCCAATATCGCCTGGAACATTGCTACAATTTACTATGAACAAGAACAGTATGAAATGGCATGTAAATATATGCAAATCACGGTTGACTTTGAAAAAAAGATAAATCACCCGAATGCAAACGCAGACCTGGAAGCCTTGAACGAAGTGCGCGCTAAAATTCAAAACACAATCAAGCCAGAGGAACAAGAATAATGCTCACCGACCCCAAACTCCGCTCGCAAGTAGACGCCCTCTGGGACAAGTTCTGGAATCACCGTCCCGAAGGTTTTTTGGAGCGTCCCGCAGGTTTTGTCGAAGAATGGAGTCTCGTGGGAGTGGCCTGCGGGACGGTGAGACCTTCGGGACGTTTTAGCAGGTGACCATGCCCTATCGCGGTGATATCTTCACACAGGGACAGTATTATCATCTCTACAATCGCGGGGCCGGGAAGGGTAAAATTTTTGCCAATGACGGCAATTACCTGTATCTTCTGCGGCTGACCAAAGAATATGCCCTCAAGTACGGCGTGGCAGTGATTGCTTATTGCCTGATGCCGAACCACTATCACTTTTTGCTCAGGCAAGAGACAGACGAACCTTTGTCAAAGTTTATACAGGTGTTATTTAATTCCTATGTGCAGGCGTTGAATATTCAGCAGGGACGCACTGGCACATTGTTTGAGGGAAGGTTCAAGCACAAGTTGGTGGATAAATGGGAATATTTGATGTCGCTTTGCAGGTATATACATCGCAACCCTGTCAAGGCGGGGCTGGCGGCAAAGCCCGAAGATTGGGTGTATTCCAATTATCGGGAGTGGGTGGGGTTGAGGAATGGCAGTTTGGTAGATAGAGATTTCGTGAAAACGCATTTTTCTAGCGCGGAAGAGTATGTTCAATTTGTTAATGATGTTGAGGATGAAGAGAAGAGTTATGAGAAAATTAGCAAGTATTTGTTTGATTAAACGTCCCGAAGGTTTAAGAACCTTCGGGACGGTGTTGACCGGTGAGTTGCCATGTTAACCGACCCCAAACTCCGCTCGCAAGTAGATGCCCTCTGGGATAAGTTCTGGACGGGGGGATTGACCAACCCGCTCGATGCCATCGAGCAGTTTTCGTATTTGCTGTTTCTCAAGCGGCTGGATGACCGCGAGAACGCCGCCGAGAGACAGGCAAAACGCAAGGGGACGGCGTACCAGCCCCAGGTCCCGAAAGAGATGCGTTGGAGCGTCTGGAAGCAGATGAAGGCTGAAGAGATGCTCAAGCATCTGAAAACGGTCGTCTTCCCGCAGATGGCGAGTCTCGCCAAAGATGACTCGTCGTTTGGCGAGTACATGCGCGGGGCGGAGTGCAAAATCAACAAGCCTAGCCTGCTGGTGGAGGCGGTGAACCTGATTGACCAGATGGAAATCAGCCAGCAGAATCAGGACGTGCAGGGCGACCTGTACGAGTACCTGCTCAGCCATTTGAGCATCGCCGGGCGCAATGGACAGTTCCGCACGCCGCGTCACATCATCCGCATGACATCGTCCCCGAAGCGCAGCGAGTGGGATGGTGCAGATGCTCGACCCGAAGCCGAAGGAACGCATTGGCGACCTGGCGGCTGGCACGGGCGGATTTCTCATCAACGCGCATCAGCACATTCTGGAGAAAGCCACATCGCCGGGCATCCTGGAATATGACGCGGACGGGCTGCCGCATCATCTCATCGGCGACCTGCTCACGCCCGAGGAGCGCAAGTTCATGCAGGGCAAAAAGTATCTGCGCGGCTTCGACAACGACTCGGGCATGACCATGCTGCGCATCGGCTCGATGAACCTGATGCTGCACGGCATTCAGCAGCCGCAGTTCTTTTATGGCGATACGCTCTCGAAGGATTTCAACGACACGGGCGAGTACGACGTGATTTTGATGAACCCGCCCTTCAAAGGCGCGGTGGACAAAGGCACGATTCACCCCGACCTGCCGAACGACACGACCAAGAGCGAATTGCTCTTTTTGCACCTGATTTTGCGCGCGCTGGATATGGGCGGACGCGCGGCGGTGATTGTGCCTGACGGCGTGCTGTTCGGCTCGTCCCGCGCCCATGTGGAGATTCGCAGGAAAATCATCGAAGAGAATCGGCTGGACGGCGTGGTCTCCATGCCTTCGGGCGTGTTCAAGCCCTACGCGGGGGTCAGCACGGCGGTGCTGCTGTTCACCAAAGGCGCGCGGACGGAGCGCATCTGGTTCTACGACATGGCGCACGACGGTTTTTCGCTGGACGACAAGCGCACGAAGGTTGACGAGAACGACATCCCCGATATTTTGGAGTGTTGGAAGAAAAGGGCAGATAAGAAGTTCCTAGAGAGTAGAGAACAGAGAATAGTGGAGTTGCGGAAGGAGTTGACTCCGCTGAAAGAGAAACGCCTGAAACTGCAAGCGGATGTCAACCGCTTCACTTTCGAACTCGCGCTTGATCCTGCTTCGGACGGTAAAGCCGCCGCTGAATTATCTTCGGCGCAAGAACTACTCTCTACTCTCCAATCTCTAATCTCTCCCCTGCAAGGGGAACTCGACCGCCTGACCCGCCAGTTTTGGGTGACGAAGGAGCAGGTGAGGGCGAACAAGTACGACCTTTCTGCCAGCCGCTACCGCCAGGTGGAAGCGGACGCGGCGTACCACGAAAAGCCTGCGGTGACGCTGGAACGCCTGGCGCGCTTGGAGCAGGTGATGTTGAGTGAAATTGAAGAATTGAAGAAGTTGCTGAAATGAGAAAAGTGAAAATCGGCGACATCGTCGAAGTATTCAATGGTTATGCTTTTGATTCGGACTTATTCAACTCCGATGGCAAAGGCTTGCCTATCGTGAGAATTCGAGATGTCGTTCCTGCATATTCTGAAACTTATTATTCTGGTGATTATCCAAAAGAATATTTGATTGATAACGGCGCTTTGTTGGTTGGAATGGATGGTGAATTTAATATCGAATTTTGGAAAGGCGGGAAAGCATTACTAAATCAACGAGTTTGCCAGATAATTCCAAAAGATTCGGCTGACATCTTGTTTCTAAAATATCGCATGAGTCTTTTACTGAAGAAAATTGAAGATGAAACTCCCTTTGTCACTGTCAAGCATTTATCTTCTGAGAAACTCAAGGATGAAGTAATTGAACTCCCCCCGCTGACCGAGCAAAAGCGGATTGCGTCCCTGCTGGCGCGCGCTGACCGTCTCCGCACCCTGCGGCGCACCGCGCGCGGACTCGCCGACTCCCTGCTCCAGTCCGTGTTTTTGGAGATGTTTGGAAAGCCAGAAGAAAACCCAATTCAAGCCGGCGCGCAGCACGGCATGGTCATCGGCAAGCAGGAGAGTGGTCATAGTTTTCCAGGTTTCATGTCTCAAAAAGTGTTTAAAAACCATCGCAAGCCACAGATAAACACAGATGGACACAGATTTTTGGATGAAATGTCCAGAAACATGGCTCTTGCCTTTGCCCAATTCCTTTTATCTGTGTTCATCTGTGGTTAATCCCGACTTTTCAGATACTCTCTCAGGCGTCGGATGCGGACTGAGCGGCAGGCGGACGTGGATTTCGGTGCCCCTGCCGGGCTGGCTTTCGATGGTCAGGCTTCCGCCGAGCAATTCGGCGCGCTCGCGCATTCCCACCAGACCCAGGTGCCGGCCGCCGATGTTCTGGGCCGGGTCGAAGCCCTGCCCGTCATCCTCGACGATGGCGATGACATCGCTGCCCTGGCGCTCCACCAGCACCGAGGCGGTCCGCGCCCCGGCATAACGCGCCACGTTGGTCAACGATTCCTGGATGATGCGATAGACCGCCGTTTCGATCTCTCCGGGCAGGCGCTCCTGCCCGATGTGGATCACCACGTCAACGGGAATCTTGTGGCGCGCCTGCCAGTCGTGCGCCAGCCGTTCGATGGCGTCCGGCAGACCGAGGTCGTCGAGGACGCGCGGGCGCAGGCGGGCGGATATTTCGTGCACCTCCTCCAGCGTTTCGGAGGCCACGCCGCGCAATTCGTCCACGGTGGAGCGCAGGCGCGGGTCGTGGCAGATGGTTTCGATGTTCTTCAACCCGACCAATCTATATGATGCTTCTGCCCACTGGGGACTGGATGGCCGCAAGATCTGGCTGCCGCTTTGAAAGAGAAACGCTGCCTATTCAAATCATCGAGCGCCCCGATTTGTTACGCTCCGCGAACCCTAATCCCGTCGGAGCCGCCAAAATTGAAACAAAAAACCGACCTAAAAAGTCGGTTTTTTTTGTTATTTTATGCCTATTTTCACCCTTAAAATTGCCTTATCCCCTTGTTACGCTCCGCGGGCTCGATAAAAAACTATTTTTTATCGGGACCGCGATTAGACTCACATGTTATCTTACGAATCGAAATCCCAAATATACCGGACCTAATTTTTTTGAACTTGGCCATACTATGCCTTCATGTACCACTTGCATTCTAAGACATACAATTGTATAATATTTGTAGCGTAAATTGCTACAAGGAGAAAAAAATGGATTTCGTACCTTATCGAGTCTTGAGAAATAAACCTACCGCCCTTCGCCAACAATTACGAGAACAGGGCGAACTGGTGGTAACCGTGGATGGAAAGCCATTTGCGGTCATGATCGATCTGGGCGGAAGCGAAAACATGGATGAGATTATGTTGTTGGTTTCACGCCTTCGAGCACAAATGGCTGCACGATCAATCCGCAGTCAGGCGCGGCGAAATGGTTTGGATCAAATGAAGGAAGAGCAGATTGATGCGCTTATCCAAAAAACACGCCAAGCGAAGGCGCGCTGATGCTAGTGGTTTTGGATACGAATGTGGTGGTAAGTGGTCTATTGAACGAGACCGGTAAACCTGCCAAGGTGTTGGATTTAGCACTGGAGGGTCGCTTTCAACTGGCGTATGACGACCGCATTTTGGGGGAATATGAGGATGTGTTGGCACGTCCGGAATTGCACATACACCCTGCCCGCGCCCAGGCGATCATTTCCTACCTTGAACTGGCGGGCAGGTTTGTGACTGCGTCCCCATTGTCTGCTGAAGGCTACAGCGACCCAGGTGACCTGCCCTTTGCAGAGGTATTCATCAGTACTAATGCTGATGCCCTGGTAACAGGTAACCTGCGTCATTTTGCCCCACTGGTGGAGAAAGGCTTAGCGGTTTTTAGCCCAAGCAGTTTCCTGGAAAGCTTTTTTCCGGAGGGATGAAACTTTCCAGTTTAAGTTTGAATTTACTGGTCAAGCTGGTGCTGTTATAATATCCAAACATCATCCAATCCATCGAGCGCCCCAATTTGTTACGCTCCGCGAACCCTAATCCCGTCGGGGCCGCCAAATGAACAACCTGGCAGAAATTCTACCAGGTTGTTTTCATTAACAAGGTTTGGGTCTACCGTTGATGAAGGGACGGGGATCCGAAATTTGGGCGGCATTTTTCCAGCCAAAAACGGCAGAGCCCAAGTTTTTTACTTCAAGCTAAAGGATGCGCTCACTTCTGCACGGACGGAGATCTGTCCCAGGTTGACTGGTCCGGCATCCGTCAGGGCGCTGGTATCGCCTCCCGCAGGCGTTGCATTCTGCACTACATTTTGCGTCCATAGATTCTGGTTTTGGCCGTACCAACGGCTATACCAACCGCCATTGTAATAAGACCAGGAATTCTCGTTGATGCTCATCACGCAACCAGTCTGTGCTCCGGCAGCAGAAGCCAGGTCTCGCGCCTTTTCCTGGGCGGCTTTCATCGCCAGTTCGCGCGCCTGGTCGCGATATTGGCGCAAATCGCTGAGGTAGAATTCCACGTTGACAACCTGATTGGCGCCCGCATGCAATGCAGCGACGATTACCTTGTTGACTTTACCGATGTCGCGCAGCGTAATTGCCACGATGTTGTAGATGCGGTACCCCTCGATGGTTAAGGAATTTGAATCATCGTAGATAGGTTCGATCACGTACCAATCCGTGACAATATCCTTTTCTTCGATGCCCAGTGCTTTCAAGGCGCGGATGATCTTGTTGATCGTAGCGCTGTTCAGCGCTTCCACCCTCTGTGGCGTAGTAGCGTTCGACTGCACGCCCAACTGGATCAGCACGCGGTCAGGAATTACATTTACTACCGCCGTTCCACTGACCTGGATCGAGCGGCCGGTTTCACAGACCCACTCTTCCTCAGCAGGCTCGGGGGTAGCTTGAACATCGGGCGCAGCCTGAGCGTTGCGATTGGGCAAGCCAAACATTGCAAGCGCCAGAAGCAGGATGCAGGCCATGACAACATTCAGAATGATCGAGGTTCGTTTCATAGGGGTCTCCTGTTCGAGAATGATGAATTTCCAGCATCATCATATCCCCCCAAACTGGCAGGAGCGTGTCAAATTCCGGGCAGTCGAATGTCAGTTCTCAGCAGCAGGCAACCAGAAAATGAATGTCGTCCCCCGGCCTTCCTTGCTTTCAGTTACAATCCGGCCATTTTGCGCCGCCAACAAAGAATGAACGATGGCCAGCCCAAGTCCCGAACCACCTGTATGACGGTTGCGGGAAGAATCTACACGATAGAAACGTTCGAAAATAAAGGGTAAGTGCTGCGCAGGGATGCCAACGCCCTGGTCGCTGACCGCGCAACGGACTTCGTTGCCCTCTCGCTGAATACTGACCGTAACGATGGACTCATCCGGGGCGTGACGGATGGCATTGTCGAGCAAATTATCCAGTACCTGGGTCAGGCGATCCGCATCCGCCCGGACCCTGACCTGCTTCCCGACCTCGATATTTATCGTCACCCGGCGGGGTGCTGCCAACGCTGACAAATTTTCACAACGGCCGCGGGTCAATTCTCCCAGGTCGATACTTTCAGGCATCAAATTCAGGGCGCCAGCATCGGCACGGGTCAGCACCAGCAAGTCGTTCACCAAACGGATCAAGCGCCGGGTCTCGGCATGCATGGAAGTCAACAACGGACCACGGCCTTCCAGGTCATCGATGGCGCCATCTTCGAGCGTTTCGATGGTGCCGTTGATCACGGTCAGCGGGGTGCGCAATTCGTGGGTGACATCGGCAATAAAGGCGTCCTTTGCCCGGTTAGACTGGCGCAGGCTGGCGGTCATGTGATTGAAAGCTTCGCCCAAACCGTGCAGCTCATGAATATTGTCATCCACCGGCACGCGTTGGTCTAAATCCCCACCGGCCACTGCACCAGCCGCATCGACCAGCTTTTCCAGCGGGTAGGCAATCCTGCGAGCGAGCAACGCTCCGGTAATCCCGGCAAGGATAAGGGCAACCCCAACCGCGCCAATCAGTTGCCAGATGATATGGGGAGGCAGGCTGGTTGGCGGCAAGGGCGTGGCGAGATAAACGATGCCATCGATTTCGCCACCAGCGGAATATACCGGGGCAGCGGCATACAACACACGGCGATTTCCGGCCGAGGCAACCCTACGCACGGCGGTGGTGGAGGTTCCTCCCAGGGCAGACTGAATCTCAGGGCGCTGGAGCAGGTCCGTAGTCGAGACCGAGGCGGTGTTTTCAGCCAACGGGACATTAACAGACGCGTCATTCTCGATAATTGGCAGGGTCACTACAACTGCACCCTGTTCTCCCAATAAACGAGTATGAATGCCTGGCAGGACATTGGAAGTTTGCAAATACGGTTCATTCAGGATGGTGGGGAGCGGGGATCCCTGCAATGCTAAAGCAGTCAATTCGGCCTGGGCGAGCAGGTTCTCGCGTTGGGTATCAAGGTATAGTCCTTCCACGGCCAGCCAACTCAGGGCAGTTGCCAGTCCCATACCAAGCAGCAGCACGACCAGGGTTGTCAGGGACAGGCGCAATTGAATTGGAGTACGCATGCTTTACCTGTTGAAACGGTAGCCAATCCCGCGCACGGATTCGATCCCATCGGCCTCGGGATTGGCGGTACGCAGCTTGGAGCGCAAACGCTTGACGGCGCTATCTACCGCGCGTGTGTCACCGACAAAGTCATAACCCCAGACTTGTTCAAGCAATCGTTCGCGGGTCATCACACGACCAGCATGAGATAACAGATGGCACAACAGGTCGAATTCCAGGCGGGTCAGGTTGATAGCCATCTCCCCAACAAGAACCGTGCGAGCGTCGATCTCCATGCGCAGGCCACCAGGGCCATGCAAAAATGTAGAAAGCTCATTCTTATGCTCTTCAGATTGAGCACGTCGCAGCACAGCTTTGATGCGCGCCATCAATTCACGCATGCTGAACGGCTTGGTAACGTAGTCATCCGCCCCCAGTTCCAGACCGACCACCCGGTCGATCTCTTCACCGCGGGCGGTAATCATGATGATTGGCACAGCGCTGGTCTTGCGCAGCTCCCGGCAGACGTCCAGACCGTCCACTTCGGGGATCATCAAGTCGAGCAGGATCAGGTCCGGAGAAGCCTCAACTGCCAGACGCAGTGCTTCCAGTCCATCAGCCGCAATTACTACCTCATAGTGAGCTTTACGCAGGTTGTACGCCAGCAGGTCGCTTACGGCGGGTTCGTCGTCCACAACAAGAATGCGCTGTGCCATCCGTCAAAGCATATCACGATTCTGTGGCAGAAGTGTGTCAGGAAGGGAACAATCAGGGTGAGGCAGGATCTATTGAGCAAGGTGAAAGGTCTTTGGCTCATATGCAGAAAGGGTGTGGTGATGTGACAGTCACTTCGGAAGTGACTGTCACATTGCACATCCTTTACAGATGAGCCACATCTTTTTGGACATGGATCACATGGAAAACACAGATTATCCCTTTGTGAGTTCGTCGTATTTTCTGCGGACCTCGCGGATATCATCCCACATCAACGCCTTGGGGGAGCCAGGCCCCCTGGATGGGTTTCGCAGCAAATAGGAAGGATGGAAGATCGGCATGATCCAGCGCCCTTGAGAGTGTGTCCACTGGCCACGCAGGCTGGTGATGCCAGTCTTGCCCAGGATGGACTGGCAGGCCACATTCCCGGTCAATAGCATAATGAGCGGATCGACCAGGCGGATGATTTCCAGCACATACGGGTGATAATATTCGATCTCTTCGGTGGTGGGTTTACGAAAAGGTTTGCCATCTTCGCCAGGCGGCAGGCGAAAAACCGAGTTGGTGATATACACATCCTTATCTGGGTCGAAATTTGCCGCCAGGAGGATCTTATCGAGCAGTTGGCCCGCACGGCCGACGAATGGTTTGCCCTGAATGTTTTCCTCCGGGCCGGGTGCTTCGCCGATGATGAGCAGTTTGGCCGCGGGATTTCCGCGGCTGATGACTATGTTGGTACCCGCACTGGCTAGGGGATCATCCTTCATGTGCATCATTTCAACGATCAGCTCTTCCAGGGAACTGGGCTGGGGAGGCGGCGGGTTGAACATATCGTATTGGGACATCGCAATATCCTCGTTGTATCTAGTATTACAGCGCAAAGCTCCAAGAAAATCCCGAAAAAATGGTTGTGG
>DAOTXM010000416.1:0-2939 GCA_034435215.1 Anaerolineales bacterium
GAGCAGGTCTGGATCGCGCAAGATGATGAGGTCATGCGCCAGCGCACGGACGATCTTTGGGCGGCGCGTGGCGGGCAGAAATTGACTGACGAACAGCGCAATCTCATCGAGGAACTCGAGTCCGCGCGCATGGGAGCCAAAGCCTTCGGCAAATCTGCCCGCAAGTGGCAGGATGTGGAAACCGTCGGCGGAGAGAAAATCCGCCAGGAACTGGGCCTGGACGAGCGCCCGGTCATCCTGCTGGCTACCAACGTGCTGGGCGACAGCCTGACCCTGGGACGCAACCTCTTCGCCGAGAGCATGGCGGCCTGGATTGCGGAAACAGTCCAGTTTTTGGCTGGCAGGTCCGGGCGCCGCGCTGAGCCGTGTCGAAGCGTCCAATTGGTGATGCGCGTGCACCCCGGCGAGCGCCTGACTCACGGCCGCTCGATGGTGGATGTGGTCAACGAGGCGTTGCCGTCCATCCCTGAACATATCCATGTCATCGGGCCGCTGGAAAAGGTCAACACCTATGACCTGATGGAAATTGCCTCGCTGGGATTGGTCTACACCACCACGACCGGCATGGAAATGGCAATGAATGGCATCCCGGTGATCGTCTGTGGTGAGACACATTACCGTGGGCGCGGCTTCACATATGACCCGGGGAGTTGGGAAGAATATTTTGGCATATTGGAAGCCCAATTGACCGATCCGCCAATTTCCCGATTGACCAACCCTCAAATCGAAACCGCCTGGGAATATGCTTATCGCTTCTTTTTCGAATACCCCCAACCGTTTCCCTGGCGGCTGATGCATTTCTGGAAAGATATGGATATCTGGCCGCTTGATCGTGTTCTATCCGAGGAAGGCCAGGCCGAATACAAAAAGACTTTCGATTACCTGGCAGGTGAGCCAATAGAATGGTGATAATCTCTCGCCGCGCGTTTCCTCTCTCTTGTAGGGAGAGGGTAGGGTGAGGGTCGAAAGAAGTTATGGCCAATACCAAACAGCAAGTACGCGAATTCTATGACCGGATCGGCTGGTCGCAGGTCGGCGAGGGGCTGTACCAGAACGCCCGCTTCGAGGACCTGCGGCCGGTTTCGCGCGACTACATCCACAGATGTCATTTGCGTGTGAACCAGCATCTGGCTCCCAGCGGTGACTTTTTGCTGGATGCAGGCTCCGGTCCCGTGCAGTGGCCTGAGTATCTGACGTATTCCGAAAACTATCGTTACCGTCTCTGTGTGGACATCTCGATCACAGCCCTGAAGGAAGCCCGGGCAAAATTAGGCGCGCGCGGCCTGTATGTGGTGGCCGACATTGCCAACCTGCCTTTTAAAGCGGACGCTTTCGATGGTGGCGTCTCGATGCACGCCATCCATCACCTGGCATTGAGCGAACACAAAGACGCCTATCTGGAACTCCAGCGGGTACTAAAACCGGGGCGCAGTGCGGTGGTGGTCAACGGCTGGCACAACCCCTTGTTGATGCGCGCGGCGGAACCGTTTATTCAATTGGGACGCCTGTTTAGTGGCCGTGGACTCAAACGCAAGAAAGACTGGTTGGATGAAGATGACCAGGAAGGAACATTCGTCGAGAAATTAACCCCGCATTGGCTGAGGCAAGAACTGGCTGGCGCGGTTCAGTACGAGCTTTACCCCTGGCGCAGCCTGAGTCCGCGTTTTATGCGCTGGTTCGTCCGTCCGCAATTGGGAGGCAGGGCTTTTTTAAGATTTGTTTTCTGGTTGGAAGAAAGCTTTCCGCGCTTCTTTGGCGCGCATGGGCAGTATCCGTTGATTGTGATTCGGAAATAGCGTTATGACCAGATACACAGATCCGTTGTATCTCAAAAACGAGCAGTATCGTGACGCATCCAACCTGGATGCGCGTGTTGAACTTCACCGTCGTTTCAGCACCAATCTCTACGGTTGGTTACCCTGGATTTTCGACACCCTGGAAACCCTGCCTAACCCAGCGCGCGTGCTTGAACTGGGTTGCGGCCCCGGGTACTTGTGGAAGGAATGCAAAGACCGCATCCCAGCTGGCTGGAGCATCACCCTGAGCGACCTGTCCGATGGCATGCTGGATGCCGCCTGGCGCAACCTGGTCGTGACCGGGCGTGCATTCAAGTTCGAGCAAATCGATGCGCAGTCCATTCCTTACCCCGATGAAACTTTTGATATTGTCATTGCCAATCACATGCTCTATCACGTCCCCGATCGACCGAAAGCATTGGCAGAAATCCGTCGCGTGTTAATACCAGATGGGAATTTTATAACTACTACGGTTGGCGATAGACATCTTGTAGAAATCAACCGCTGGCTCAAACAAGTCAGTCCTGATACGGATTTTGCTCCGTTTTCCAACACATTCACCCTGGAGAATGGATCGGAACAGTTGGCTCCGTTCTTCACACGAATCGAAATAAAGCGTTATGATGACAGTTTGCGCGTTACAGAACTCGAACCTTTAATGGCTTACATTCGCTCGACGTTTAAAGCGAGTGAATTGTCAGAGTCCGCCTTGGAGAACGTCCGGCACGAGTTGGTAAACCTTTTAGAAACAGAAAGCGAAATTCTTATTACAAAGGACTCCGGCCTATTTAAGGCCATAAAAAATTAGAATTCATACGGTTGTCGTGTAGACGGTGGAAAAGCACTACGGTTTACTCGATCGACGTTTGAAACAAGGAGCATTCATGAACTGGACCGACAAAGTCATCCTCATTACCGGCGGCACCGGCTCATTTGGCAAGAAATTTACCCAAATCCTGTTGGAAGGTAAAAAACCCAGGAAAATCATCATCTTCAGCCGGGATGAACTTAAACAGTACGAAATGCGTATGCACGGATTCGATGACCCGCGCCTGCGCTATTTCATCGGCGATGTACGCGACCGTGACCGCCTTCTGCGCGCTATGCACGGCGTGGATATCGTCGTGCATGCCGCCGCACTCA
>DAOTXM010000417.1:0-4058 GCA_034435215.1 Anaerolineales bacterium
ATCGCTGAAAGACCCGTCGCGGTGGCATATCCAAACGTGCTGAGCAGATAATCGGTGTACAGTTCTAATTGTGCTTTGTCCATGCTCCAATCTTATCCGATTTTGCTCCCGCTCCGTGCGTAACATCAGTTAAAGATAATTTTATTTACTCATTGTTAACCTCGTTTTTTGGTGCTGTTAATTGAAGCAAGATAAGATGTGAGAGGCGATATATTTCAGTTTAGAAGGCAGCCATGACACGTCTTAATCTTGACCGTGAAATTCAACAGACTAGGGATGAAGTCCTAATCTTGGGCAGTATGGTCGAGCAGGCTATGCTACAAGCTGTAAATGCCTTAAAAAACCATGACATGGAATGCTCCAAAGACATCCTGGACTATGACAAGAGAATTAATGAGAAGAGATTTGGTATTGAAGATAGTGTAATTGCCATTATTGCTACACAGCAGCCTATGGCGCACGACCTGCGAGTTTTAGCTTCTCTCATTGAAGTGTGCACAGAGTTGGAGCGCATGGGCGATTATGCCAAAGGCATTGCTTCAATCAACTTACGTTCTGGTGGATTGAGCATGCCCAAGATATTGCGAGATATTCATTACATGGCGGATAAAGTCATCGATATGCTCCATCGCGCTTTGACCGCCTTTGTGGATGAAGACCAACATGCTGCGAAGGTGATCGCAAGAGATGACGTCTTGATTGATGCGTTATATGAGCAATTGTATTTCGAGATGATGGATTACGTTGTCGAACAGCCTGAAAACATCGAACGCACTAACTATATCCTTTGGGTTGGACATAACCTGGAACGCATGGCAGATCGTGTTACAAACATCTGTGAACGCACCGTGTTCATCAAAACAGGGGAACGAGCAGAATTGGCAGTGCAATTTGACTGAGGCTCACATGCCAAGATTCAGGACCGACTATGAAAGAAGATGAAGAGGTTGTGATCGACTCGAGCACCAGCTTGCTGATCGAAACGTTGGAAAAACGCTGGAAAACATACCGGAGCGAACTCAAACGTTGCCATAAAGAGCCGAGTGAAGAAGCCATTCATGATTTCCGCGTGGCTACCCGCCGCCTGCTGGCGCTGGTGGATATGCTCAGGGAGGTCTCTCCGCACCCTCGCCTGGGTAAACTAAGGCGCATATTCTTGAATCAACTGGATGGTCTTGATGACCTGCGCGATACCCAGGTCATGTTGGTGGAAGTGACAGAAACATTGGGCGATCTACCCGAACTAGCACCATTTCAGGAGTATCTAACGAAAAGAGAAAAACGTCTCCTGCGCTCGACTACGAAGGAGATCAAAACCTTCAAATCTGGGCGTGTTAGACCGCGGATAGATTCTGCTCGCAAGGCTCTGTTCAAAACAGAAGATGAAAATTTTCAACGGAAGACACTGTTACAAATTGTGGATGATGCCTATGAGACTTCTATGCGGCGTTTTCGCCGCATAGAAACGGCACAACCGGGGACGATCCACCGTTTTCGAGTTGCGTTCAAGAAATTTCGCTACATGGTTGAGACTGTTCATCCACTTGTCAAAGATTTCCCTGAAGATAATTTAAAACATCTGCATGATTACCAGGGGATATTAGGTGATATCCAGGATGTGGATATGATCCTATCGACATTTGATGAATTTATGAGTAGAGACGATTCATACAACCCTGAACCTGTTCGCCGATTCTATCAGCAACGTCATACCGAAGTCGTTAACGCCTTTGTGGAAGATATGCACCTGATCAACACATTCTGGCGACCGGACCTTGAATCCCCCTTTCCCTGGAATGCAGGGCAGTCTCAACAGAAGACGACAACATTGAAAGTGCCTGCTAGCCTTTCATCAGACCAGGAACGAGACGGGGACAAGAATCGAATTAAGGTTGAGCTGCCAGGCAATCTGAGTGTCCACTGACGCATACGAAGAAAATAAGCGTGACTGGCAGGTTCTTACAGTTACCCAAATCTGCCTGTCACATAATCCTCGGTGCGTTTTTCCTTCGGGTTGGTGAAAAGTTCTGCTCCTTCGCCGTATTCGACCAGCTCCCCCTGCAGGAAGAAGGCTGCGTAGTCAGCCGTCCGCCCGGCCTGTTGGATGGAATGGGGAACGAGGATGATCGTGTAGTTCTTTTTCAATTCCTGTAACGCCGCCTCGACCTTACCGGTCGAAATGGGATCCAGGCCCGAGGTCGGCTCGTCGAGCAGGATGACTGCGGGCTGCTGCGCGAGGGAGCGGGCCAGGCAAAGGCGTTGTTGCTGCCCGCCGGACAGGGCAATGGCAGGATCATCCAGGCGGTCTTTCACCTCGTCCCAGAGCGCGGCCAGTTTCAGGCTGCGCTCGGCCGCCTCGTACAACACAGAATGACGTTTCTCACCCGCCAGTTCCAATCCGTAGGTTAAGTTTTGGTAGATGCTCATGGGAAGCACGACCGGGCGGGCAAAGACCATGCCTACCTTGCGGCGCAGGGCAATGGTATCGGTTTTGGGATCCAGGATGTTTTCTCCGTCCAGCAGGATGCGACCGGAAATATGCTTGACCTCGGTCAGGTCATTGAGACGGTTCAGACAGCGCAGCAGGGTGGACTTGCCGCCGCCTGCCGGACCGAACAAAACCGTGATGGCGTTCTCACGGATATCCATGCTGATATTGCGCAGCGACTCGGTGCCGTCGGAATATTGAAGGCTCAAATTCTCGATAACGATTTTGTTCGTGACTACCATTGTCTTCTTGCTCTGGCCCTAGAACGAATTATGGTTGCCATCAGGTTCATGCTCAGCACGAAAACCATTAATACCAGGGCAGTGCCATATTGAATCTGGATGGGCATCTCCGGTACCTGCGTGGAGATGACGAACAGATGGTAAGGGAGCGCCATGGTCGCATCGAACACGGACCCCGGCAGGCGAGGCAGGAAAAAGGCCGCTCCCGTGAAAAGGATGGGAGCCGTCTCCCCTGCGGCCCGTTCCAGGCCGAGGATCACGCCAGTGAGAATACCGGGCAGGGCCTGGGGCAGCACGATGCGGCGGACGGTCTGCCAGCGGGTTGCGCCCAGCGAAACACTGACCGTGCGGAAGGCCTGCGGCACCGCCCTGAGCGCTTCCTCTGCCGTGCTGATGATGACGGGCAAAGTCATGATGGAAAGCGTCAGCGAGGCGGCCAGGATGCTGGTGCCGAAGTTCAGGAACAATACGAACAGCCCCAGCCCAAACAGGCCATACACGACTGAGGGAATGCCCGCCAGGTTGATGATTGCCAGGCGGATGAGCCGTGTCCACCGGTTATCCGCTGCATATTCGGACAAATACACTGCCGCCGCGATCCCCAGCGGGACCGAGAAAACGGCTGTTCCAATCGTTAAATAGAAAGTGCCGATGATAGCGGGCAGGATACCGCCCTCGCGCATGCCAGAGCGCGGCATTGCTGAGAGAAACTCCCATGAGATGGCAGAACTGCCTTGCATGAAGATATAAAGGATCACGCCGATGATCGGCACGACCGTGAACAGAGCGATCAAGGTCAGCAGAGAAAAACCCAGCCGCTGGGTCATATGGCGGTTCACGATAGTATCCTCTCAGCACGTTTCTTCGACTGGAAAACGACTGTCGAGGCCGCTACATTGACCGCCAGGGAGATCAGGAACAATACCATGCCAATGAAGAACAAGGTGTGATAATGCACGCTTCCGCTGGCGACTTCGCCCATTTCGGCGGCGATGGTGGCTGTCATCGTGCGGACGGGGGAGAACAGGCTGCCCGGCGTAAGCGCCAGCACAGGTGCATTCCCGGTGACCATCATCACGGCCATCGTTTCACCGATGGCACGGCCGATGCCGAGCATCACACCGGTCAACACGCCGGAACGGGCAGCGGGCAGGGTCACGCGCCAGATGGTCTGCCAGCGCGTTGCGCCCAGCGACCACGCCCCCTCGCGATACGCACGCGGGACGGTATCCAGCGCGTCTTCGGCCACGGAGACGACTGTCGGCACGGCAATGCCACCCAATAGTAGGGAGCCGGTCAGGGCGGTCAGGCCGGTTGGCAGGTTCAGA
>DAOTXM010000418.1:0-2865 GCA_034435215.1 Anaerolineales bacterium
CAAAAGCTGAACTAACAGAAAAAGAACGAATGTTTCTAAAAGAACATGGCTGGCAAGGCCAGGAGTGAGACCCCGGTCTTACGAGATGCCTGGTTCGTAAAAATGGTCATTATTGATAATCAGTACTTCACGAGAATTGAAAGGGTACCCGAAACTCCCATTCATTTCGTGATCTATTGATAAAAACATGCGAGCACCGTCCCGAAGGTTTTATTTGAGAACCTCGCCTGTCTGACGGCGAACCTCCGGGACGTTTTCACGAAAGAATTCAATATCGCGGAGGCAGCAGTGAAGTTCAACTACGGAAAAATATTCCTGCTTGGGTTTGGTTTCTTTGGCACCAGTGTGATTTGGAGCGTGTACAACGCATTTGTCCCCATTTTTCTGGCCAACAAATTCGGCTTGTCCGCCGGACTGATCGGTTTCTTCATGACACTGGATAATATTGCCGCGCTATTCATCCAACCGCCAGTTGGGGCATGGTCCGACCGCCTGCGCACGCCGATTGGACGGCGTATGCCTTTTATCTTGATCGGTGCACCGATTTCAGCAGTCGCGTTCGGATTTATCCCTATCGCGGCCATATTGCCCTTGTTCGTAGCCTGCACCAGCACGCTGCTGCTCAGCATGGCGCTCTGGCGTACGCCTGTGGTGGCGCTGATGCCGGATGTCACCCCTTCCCCGTTCCGCTCGCAGGCCAACGGGATCATCAATTTCATGGGCGGCGTCGGCGCGATCCTTGCCTTCCTGGTGGGCAGTTCCTTGTATCGGTCAAATCCTGCTTTCCCATTCTGGATGGGATCCGCGCTGGTCATCCTGGCGGCCTTGCTTGTCTTTATCTTTATCAAAGAGCCGGGCAGCTACGAAGAAGGTAAAGAAGAACCGGATATGTTCAAAAGTTTGCGCGAAGTCATCGCAGACAACGACAAAAGCGCGATCCGTTTATTCGGCGCAATCTTCTTCTGGTTCATAGGATATAACGCCATCGAAGCCTTCTTCACGTTGTATTCTGTCAACCAACTAGGTTTGAGCGAAGCAGACGGTGCAGGGCTGCTCGGCCATCTCTCGTTGTTCTTTGTGTTGTTCGCGCTCCTATCAGGTTTCGTCGGTGGGAAAGTTGGGCGCCGCGTAACGATTTCGACCGGCATCATTTTGTTGGCGATCTTGATCGGCGTTATGTTCGCCCTGCCGCCGGATGTGCTCTCCGCCCCGCTCGCTAAACTGCCGGTACTCGGCACGGTCCGTGTCGTTAGCCTGTTTTTGATGGGAGCGGGCATTGCCTGGGCGCTGATCAACATCAACTCCCTGCCCATGGTGGTGGACATGGTCGAAGACGCACGCATCGGTACCTACACGGGTCTATACTACCTGTTCTCTACCCTGGCTGCCATCGCCGGGCCAAATATCAATGGTTGGGTCATCCAATTGACCGGAAACAATTACAATACCATCATGTTGGTCGCTCCAATTTTCATGGCTCTGGCCTTATGGCTCATGCTCGGAGTCCGTCGCGGAGAGGCAAAAGTAAATCGGTAACCGAAACGCAAAAAACGGTAGCAGACTGAGGGTCCAGAATGCAGCGAAAAAATCAACTTTTTCTGAGAAAACCATACAGGTCAATTGAGATCAGACCGTTGTGAAACTTTTCCGTTCCCTCGCCTTTTTCGTTTTGATTGCCCCTTTCCTGACTGTATCCGCTTGTACACCACAGCCGGCAGATTGTTCTCGCGAAGATATTTTTTGCGTTGGAGTGGTAACAGCCTATGATGGCATTGAAGACCATGGTCTGAATCAGGCTGCCTGGGAAACCCTCCGGAATATTGAAACGCAGGCGCGGGTGGCGCGTCTGGATAAAATCGAAAGTATCGATACGCGTGACTGGCAGAAGAACGTCATTTTCTTTGCAGAGAATGGATATGATGTAATTGTCACAGTGGGGACAAGCTTAAGCGAAACGACTGTTGCTGTAGCCGTCGAATATCCCCATATCCTATTCATCGGTGTGGACCAACGGTTGGAAGAAAGTTACGCCAATCTTGCAACCATCTATTTTGCTGAGGAGCAGGGCGGATTTTTAGCCGGCGTGCTGGCTGCACAGGTTACGGAATCCGGCAGGGTGGGTGCGATATGCGAGGCGAGCGGAATCGATGCTGTGTGGAGGTATTGCGAGGGCTTTCGCCAGGGTGTGGCTTATGGGAAGGAGGAAGTACGCGCCTATATTGTCTACCGGGAAGGTGGCAGCCGGGACAAAACCTTTAACGATCCGGAGTGGGGAGAGCAGAGGGTGTTGAGTCTCATCGACGACGGAGTAGATATCGTGACCGCTTTCGGCGGCAATACGGCAACAGGTGTGTTCCTGGCAGCTTCGGAAAACGGGATTCTGGTGATTGCGAATGAAGGAGACCTGTACTTCCGCCTGCCTGAATTGCAACCTGTCTTGGTGACCAGTATCATTGAAGATCCAAGCGAGGAACTATCTCGATTGGTGCTGATGGCCTCCCGTGGAGAAGTATCCACTGGTCCGCATGCGGGTCAGATCAGTTATGCGCCATTTCGCATATCCCGGTTCGAGGTAGAAACAGCGATTAAATCAAACATGGAAGATGCGCTTCAAGGAATCAGGAACGGTGAAATCGAGATCAAGATACCTGAAGAAAAGTGACTCGGTATTTTCCCGGCAAAATCGTATAGGCCAATATTTTTTAACATTATCGCCCTTACCCAACACGATTGGGGTGTGGTTCATTTTTTTGCAATTTTAGAGGGTTGGTAGAGCGCACGTCCAATCGGAGAATGTCGCCAGGGATGATTGGGCGCCGGTTTTTTCGATCCACTGCTGGTTGGCTTCCCAGGAGGAGGCTTGGG
>DAOTXM010000419.1:0-3896 GCA_034435215.1 Anaerolineales bacterium
GAGTAATTCACGAGAAGTCAATTCGCGCCACGCTCCTGATGATAAATTTACTAATTGAATATTACCAATTGCAACCAGCACCAGTCGCAACGTAAATAGACCAACTGCGGCTGTCATGTGGCGGATTTGCAGCTTTGTCCCCTCACGTAGTTTTCTCTCCAGCCAGACTGTCGGCCCATGAGGTGTGACTGGCTTGGTACGCGGTGGCATTCCCGGATCCGGAATGACGCGCACTTTCGCTACTTGCGTCGTGTACCCCTTGAGATTGATCCCGTTTTGCAGACGGCTCAGCGATTCTTGAGTCGGTTCTCCTTCCACCAGCACCCAGTAGGTCTTCTCCACATGATGCCGGGGGTCGGTCAGGCGTTTGATGAGCGCCCCATCGTCCGTGAGCAGCAACAGCCCTTCCGAATCACGGTCGAGGCGCCCTGCAGCGTAAACGCCTGGAATGTCAATGTAATCCTTGAGCGTGGGATGACCGGTGCCTTCGTCTGTGAACTGTGAAAGCACACCATATGGTTTGTTGAAGAGGATGGTTGGCACGATAGTATCCTATATTCTGCATATAGCAAATTCCGAGGCAAGCCGCGGAACAAATGCGGAATGTGGGATAATCATATCCGATGAACGCTGCGTATTACGAAATTCGTCTGTGTAAAAGCTGTGGACTGCGCTACCCGCTGATCGAAGATCACCCTTTTGGTGCCCGCTGCCCTGCTTGTCTGGGAGAGACCGACATTGTAAGGCGCGAAAATTTTTCACAGGAAGTTGCGCATGAAGGCAACAAATTACCCAAAGGTATCAAATTGCATGTACTGCTCGATAATATTCGTTCAGCCTGGAACGTCGGTTCCATTCTGCGCACGGCGGATGGCTTTGGATTTGAACACGCCTACTTGTGTGGAATTACTCCAACTCCGGATCAGGCTGAAGTGCGCAAAACAGCAGTGGGGGCAGAAGAGTTCGTCACCTGGTCGGCACATCGCAACGGGTTGGAACAAGTTCGGACCTTGCAAGAAGACGGTTGGCAAATCTTGGCGCTCGAGAAAACAAAAAATTCGTTCCCAATACAGGCGGAAATGAAACGGCTGCGACAAACTCCAAGCGTGCTGGTCCTGGGAAACGAAATCACCGGCATAGATCCTGATATTCTGGAATTGGCAGATCACGTCGGCCACCTCCCCATGCACGGACAAAAACGCTCCCTCAATGTAGCCGTCGCCTTTGCCGCTGCTGCCATATTGATTCATAATAGACTAATCGACTATCCCGGATAAATCTGTGAGTGTGGTATCCGGTGAAGTTTGATAGTCATTTCTGTGTGGCGACATTGTAAGGTAGTTCGAGTACCTTTTGTGATTTATTGGCTATACGCAATCTACGAGTTGTTCCACTTCATGTACGGGCGATTCGCCTCAGCAAGTGCATCCTGGAGTTCTTGTTTCAAGCGCACAAAAGCCGTCGGTTCTTTTCGAGCAAGGTCAGTTTGTTCTTCGGGGTCTGCCTCCAGGTTATAAAACTCGTAAAAATCATCATAGCCTGGATAACCATAATAGGCAATCAATTTATACGGGCCTTTGCGCATCGCAAGGACAACCCTCTTCAAGGGCATAAAAACCGAATTCTCGGCCGCATACATGGAAAAAATCGTACGATCTTTGTATTCGCCTCCGCCAAAGCCGGGTAAAATCTTTCCCTCGAGGGCTTGTGGTATCTCTTTACCGGCAATGGACAGCAAGGTTGGAAGCAAATCGATATTGCTGGTTGGGATATCTATTTCCTGCGGCGTAGTTTGACCGGGCGCGGAGATAAGCAAGGGGATTTTAATGGCAGGTTCGTACATGAAAACTTCGCCATGTCCATAAAAACCGCGTTCGAAGATCTCGCCATGATCGGATGTAACTACAAGATAGCTGTTTTCCAAGATGCCTTCGCGTTCCAAGATATCGACCAGATGCCCAAATTCGCCATCCACATGTGCAATCTGTTGATCGTAGAGTGTGCGCTTGGAAAGCAATTCGTCCTCCGACAGACCGAACCCAAGAGGATGAGCGGGTTTGGCAATCGGCAGGTAACCATCATCCTCGAACAGTTTCCAATAGCGCCTCCCAGGTTTATAGGGGAAATGTGGCGAAAACAGATGAAAGTATGAGAAATAAGGTTCGCTTCTGGCATCAAGGTTCCGTAGTTCACGCAGCACGCCAGCAAATATTTCTTCGTTCGTATAGGTCGTAAATCCCTCCACTTCCGGCGTGCCTCTTGGATACGAGGGATGAGAACGGGTTTTCAGAATCGTGTCTAGAGCAATACTTTTATATATATAGCCTAGCAGAGATGACCCCATAATGTCAGTATTCAGTGTAAACAAGAATTCCTCGAACGCAACAGATGCCAAGTAGCGATCATTTCCAAGCTTGTCCGAAACCAGCTTGTTTCCGCGCAAGCTGTATGCCGTTGGTGGGAGAAAGTGCTCAACATCATGATAGAACTGACTGATCAGGCGATCCGGCCATGGATTCTGTGAGAAAGCCAGGCGGTAATAATCACTCCCCAATAGACGATATATGTTATTCTGCACAATGTCATGTTCAATTACACCGCCCTGATTGAATGCCCGGTGCTTCCATGGATACATGCCCATTAACATGGATGCGGTACCAGGGGTGGTAAAGTTACCCGCTGCATAATGATTATGATAAACAGTAGCCCGCTGCGCGAAGCGGCGCATGTGCGGTGTAGTCTCGCGCGGGTAGCCGTACAGCGACATGTGAATTGCAGACAGCGCGTCAAACAAGATAATGATGATGTTTGGACGAGCATCCGTGGCCTGGAAATATTCCAATGAACGATGCGCCAAGGTCCCAGCAGCGAGCACCGACGTTAATTTAAGAAAATCGCGCCGCGACAAACGATCCATAAGAAACACCTAAAATATGATCCGCACAAAAACGACTACCACCGCTACAACCGTCAATGGCATATAGAAGTATAAAAACACAACCAGGCGGTCTGCCAGGTTCTCAAGCCCCTGGCGGAATAAGCTGGTACGGGAAATGAGGTAGTTAAGCACTACCCCAAGCAATAGGGTACATCCCCACCATATGGCTTGATTGTAGACAAAGCTCTCCCAGCGATCAGGAGCACGATTCGTATACAGGCGCAACATTATGGATCCCATCAAGATATGAATCCATAAAACACTATTGGCTGTAAAGTGTGCATTCCACCATCGACTTGGAAGTAATATACCTGCGAAAAGGACAATACCTGATAAAAGCAAGCTCTCGATAAAATCGATGACAAAAGAATAAGCGTATACCGATAAGATATCGGTTATCCTTAGGAAATACATCCAGGAGGGAAGCTTCCAGAAAGACGCCAGCAATGTCCAACTATAGACTAAAAACACGGCCGTCGCATAGACGTTAAGAATACTCCGCCTGTCCGGGAGGCGAGCGATTAGCTTATCCATCCACGTGTTCCAGAAGAATTTGTCGATCCGGGTAACGATTTATTTTGCCTTGCCTTGCGCGGCGACCGCCGCGGCCTTCCTCGCAATCTCTTCAGGATCACCCAAGTAATAGTGTTGAATTGCCTTCAAATCATTATCCAACTCATAGACCAACGGGACACCAGTTGGGATGTTCAGGCCAGGAATTTCTTCATCCGAAATGTGATCGAGATATTTGACCATTGCCCGCAAGCTGTTACCATGCGCCACCACCAACACACGCTGACCAGACTTGATGACCGGAGCCAGTACCATATGCCAGTAAGGCAGGACACGTTCCAGGGTGATTTTGAGCGATTCGGTCGCCGGTAACTGATCCGCCACCACACCCGCATAGCGCCGATCAAAACGGGGATGGCGCTCATCGTCCAACTCAAGTGCAGGT
>DAOTXM010000420.1:0-4338 GCA_034435215.1 Anaerolineales bacterium
TGCCGCACAAAGGGACAGCCCACCGATAATTGGCGGGCTGTGTATTTTCTGAACGGAGTGAAGTGCTGCTACTGGGCAGGAACAGGTTTGGGATCCATCTGATCGTAGATGCCCGTCGCCAGCAGAGATGGATCGTTGGCAGCCTGGGCAGCCAGCATTTGCGCCTGGCGGGCCAGGTTGGTGGACTGAGCCAAAATGCTAAGCACATATTCGGGGTTGTGGAAACCCATGCTGTTCTCCGCCGAGACATAATCCCAGTAAAACTGCGACTGGCGATGTAAAGTGTGCGCTTGGTCCAGCAGCTCGGCGTCACTGCCGGCAACGGCTGTTGCTGCTTTAATAGCAGTAATTGCATCTACAATTGCATCTTCAGCGGCGATCTTGGTTTCATAGGTCTTCGCTTGAATGTCGTTTACACGGCGTACGACATACTCAGTATCGCTATGACATTGTCCGCAAGACAGGTCGGGATTGAGCAGCGGACTATGAATATCATGCATGGAGTACTTGGCAGCACCTTCGCGCACGTAAGGCATGTGACAATCTGCGCAAGCCACCCCCGCCTCATAATGTGTTGAACCAGCCGTGAACATTTCATAGTCAGGGTGTTGCGCCTTGAGCATCGGGGTATCGGTTTCAGGGTAATCCCAGTCTTTGAAACCTAAAGCCTCGTAGTATGCGAACATTTCTTCCGCCTTGGTGCCATCATCCCATGGGAAGGTCAGGTACTTGCCTTCACCAGCAAAATAATACTCCACATGGCAATTGGCGCACACGACTGTGCGCATTTCCTGGCGAGTGAATTTAGCCCAGTCTTTTCCCTGGCGCATCAAGGCTTCTTCCAAAGCCGGGTTGGTTACGATCAGGCGCATCGTCCCGGCTTCATGGCAGTTAGCGCAACCAATGGTCTGGTCAATGCGTTTGCCCAACTCCGCAAAGGGGGTTTTATCGAACGCGGCCATGCCCATTTCCTGCCACAATTTGGGATTGTTTGCGCTCTTGCATGAATAACAGGTTCCGGGGGTCGTCTCGTTCACCCGCTTGATCTCGCGCACATCGGTCAAGGCCCATTCGTGGCCGCGGTCGTCGTTGTACTCCTTACTGAAGCTATATCCGGCAAAGAGAATCACCTGGCGGGGATCATTCTCAAGGTGCGAAAACTTACTTGACCCGCCATAGGTGGTGGCAATATTATTATCTTTGGTCTTGAGCAATGACGCATACTGGTTGGGGAAATTCAAACCCCATTGCGAGGAATCGGGTTCCATTGCAGCAATTTCCACCACTGGCTGGAAAGCACGCTCCTGTATCGGCTGGTTCTTCATGAACACCAGCACGCCAACCAGCACAGCCGCCAACACTACAATGATTCCAGCCAGGATAAGAGTTGTATAACGTTTCATGATTCGCATTCTCCTTGCTATTGTTTAGTATTACAGATCAAAGTTCCAAGAAAATCCCGAAACACCCACACCTCACGTTTTTATTTATAGATCGACGTGTCTTGATAGGGGATAATGGAAATCCCGCGCGGCCCGTGTGCTACGTTGCGGTGGCAGTCCCAGCAATTTCGGTCGAACGGCTGGGCCCCCACCATGATGGACTCCACTGCATCTTCATGACAGCGGATGCAGTTACCCTGCACCCACTTCTTGGTATCTTCATTCGCGCGGATCAGCACGGGCGTCTGCCCGGTGGTGAACACGTATACGTCGTGCATGCCGGTCTTACCCTTGGCAAAATAGTAGGCAAAGACATTCTCGTGCGGCAGGTGGCAATCCACGCACTCGGTCCATTTTTCGTGCGGGGCGTGATACCAGTTTTCGTAGGCGGCATCCATTACATGGCAATTGGCGCAGGCTTCCGGGGCGCTGCCCATCATCGCGGGGGTATCCGTCACGATGGCCAACGCGCCCAACGCAATGATCGCGGCAACAATAGCAATGATGAGTGGAGATTTTGTCATGAACGCACCTTTCACGAAAACTGCTGGTTAATCTGATCTTAATTGTACCTAAAATAGTCTGATTTGTTGTGACTTTTGTCACATCTGGGAGGCGGGATACGTTCTCCCCTTCCAGGTGACTCCCCTTCCGGATAAGACCTTCCAGGCAGACACCAGCATCATCGCGGCAAAGACGCCCGCGCCAAGCGGCGTGGTCAGCGCGTACCAGGCCGGGATGCCCATGCCGCGTGAGGCAAGGACCCGCCAGAAGAGCAGATAGCCCCACAACGCCAACGCTTCGACGAGCACTGCGCTTCCTTCCAGGCTTGAACCTGCCACCGTTAAAAGGACGCCGCCCACCACCCACAGCGGCAGCAACAACGCCGCCGTGAACGCCAGAAAGGCCCCAAAGACCCCCAGCAGGAGCAAACCCCAGTCATCGCGTAAACCGAGGTAAATGTTCTTCGTCCAGCCCTCCCACATCTCCGCCAGGGACGTGTACATGCGCGTGGAAGCCACCTTGCGTCCATCCGCCACCACCAGCCGGTACCCCATCCCTTTCACCAATACCGCCAGGTCCTTGTCTTCCACGATCGAGCCTTTGATAGCCGCATGCCCGCCAACCGCTTCGTAGACGCTGCGTTTGATGAGAATGAATTGCCCGTTGGCAATCGCATCCTTGCGCTTGGGGTCATTGACCTTGCGCGGCGAAAACCCGATCGAGAGCGCCAGCATGACCAGCGGCAGCACGGTTCGCTCCCAGAACGTCAGCATGATCTGGCGCGTCAAAATGGTGAACAGATCGGCGTTTGTCTCACGGGCTTTGGCATATACTGCTGCCAGTGCCTCCGCTGTGACGAAGGTGTCCGCGTCCACGAAGCACAGCCATGTGCCGCGCGCCACAGCTGCGGCCTGGGTCAGGGCATGGGGTTTGCCCGCCCAGCCGGGAGGGAGGTCAGAACCGCTCATAATCTTCAATTTGTCATCCTGAGCCGCGTAGCGGTGAAGGATTTCCGGCGTTGCATCCATTGAGCGGTCATCCAGGACAATGACTTCATAGTTGGGGTACGTCTGCGCCAGCAAGGCTTCTATACAACGCCCGATATTGCGCTCCTCATTGCGGGCAGGGACGCAGATGGAAATCAGCGGTATATTCTCCCTGAGCGGAGGGTCGATACCCGCAGTCGAAGGGGAAGTCACCGGAACAGATTCCACCACGATATCAAGCTGGTATTGGCTGTGCATCCAGGTGATAATGATGATCCCCGCGATAAATGCAAACGTGGATAAAAAAGCAAAAACCATAAAACAAAATCGGTGATTAATCGGTTTCGTATGGAAGCTGCTCTTCACGAACCAGATAACCGCGTTGCTGAGGAATCATCGTAACCAACAAACGAACTATTTCGCTGATCACCTGTACACGTTGTTCAAAGATGTGTTCCCCAAGGATGAACCTGCCTTTGTAATACCAGTCACGCGCTTCCCGCGCAGAACCAAGTGAATATTGGTAAAAAAGTGCCCGATCTTTTCCCGTACTGCGAGAATATCCTTCTGCGATATTCACCCCGATAGAACTAACTGCCCGGTAAAGCTGGTCAGAGAGAGAAACGGTCCGTTTATCCTTCATAAGAAGGGAAATATCTTCCCAACACAAATCGCTTAAAAATAACGCATGTCGATAAGCCGCCACCTTCCAAACGGAATCAACTTTCATCGAATTTAGAACTGTCTTTTCCCACTCTTTATAATCCATATCACCTCGTAAAATTGTTTTTAGTTTTTTGTTTTTTTACCTTTTGTTTTTTATATCACATTCACCACCGATCCCCGCTCCGTCTTCTCCACCTCGATACGTGTTGGGAAGACGTCCTTCAATTCATCCATGTGCGTGATGACCAATACTTTCGCAAAATCGTCCTTGACCAGGTTGATGGCTTCGATCAAACGCTGCCGCCCCTGAATATCCTGCGACCCGAAGCCCTCGTCGATCACCAGCGTTTGCAGCCGCGCGCCTTTGCGTTGGGCCAGCACCTCCGAAAGCGCCAACCGGATAGCAAAATTGACCCGAAACGCCTCGCCGCCTGAGTACATCTCGTAATCACGTGTCCCGGCACCATCACTGATCTGGATGTCGAGCGTCTCTTTCAGGTCGTCGCGCTTTTTATCCTTGTATTCAGCCTGGGTCACAAAGCGGATGCTCATCTGCCCGTCAGACAGGCGGTCGAGCAGTTCATTGGCGCGCGTCTCGATCTGCGGTAGCGCCTGCTCGATCAGCAAGGCCGGGACGCCGTCCTTGCCGAAGGCGCGCTCCAGCGTCTTGTGGCGGGCGATCTGGCGTTGCAACTCTTCCCGTCCGGCCGCAAAGTCGGCTTTGCGTTTCTTCAGGTCTG
>DAOTXM010000421.1:0-25797 GCA_034435215.1 Anaerolineales bacterium
CCCAAGCCTCCTCCTGGGAAGCCAACCAGCAGTGGATCGAAAAAACCGGCGCCCAATCATCCCTGGCGACATTCTCCGATTGGACGTGCGCTCTACCAACCCTCTAAAATTGCAAAAAAATGAACCACACCCGCGAGAAAACTTGGTGCTTGGGTAAGCCAAACTATCGACCATTGCCCAAATCAAAACGCAGCACTGGTGTCAGCGCTGCGTCTTGATATTGGATGATTATCGAGTTACGGACCAACCGTAATGCGATTTTGCGGCCCTGGGGCAACCGGTGAGAAGGTCGCGAAATATTTTTCGAACGCGTCGGTATCCACTTCGCCGCCGAGGCGGTCAATTCCCTGTACAAGAACCGTGAAGTTATCACCTCCGTCTGCCAGGAAAGAATTGACGGTCACACGATAGCTGGCGTCCATATCCAGTGGTACACCGTTCAGCACAATATTCGAGACTTTACTTCCAACCGGCGCAGACAGGCTCCATGTGTAGGTAAAGCCGTTGGAAACCTGCAAAATGCGATTCTGCCCCGGTGCCGGGTTGTTGAACTGCTGCTCGAGTAACGTCTTGATCTGTGCACCCGTCAATGTCATGGTGACCAGGCTGTTCCCGAAAGGCTGGACGGTGAACATTTCCCCATAGGTCACATTGCCGTCCCCTTCGCCAGCGGGACTGCTCGCATAAGTCAAATCTGCACGGATGCCGCCGGGGTTCATGAATGCGATCACCGCGTCGCCGAAGCCCGGATCATCCGTGGCATCGAGTTGGGCGTCAGCAATCACATCGCCCAACGCCGATTCACCCGCTGCATTGTTTGTGCGGGTAATATCCGCTGTAATGGAGCCAATGACCCGGTTCGCGAGAGGCGCTGCAATCGCATTGTACTTATCGATCAAGGCGGTCAACAGGCTATTCTTGGGAACGTCACGGGTCACGATGCGGTTATCAGCCACCTTGGTCAATACATCGCCGGATTTGCGATCGATCGTCAGGTCGACTTTGGTGACCAGGCGGCCAAACGAGAAGGCGCTGGTGACGAGTTTGCCATCGATGACACAGTTATACGGTTGGTGCGTATGGCCACTGATCACGACATCCACTTCATCGTCCATACGGTTGACAATATCCACAATAGGGCCAGAGATCCCAGCACAACTATTGATCGGAGAAGTATTTGGATTCTGGGTACCTCCTTCATGGATCAGCACTACGATGGTTTCGATGCCTCTTCGCTTGAGTTCAGGAATGAGGGTATTGACCGTATCGGCTTCGTCAAGGAAGTTCAATTCTGAAATACCCGAGGGTGTTACGATGCTTGGCGTGCCTTCGAGGGTCATGCCGATAAAAGCTACATGAACACCCTTGAAAGAACGCGTTTTATAGGCTGGAAAAATGGGCTTGTCATTCTTCTTCCAAGTCACATTTGCCGCCAGGAAGCGAAATTCTGCACCGCCAAAATCGTCGCCATCCAGGCAGCCGTCCACAGGATGGCACCCCCCCTCCTGCATGCGAATGAGTTCGTACACGCCCTCATCGAATTCGTGGTTACCGACTGCGTTGAAATCCAGTCCGATCAAATTGAATGCCTCGATCGTTGGCTCATCGTGAAAGAGGGCCGAGAGTAGCGGGCTTGCACCGATCATATCGCCAGCGGAAACCACAACGGTGTTGGGATTGAGCGCACGCAGATTATTGATGTGCGTGGCAAGATATTCCGCGCCGCCAGCATCGATCGTCCCAACACGTCCTGATGAACCAGAAGGGGGCAACAGATTACCGTGGAAATCGTTTACCGCCAGAATTTGGACATCCACGGTGCCGGAGGGCTTGGCGGCTGCAGAAATCGCAGTCGTCGCCAAAAGTGCAAACACGATCACCAGCGAAACCACACGAAACGAAGTTTTCATGTAACTCTCCTCTACTAATTTGCTATGTAAATTTTGGAACAAATACCAACTGAAAACACATTGCCGTATACGTGAATCTTATGCCTCCTTTCGGATATTAGATCAATATAGTCTCAATACTCATATTATAACTTTATTTACAACACTTGCTGGGAATTTCCGTGGTAAATACCCGAATTTGGAGCAAGAGCACGCATGAACGCGCATGGCTGCCACAGAACAGACTGAAATGCGCCCAGTCCGTTCTGACTTCGGACTTTTCCCGGCCACGTTCTGGTGTACTGACACCACATGGTGGTTATATGGATAGCCAATAAGTTTCTCCTGGAACAATCGTTGTAGCTACAACGTCAATAGCATTGGAACGCCTTGATTCGCGAAGGAAGATAAAGACATGAAAAAGGTCATGATCGTTGGAATTTCGCACCAGATGCCCATAAGGTCAGGTATCTATACTTTTCACCAATCAACCGGAGACAAGCGGCTCAAAGCCTGCCAGGGATGGCAGGAGAAAGCGATTGTTCGTGCGATGAAACGAACGCTAGTCCTCTTTGGTTTAGCAAGCTTGGTATTAAGTGCTTGTGCTGGCCTTCACCTCTCCGGTCCAAATGATGATACTGTTGTAGAGGATGGTATTGCGTATTATTTGGAAACAGACAAAAGTGTTTATGCCCTGGGTGAAGGTGTACGAATCCGATAAGATCAAGTAGTTCACGTGGATTTTCGTTTTCCTCATTCCGGGTAAAATAACGCCCATACCAATTCAGGAGCGTATCAAATGGGTGTCATGCTGCAAGCTTTCTACTGGGACTGTCCTCGTATCGAGAACAAGGAATTCAAGTGGTGGAAATATGTCCGGGAACAAATCCCTGCGCTGGCGAGGGTCGGATTCACGTCGCTGTGGCTGCCACCGGTCCACAAAGCGGCTAATCTAGGTGGTCCATCCATGGGCTATGACCCGTATGATTACTACGACCTGGGTGAGTTCGACCAAAAGGGTTCCATCCCGACCTGGTTTGGGACCAAAGAGGAGCTGCTGAGTCTTGTCGAAACGGCACACCGTCACGGGCTGGGCGTGATCGCGGATGTGGTCATCAACCACAACTCCGGCGCGGACGCGATCGAGGTCAATCCGCTCACCGGGCAGGAACGCTGGACACTGTTCAATCCGCTAAGTGGCAAATTCCCGCGCAACTGGGAATGCTTCCACCCGTCCATGTACGAGAGCTGGGACGAGGGCACGTTCGGCGACATGCCGGATCTCTCACACCGCAATCCTTATGTGTATGCCGAGATCCTGAAACTGGCGCGTTGGCTTGTCGAGGAGATTGGCTTCGATGGCTTTCGCTATGACTTCGTCAAGGGCTATGGAGCCAACACCATCACCGCCATCCAGGAGTACCGCTATCTGCGTGACGGAAAGCCGTTCAGCCCCTACGGTGTGGCCGAGTTCTGGGACAACGCGCATGCCATCGAGAACTGGGTCGATTTGGCTAACTTCTCCAACTCCAACCCGGTGGACGCCTTCGATTTTCCCTTGCGCGAGATGCTCAAAGCGCTCTGCGACCAATATGGCTTCAGCCTGCGCAACCTGGCGACCTGGGAGACCGTGCTCCAGAAACAGCCGCAGACCACGGTCACATTTGTCGAGAACCACGACTTGCGCGACGAGGGCCGCCCGATCGTCAACGACAAGCTGCTGGCCTACTCCTTCATCTTGACGCACGAAGGCTATCCATGTGTTTTCTGGCACGACTACTTTAACTACAATCTGGCGTTGGACGGCACGCTCAATGGTATCGCTGCGCTCATCCGGATGCACGAGAAATACGCCGGGGGCACAACCCAAACCCTGTGGCTGGACGACAACCTGTACATCATGCAACGCACTGGTTATGGCGACAAACCGGGCTTGGTTTATGTGCTGAACAACCACGGGGACAACTGGCGCGGCGGCTTGGTCAACACCCAGTGGCATAACGCCTCATTCGAACCCGTGGCCTGGTGGAGCAAATTCGACATGGCCCGCCCCGTGGACCAGACCACCGACCGCGACGGGCGCGCGCACTTCTACGCCGCGCCACGCGGGTATGCAGTGTATGCGCTGAAGTAAGTCGGGCGGGCTTTGTTTTATGGCACATTTGTGCTAAGATTGGCTTATGAATTTTACCCTCCCTGCCCGCCAACCCTTCCATTTCCATAATACCGTCCGCTCACACGGCTGGTACCAGATGGCTCCCTTCGAATACAACGAAGAAGCGGGCACCCTGAAATATGTCATCCGCCTGGAGACAGGCAAGGTGCTGGAAATCCAAATCCGCGAAGCGCCCGGGGGTGTCAGCGTCGAAACGACTGAGAAACTGACGAAGGCTGAAACCAGCGAATTGACTGACAAAGTCACCTGGATGCTTGGTCTCGAGATGGACTTCTCTCCCTTCTACGCCATTGCCCGGAAAGAACCCAAGCTGGCCCATGTCGAAAAACAGGCTCGTGGGCGGGTGTTGCGCTCTCCGACTTTCTTCGAGGACGTGCTCAAGACCATCCTGACGACCAATACGCTCTGGGCGGCTACCAAGCGCATGAACCTGAACCTGATCCACCAGTACGGTCCCTCGCTGGATGGGGGGACGGAAAAGCGAGCTTTCCCAAACCCGGCTGAGATAGCGGCCAGCAGTCCCGAAGTCTTGAGAGAAGCGGTGCGGGTCGGCTATCGTGCGCCAGCCATCCATGAACTGGCGGTCCGTGTGGCATCGGGAGAACTTGACATCGAAGCCTTCAAAACGTCCAATCTGCCGACGCTGGAATTGCGTAAGGAACTGCTCGAGATCAAGGGTGTGGGTCCATATGCCGCCGCAAACTTGCTGATGCTCCTTGGTCGCAGTGATTTCATCCCGATCGACTCGTGGGCGCTGAAAGTGGTCTCGCACGAATGGTACGATGGAGGCCCGGTCACGCCCGCGCAGGTGGAAGCCCGTTTCGAAAAATGGGGCGAGTTCAAAGGGCTGGCCTATTGGTTCTGGAATTGGAAGTATCAAGGGTGAACGATGGAAGAAACCCTGATCACAAACCTATCCTGGGGGCAGATGGAAGTGATGATTAGGGGGCAAACATATCGCTTCAAAGATTGCAAAATCTGGCCCGGTGGCGCACGGACCTGGAACTGGAAAGAGACCGGCACAGAGCACAGCCCCGGCATTCAACCCGCTGATATTGAGGAGGTGCTTGAATACAATATTGATGTGCTCGTGCTGGGGCGTGGCATATTCGGGCGATTAGGGATTTGCACTGCAACCGAGACATTACTGCGCGAGAGAGGCATCCCATACCATATCGAGAACACAAAGCAGGCCGTGGCGCTGTTCAACGATCTGGCAAAACAGGGCAGACGGGTTGGGGGAGTGTTCCATTCGACTTGCTGAACCAAAATCAGAAGGAGTATTCCATGAAGACTGTCTCACTTATGTGGAATATGGTCTTTCATCCTCGCCGGACCAGTCAGAAAATCTTGGAGGAAAAGGGCATTTCTTCTTCGTTCTGGCTCATCCTGGGTTTTGGAATCGTTTTTGCAGGTTCTTTTCTAATTTCTTATTTTGCTGGGGATTATCCTCCACCCTCCGCCGACCTCCAAACCTGGATCGACGCATGGGGGGAGTTTGCCATGCTGCCCATCGTCAAAGTGCCGGCCGAAAGCTATCGTCTCGTTCAGGCAATTTTCATGCTTCCGTTGCTGTTTGCGATATGGATCCTGATGGCCGGCTCAGCTCGCATGCTGTCCATTCTATTTGGCGGTAGAGTCTCATTCGACCAGTATGCCAATCTCCTGGTTTTCAGCTTTTTCCCCTTTTGGATTTTGGCTACGATATTTGATGCGATTCTCTCCGGTCTCCTGGGGGATTTCGTGCTGGCAGCCTTGCGCATGGAGTATGGAGGTTTGGTCAAAACCGTCATTTCCGCCTTTTATCCCGTGATGTATACCTCCCTTTTTGGGCTTGGAGGGGTCTATAATGGAATCGTCACGCACCAGACGGAACGGTTCTCGTTCTGGAAGGTATTTCTTATCGGCCTGGTTACCTTCTTCTGGCCCAACTTTTTGGCTGCTATGTTGCTCAGGTGATCCTTGGTCGAACTTACTCCCATTCACTTCTACGACGATCCCATCGAGATCATCTTCGATACGCCTCCTACGCGTGAGAAAACGCCTGACTGTCCGGATGGCTTTTTCTGGAACGGACAGACCTATCGTGTGGTCGAAACGCTCTCCGAATGGAGCGACTTCACCCGGCGGGGGAAATACGCCCGCAACATGCGGCCCGCGCACGCGGCGGTTGCGTCCACGCGCGGATCGCTCAACGTGGGACGCTTTTACTTCCGGGTGAAAGTTACATTGTCCAGCAGTTCAATAGCATCCCCTTTGGGGACTGCTGGACAATCTGAAAGCCAAATCTTCGATATCTATTACGACCGCGCCATGAAAAGCGTGGATGAGCGCAAGGGACAGTGGTTTTTATATCGCGAATTGGCTGTGAAGTAGTGAAAAATAACTGTTGGCAAACATAAACACCTCCTGTGAAATCGCAGGAGGTGTCCGTTTATAACCAAGCACACATTATACGGCTTACTTCAAGCCCATTTCCACCAGTGCTCCTTCGATCTGAGTCTGGAATTCACTGAAAGGATAAGCTCCGTAGATAAAGCGTTGCTTCTCCTCACCGTCGACCGTGTAGATAATGACAAAGGCCGGCGTTCCGGTTACGCCAGCCGCAGTACCATCGACTCTGTCCTGGTCGACCCGGTCGGAATACTTGCCGCTATTGAAACAAGCATTGAAGGCATCCATATCCAGGGACAGGGTCTCAGCAAAAGCCTGCAGGCGACGGTTCGAATAAGCGCCTACATTCTCGCCGGTCTGGTTGGCGAACAGGATATCGTGATATTCCCAATATTTGTTCTGGTCCCCTGCGCAATAGGCGGCCTCAGCTGCGGCCCTGGACTCTGGACCGATGAATTCTCCAAACGAGCGGAAGATAAAATATACGGTACCATCTGCCACATATGAATTTGCGATTTGCCATTCGGTCTCTTCGTAAAATCGGGCACAATACGGGCACTGATAATCTGAGTATTCCACAATCTTAATTGGTGCGTTTGGGTCGCCCATGGCATTGTCATTGACCATGACACGCTCGATCGAAGCGGCGCTTGTCACCGCACCAATTGGTTTCAAGCTTGGATAAACCAGTGCAGCCACAACCAGTAATGCTCCGACAACGATAATTCCAATCATGCCCAGGCGTTGCATACGCGCCTGGCGCTGCCTCTTTTCCCGCATGATCTGGCGTTTGCTCATCTTTTGTTCTGAATTCATTTCTTCTGCTCCTCGACAATTTCGACTGAAATAAAATGGCTCTCCAGAATTTACCGTGAAGGAATCCGGACATGGGGATAAAAGCGTTTGTATGCATGCTCGCATCCCCAAATCCGGGTAATCCACCCAGGCAATTCCCAGAGTGTCTTTAGAATTGTGCCATGTACGGGGAGAATTGTCCAGTAAAGCCGGTGAAATCTTATTTGTTTTTAAGCTGGGAGTTCATCCAATCAATGATAAAGGCAAACACTTCACCCTGTTCGGGCTCGTTATGGAGTTCGTGGTAAAGCCCTTCCCAGAGTTTAAGCGTGCAATTTTGCTTTACGTAGCTCGCAAATTCTTCGCTTCCCCTTGGGTATCCTAATTTATCTTCCTTTCCGTGCATGATCAGCAAAGGCAATGAAAACTCATGCGCATGCTCAAACGTCCACGGGAGCACAGACAGCATGATTTTTCCGAACCCGAGCGACATCTTATCATGTACCAGTGGATCATTCACATAGGCCTCAACCACTTCGGGCCTCCGGCTGATCGATTTGGGGTCTAGGCCGCTGGGGATAGGCACAATAGGAAGCAGGGTTCCCAGCACACGTGCCATCGCGACCTTAACAGCTTGCTCTTCCAACGCAGTGCGCAGGCCAGCTCCTGTTGAAATTACGCCTTTGAAATCAGGCTTGCGCCGTAATCCGTAATTGAGTACCAGGATACCCCCCAGGCTGTGCCCATACAAAAAGCGGGGAATACCGGCAAAACGACCATCCAATTGCTTTTCAAATCCTTCAATGTCATCCATAAAGGCATCAAAAGAAGACAGATGTCCGCGTGGACCGCCAGATTTGCCATGCCCGCGTAGGTCGAAGCCAGCCAGGGCGTAGCCAGCGTCCGTGAATGCCTGGCCAACATGGACATATCGTCCAATGTGTTCTCCCAGCCCATGCACAAGACAAACAACCGCTTTGGGTGTTTCCTCCGGTTCCCAACTTCGGGCATGCAATTCCAGTCCGTCTTTGCTATTCCAGTTCCATTCTGTGGCTTTCATGGCAACTACCCTCCGATCGTAATTTTGAACTCACAAGTTTCGTCACCGTTTGCACGGCAGGCAATTTCCTCGATGTCATGTTCCTGTCCAGTGGCCCAGAACAGGCATTCCCACAACAACCCCAGGGTTACATAGCAAATGCGCTCTGCCTCGTTTTGTCCCAGCGTACCCGGGCTGGCTCGATCGACCAGGAGCAGGTCCAGGTCCAGGGAGTGAAGCGTAACGTCTCCTCGTTGCTCCCCAAGCAGCTTGGCAAGCAACTCCAGGGCAGCTTTCCGGCGTGCAATAACAGGAAGTCCTGAGAGAACTTTGGATTGTGCTTTTACTGCCAGGGGCGCATCAGCCAGCAAACGATTCCACAAACTGCTCCCTACACGGATCAAAATACCGCGCGCGCCGCGTCCATAATAGATGCGTATGGCCTTTTGGAACCCGGCATATATTTCGGCTGCGGATGTACTCTTCAACCTGACCCCACGCACAGGGTCAGTCCAGTCTGGTGGTAAACCAGCCTTCTCCAGCACACTGGCAAGGGTTTCCTGTCCCAGTTCGTTTGTAATCGCCTCCACAAAGAGCTGCAAAAAACGGCTGGAAAGAGCCCGACTGTTCATGCCTCCAACTCTCTAACCTCGAAGCAGCAGTGCGGATCCCCTTTGGCTGTACACAATGTTTCGACAATTCGATATTCCTGACCGGTGGCCCACAGCACGGCTTCGCCAATCGAGCCGATATAAAGATGGCAGATCGCATCTGTGCTCTGGCGGCCATGACAGATTCCACAGGAAGCATCACAGTAGGCGAAGGTATCATTCACTTCCTCCACCCAGGCATTCACCTGGGGATTGGATTTTTTGAGTGCATTGACCAGAGCGTTCAAAATAAATTTGATGCGCTGCCGGACCGGCAACAATTTCAAGGCTACGCCCGCGAGACCGAGCAAAGCCGCCTGTTCGCGCACGGCGTACTGGAAAGAGGCCTTCCCGATACGACGTAGCATGCCGCGTCCCCCACGTCCATAAAACTCCTCGATTGCTTCATTTAGGCGGGCATAATCCGAGGTTTTAATGGCAGGATTCAAATCATTGGGTGGAAAGTTGCCAATAAAACGCTCCAGTCCACTGGTGCGCAGTACCGTGTTGAGGCCATTTTCCCCCATTACTTCCTGAGCCGAGACCAGCGCCTGCCGTACCAATGCATTCACGATGACAGCATCTTCTCTCGCCATGCCTGCCTCCTTATCAAGACGGTGAAACCAGGTAACAATACACCGGGAACCTTTCGCCGGTGAGAACGAACCCCATTTTCTTGTACAAGGCCAGAGAGGCGTAATTATCACTCTGCGTGTTGACCGTCAGACGGTTGATGCCTTTGCGCCTCAAGCGGCGGATCAAATCAGTGACGATCAACGAACCAATGCCACACCGTTGCGCATCAGGCCGGACCGCAAGCCTGGCGAGGTGGGCCCCAAACGGATTCGCGGTACTGATCTGGTACCCGACCAAACCCCGGGCATCCTCCGCCACCGTGGCCGAAGTGGCCTGCGAGAGGGCTTTTTCCAGCGCATCCTGCGAGTTTTGCCATAGCGGCGTGAATGCACAGGCGTCCAGGTCAGCGACTCGGGGCAAATCGACGGCTTGCATCGTGCGAACAGTTACCCCATCGACCCACAACGGATCAGGAATATCCATCGCCCTGTATTCGAGCATGAGAATATCTTGTGTATTCGTGAATCGATTTCTGACCAGTAAATCGATCAACCAGTGTTGCATCGCGATCAAAGCAACTGTTGCACCGCTCTGTCGTTCGATGTTATTTTGGGCAGTACGCCATAGGACATTCCAGGCATCATCGAGGGGAATCTGCCGGGCATGAGCGAACAATCGCACCCAGGCTACGCCGGCGGGCTCTTGCGGACAGGCCAGAACTGCCAGGACACGCTCGCTATCCTCCACCACCCAGTAATAGGGAGAACCCAGCCACTCCAGCGGTGCGCGCCAGTCCAGGTGACGATGCACATGGGATTCGAAGAACATCAAATTGGCAATTTGATGCTGGTCCTGGGGGCTTGCCGGGCGAACCTGGAGGCTGACCTCGATCATGGCTTAATGCGCAATAGAAACCTTAAAAATCTTTGCACTAAATTGGGTTTTTGGGTCGACTCGACCGAGCCGATCATGGAAAGCGCTGAATCCACCATCTTGCCGCGCCGTAATTTGAGCGCAGCAGCGGATTGCAACACGATGGAGCGCATCTCGGTCTCACCTGCTTCTGCAAACAGCGCCGCAGAGTGTTCATAGGCTTCGAGGGCTTGATCGAGTTTTTTAAGCGCTTCCAGAGCTGCCGCCTGGTTGCCATACGCCATCGCCTGACGTTTCATATCCCCTGCCTGCGCAAATATCTCATCAGTGCCTGTGGCCGCATCGTAGGCTGCCTGCGCTTTCCCCGCTTGCAGCAGGGCCACACTCAGGTTGTTTTTCATCTCAGCAGCGTTCAAGGAGTCTTCCAACGCCTCATAAGCGGCAACAGCCTCGGCAAAGAACGAAGCGGCCTGATCGAATTGCTTGGCAGTGAAGGCCTGTTTTCCCTGTTCAGCAAGTTGTTCTGGATTAGATGTCATCATTGTAGCTATTAGAGCGTGATATCGAGCAAATCCTCAGCCACAGAACGCAGCTTGTCAGTGGACATTTCACTGAGCTTGCGTGCCAGGTCGAGGTACGGTTTGTTGACCGGCTGGCAAACAAAATTCTGGAGTTCGATCGGCATCTCCAAAAATTGCTGGACCGCCTTTTGTTGAGTCATCCATTGGCCTATGGGACCGCCTTGGTCAAAGAAAGTCTCGATTCGCCCGCCCAACACTTTGAGGATAACTTCCAATTCAGGCAATGGAATAGGAAGTTCTCCCAACTCATATCGCTTCAGGCGACTGGCCGAAATACCGGTCTGCTCGGCCACAAATTTCATGGATAGGCTGGCATTCATGCGTTCCTGTCGGAGAAGTGCACCGATCAAGCGATGGCGTAAGCCCGTCAAACGGGGCAAGTCCAATTCGTGGATGCGGTCTGGATCATCCGAAAGCGCTTCGTTACTCCAAAAATGATCGATGGACAGTTCAAGATAGTAAACGAGGGTTTCCAGTTCCGGTAAAGAGGGTGCCCGGCGTCCATCTTCGTAAGCCTTAAAAATACCGCTGGTCACATTGATGGCAGCAGCGCAGTCTTTGACGCTTCGGCGCGAAGCCAGACGCGCATCCCGGATCAGGATACCTAGTTTTTTCGTGCGAAGTGTAATCTGGGCCTGCATGTCCATAGTTCCTCAATGTTTTCTTTCCGGGCTACTCCCAGCCATTTTTTGATTGATCGATTATAGCAGAGAACGCTTTGGCTTCATCTATCGCCTCTGGCCTCTACCAAGCATTTCGGAGACGTTTGCTCCGTACACTTCCGCGCCCAACCTCAATCCAGACGCTTCCAAACGCGGCGAGAAAAGCGGGCGGATGCCGGTTGGCTTAAGCTCACCCAGCACTTTTCCATCGGCTGTTACGCCGGTCTGTTCAAACCTGAAAATATCGGTCAGGACGACGGTATCGCCTTCCATGCCCGCCACTTCGGTAATCGCCGTTACTTTGCGTGAGCCGTCCTTCAGACGAGTCTGTTGCACGATCAAATCGATGGCTGAGGCGATTTGTTGTCGCACGACTTTCAATGGCAAATCCATGCCCGCCATCAGAACCAGGGTCTCCAAACGCGCGAGCGCATCGCGGGGCGAGTTGGCATGCAGGGTTGTCAGCGAGCCATCATGGCCGGTGTTCATGGCCTGCAACATGTCGAGCGCCTCGCCGCCACGCACTTCGCCGACCACGATTCGGTCAGGGCGCATGCGCAGGGAGTTGCGCACCAGGTCGCGGATGGTCACCGCCCCGCGGCCATCTACATTGGCCGGCTTGGTTTCCATGCGCAGGACATGGTCTTGTTGCAGTTGCAACTCGGCGGCATCTTCGATGGTAACAATTCGCTCCTCTTCCGGGATGAAAGCAGACAGGACGTTGAGCAGCGTGGTTTTACCCGAACCAGTCCCGCCGGAGATGATGATATTCAAACGAGCCAGTACACAGGCACGCAGGAACTCGGCCATTTTGTCGGTGATGGAGCCATAATCGATTAACGTACCAATGCCGAGCTTTTCCTTGCTGAATTTTCGTATCGTGATAGATGGCCCATCCAATGCAACCGGCGGTATCACGGCATTCACGCGCGAGCCGTCCGGCAAGCGGGCGTCGACAGTGGGACTGTCTGCATCAATGCGCCGGCCAAGCGGCAGGATGATCCGGTCGATGATCTGTAACACATGGCTGTCATCATCAAATACCACGCTCGTCTTCTGTAATTGTCCCTTCTTTTCAACGTAGATCTTCTTTGGGCCATTCACCATCACTTCGGTGACTTCGGGATCTTTCAAAAGCGGTTGCAGAGGTCCATAACCAAGCAATTCGTTCAAAACTTCCTTCAGGATCATCCCGCGAAGATCCTGGGGTAGTTTTAGATTTGCCTGATCATAAATGCTTTCGATTTGCTGTTTAATGAAGTCATCACGTTGAGAGGCGGCTATCCCTTCCGCTTCGATCGCACGTGAAACACTCTCGATCAAATATTTTTTGAGCTTGACCAAGTCCTGGCCTGTCAGGCGAGAAACGCTACCAGCAGAAGAGAGTGTTGTCATACTTCTCCAGATTCCTCCGTTCCTTGGGCAGGCATGACCCAAACGATTTGCGCACGGCGCACAGCCAAAAAACGAGTTCGATGGAGCGTCTGCCCATCTGCGCCGATCACACTTGCGTCCGTGATTGCCAGGAACAGTTCATCGCGGTCCAATTCGTCTTTCAGCCTTTCATCACGACGAACATGGACATTCCCGCGAATCAAGTGTTGGGTCGTTTGCACAACCGCGGGAATGGGTACCTTGGAAATCACATCTGTAAAGATCTTGCCATTTTCATCAAATTCGACTGTCATTTTTCCTCGCGATAACTTTGTACAGCTATCCACAAAGTTGTGAAGGCTGGATTTCTATCTGCTTCGCAAACTGTTTGCTGTTTTCATCATGTCATTGGCTGCATCCCTGAAGACAATGGCTGCCGTATCTTCCGGGTATTTCAGGACGATGGGCCGGTTCAAATTGTTTGCCAGCGTAAAACTGCCACCCATATGTGGAAAAGCGGCTTTGATGGGCACTCCAAGAATCTTTTCGGTTTCGGGTTTTGTCAATCCTTCGAGACCAACTGCACGGTTCAAAACGACATAGATGTTCTGAGATTCCAGACGCTGTGCATGCAAATAATCCAGGACCTTTTTGGTGAGTGTAATCGTGCTCTGGTCAGTACTTATGACGAGCACCAGTAAATCCGCTTTTTGAAGAATGGGCAAGCTGATTCGTGATAAGGAACGTCCGAGGTCAACCAGCACAAAATCATAGGATTGTTGGAGCACGTTGATGATCTCTGGTATACGTCCAACTTTGAGATCATTCGCCCGCTCCGGATCAGGCGCGCCTGCCAGTAGTTGAAAGTCCCAATACTCGATTGCCGGCAGGTTTTTATGAAAAAACTCCACGGTTGTTGCCGCGGTTGGCAGCTCCGTCACAGAAACCAGGTCCACTTCGCCCTGGTAACCAACGATCGGTGCAATCGAACCAATTGGCAATACCAGATCGACCACAACTACCCTGGCCTCGGGCTTGTTGTTGTGCATGGTCATGCCGAAATTTGCACACAGGGAGGATGTGCCTGTACCACCTTTTGCACTCAAAAAGACGATCAAGTGACCACCCTCCTTGATTGTCTCTTGTTTTACACCGAGCAAATGAGTAATTATATCGGGCAAGTTATTGACAACTTCTCCGGATTTTAAAATATACTCATTGCAACCTGCCCGCAGACAGGCATTCTTCACTTCCGGGTCGTGATCGCTGCTTAAAGCCAAAATCGGGATATTGGTGCTGCGCGAATCGCGGCGCAACTTCAACAATAACTCTTCAGGGGAAATGTCCTGCAGGGCCGGGTCAAAAATGATCAAATCAGGCCGATCTCGCCAGGCAACGATCAACCCCTCTTTGCCTGAGTCAGCTCCAACGACAGAATAGTGCTGTGCTTTCACCAATCGGGTTAGGTAATTCAGGCTGGCACTATCTGCATCCACAATCAGGAGGGTTTTGTCTGACACGGTAAACTCCTGGGTCAAGATTCGAGCGGGGGCATCAGGTATCCCAACCCTGAGCGTGTTACGATATGTTTGGGAGCATGTGGGTCTTCCTCCAGCTTCTGGCGCAAGCGGGCGATGCTGACCCACAAGATTTCCTTTTCCATCTTGTACTCGGGTCCCCACACACCGGTCAGCAAATCTTCAGATGTCAGGATGCTACCCACGTTGTGTGCAAATTGTAACAACAAACGATATTCGGTTGCCGAGAGCGAAACGGCCTGCTCCCCACGCCATACCTCTGCACGCGCAAAATCGATCTTCAGGTCACCATGCGAGAAAAAGCGTGTTTGTCCGGTTTCCGTTGGAATCTGGCTACGCCGTAACACGGCACGGACACGCGCAAGCAGTTCGGTCGCCGAGAAAGGTTTGACAAGGTAGTCATCAGCACCAAGGTCCAGGCCACGAACGCGATCTTGTTCTTCTCCCTTGGCTGTCAGCATGATGATGGGCACATTGGAATATTCGCGGATGCGTTGGCAGGTCGAGAACCCGTCCATACGGGGCATCATAATGTCCAGCAGAATCAAGTCAATGGGCTGGGATGAGAAGATATCTACCGCCTGAACGCCATCCTGCGCGGTCGACACTTCATATCCCTCCGTGCGCAAGTTGGCTTCCAGAAGGCGCAGGTAACGGGGTTCGTCATCCACAATGAGAATTCGTTTTGACATTTGCACAACTCCTTTGCAAATAAAGAAGAATCAGATCGCTGCTTTGATGGGCAGGCGGATATAAAAGGTGGTTCCTTTTTTCAATTCAGACTCTGCCCAAATCTTACCATGATGCGCCATGATGATTTGATTGCAAATATATAATCCTAATCCACTACCTTTACTGGTGCGTTCTCCAGGTACACGATAGAAGCGCTCAAAAATATACGGTAAATAAGCTTTCGGAATCCCCGGTCCCCGGTCGGCAAAAGTAATCAACAGCGAATCTTTATCCTCCCTGACGATAACGGTTATTTTTGAGCCATTGGCATATTTGACTGCGTTGCTGAATAAATTGTCAAATACTTGGGTAATGCGGACATTATCGCCTAAAATAGGAGGAACCGGTTCAAGTTGAAGTTCTATTTCCAGGTCTTTGTGACGTGTTCGCACGCGGACAACTACATCACGGATCAAGGCATCCAGGCGTATTGGTTGCATATTAAGCTGTACGGAACGGCTTTGTAATTTTGCCGATTCGAGAATGTTATCGATCAATTGTGCCAATCGGTCAGCTTCTTCATCGATGATTGTCAGGAATTCTTGTTTGGTCTCTTCATCCCAGGTTGTATCCGGGCGCAATAAGGTTGTCGAGTATCCCTTGATAAAACCGAGCGGGGTGCGCAACTCATGTGAAATAGTAGCCACGAAATCATCCTGCAATTGTACTTTTTGCTGTAGGGCATTCAGTTGTTGACGTGTCTTTTCATGCACTTCGCGGTACAAGAGCGCAGCAACCAGACCTCCTACAACAACCGCCAGAGTGATATGCGCATCTTCATAAATTGGTCCACCAAAGCGAACGAAGATCAAAACCCCAAATGCCTTCGAACCGTTATAGAGAGGCAATCCCAGCAAGTAGGCCTGGGAGATTCTATCCTGGACATCCTTGACTGGGTCTTGCACAATCACACATTCCCTTGCCAGAACCTGGTTGGCCAGGCTTTCCCCCCAGGCTGCATCCGCTTCGGCAGCTTTACCACGCCCAACCGCACGCGCATGCGCAATTTCGAGATTTTGCGTGGTCGGATCAACCACATAAATAGCTGCGTTGTCAAAAACAAATTCCGCCCGCAATGCTACCAGTAACTTGTCCAGCGCGACTTTCCAATCATCGTTCATGCTGGCAGCTTGAACCAGGGTTTGAATGTATGCCAGCGTTCTTGGGTCGAGCCTTTTTTCGTCCATATAAACTTATGACTCAACCGCTAATAAGGGGAAACGGAAGGTTGTTCCGTGTCCCTCGGTGGATTGCACATCGATCATCGAACCGTGCGCTTCAACGATCTGCCGTACCAGAGACAGACCCAATCCGGCGCCACCAAAACGCCGTGTCGAAGATTCGTCCAATTGGTGGAACGGTTCGAAGATTTCCTGAATGCGGGATGACGGGATGCCAATGCCCGTATCCACAACCGAGATCATGACCAGATTTCCTGATTCTGGTTTTACATTCAAAACGACGCGTCCGCCGGCGGGTGTGAACTTGATCCCGTTATCTAGAAGTTGGGAGAGCACCCAGGCAATTTTCTGCGAATCCGCCTGAACCTGTGGAACGTTGTCATCGATCACTGCATGGACAGTAACATCCCGTCCGGAAGCTTTTTCTGCAGCCGACTTGACCGCCAGATTCGCCAGCCGCCGGATGTCCACTGGACCTTGTTTGATGCTGAGTTCACCTTTGGAGGTCAGCGAGAACATGATCAGATCGTCGATCATCGACTCCAAACGCGCGGTCGCTTTCTGGCTGACTTCGAGTGCATGGCGTTGCTCCTCCGATATAGGTCCCAGCGAGTCAGTGATCATCAACTCGATATATCCCTTCACGTGTGTCAACGGCGTCCGTAATTCATGCGAGACATTACTGATGAAATTGGCTTTCACCTGTGTCAACTCTGAGAGCCTCTCCAGTGCCTTTTGCAATTCGGCCGTACGCTCCTGCACGCGGCGTTCCAGGTTGCGGTTGGCCGCCTGCAAGGCAGACCGCAATTGAATGATCTGTTCTGTCACAGCTTGATCCAGTATGGCCCGGTCGATCAGTTTGAGGTCGATCAATGCCTGCCCCAACAAATACGTTTGATTGTCGGTCATTTTTTCCTGTTGGTAAGCAAGCGCCTTTTGCAGGTCTGTCTCCGTGATGAAGTTACGCTGTACCAGGTATTCGCCCAAACGGGGAACGAGCATTTCAGGGGTTAGTTGGGTTTGTTGTGTCATGAAGCCTCTATGACCGCCAGACCCATTCTCCACCAAGCATGGTTGCCGATGATTCCATCTCCAATAACTCAGATGGTGGGATAACGAATGGATCCTTCGATAGAACAATCAGGTCGGCAAGATAACCGGGGGAAAGTTTCCCCAAGCGGGTTTCCATCCCTGCGGTGTAGGCCGGGCCCATAGTATATCCTGCAAGGGCCTCCTGTATCGATAGCCGCTGCTCCGGATACCAGCCGTCATGACCGGGGGAGCCGTCGGCGCGCTGGCGGGTAACGGCGGCATGCAAACCGAGAAACGGATTCGGTGATTCCACAGGCGCATCAGAGCCAAGTGCCAGGAGAGCGCCATGCTCCAACTGCGTCCGCCAGGCATAGGACAGCGCTGCACGCTCACCCCAGTAACGGTCGGCCATGTACATGTCGGATGTCGCGTGGATGGGTTGCATGGAGGCGATGATGCCGAGTTCCGCCAGTCGACCGGCGTCTTTGGGGTGAAGCACCTGCACGTGTTCGATTCGGTGTCTTAACGGTGGCAGGCTGCGGTCCCGTTCGAAGCGGCGTAATTGTTCGTAGGCGTCCAGCACCTCGTGATTGGCACGGTCTCCGATGGCATGCACCGCCATGCTGAGTCCCACTTCCACAGCCTGGCGGCCAAATTCGAAGAGCTCTTCAGCGTCCATATTCAGGATACCGCGATTCTCCGGCTCATTCAAGTAGCTTTGGAACATGGCTGCCGTGCGCGGACCGAGGGCACCGTCCATAAACGCCTTGACGGAACCAATACGCAGCCAATCGTCGCCGAAACCGGTACGCAGGCCGAGTTCAGCAGCGTGGTCGAGGCCTTCAAGCGGAATGCTTTTCGTGACGCGCAGCCTGAGCCTGCCCTCAGCATGAAGCTGCTGGAGAGCCACGAAGCAGGCACGGCGGTCGAAGTCGTGCACGCTGGTGAGGCCCATGCGCCACAAGATCGATTGGGCTTGTTCGATTGCATTAGCGATCACGTCTATGGAAGGTTCTGGGATGACCTTGCTGAGCAGTTCCATGGCCGTTTCGAGCAGAATGCCGGTCAATTGTCCGTGTGCATCGCGCTGGAGTTGGCCATTGGTCGGGTCAGGCGTGTTTGCTGTGATACCAGCCAGTTTCAAGGCGGCGGAATTGGCCCAGCCAGCATGCAGCGACTTGGCAGTGAGATAAACGGGGTTGTCAGGCGCGATTTGGTCGAGATCGGTGGCGGAAGGCCAACCCCCATCCCGCTCTGTGGAACTTCCCCTAACCCTTTCGCGCAGCACCCCGGAGGGACTACCTGTAGGAGAGGGGAACCAATGATTCTGATTCCAGCCATGCCCCAGGATCCATTCCCCGGGCTGGGCGGAACGGACACGTTCCTGCACGCGTTGCAGGCATTCCTCCAGCGTATCAGTCTCGCAATCGATTTTTTGCAGGGAAAGCGCGTATTGTTGCAGGTGTAAATGTGCGTCGGTCAGGCCGGGCAGGATGATCTGTCCACCCATATCCTGTTTTTCTGCCCGGTCGAATTCGGACAGCAAATGGTCTGTTTCGCCTATCGCTAGGGCACGCCCATCCGCAATCGCGATGGCAGAAGCTACCGGGTATGAACCATCGAGGGTATAAATGCGGGCGTTGTACAGGATCTTCATAAAGGGTTGCCTAAGGGCAGGTTTCTATCCTGTTTTACTGCAACAATCTTTCCAGTAGTTTGTTCAACTCTTCATCCGAAAAATACCGGATGGTAACCGTGCCGCCTCTATCTTTATGATAGCGCAATCTCACTTCTGTTTCCAGGCTGGCTTCCAAGCGCTTTTCCAACTCAGTCACTTCAGGTGGGAGCGTTTTTTTGGGAGCGGACGGCCGTTTTTCTCCGCCCAATTTCTTCACAAGTTCCTCGGTCTGGCGGACGTTCAGCTTGCCCGCCACCACTGTTCTCAAGGCTGCATCCTGTGCTGGGTGTGTGGACAGGCGCAAGAGGGCACGTGCATGTCCTTCGCTCAAATGGAATTTGCTTTCCCCTTGTTGCTCGATATCCTGGTCGTCTTCCTCGGCATGCGCGTAACTCTCGATAAGGGCCTTTTTAACGGAATCGGATAATTGCAGCAAACGCAGGGTGTTGCTGACAGCCGGGCGGCTTTTTCCCACCTGCCGGGCAACTTCTTCGTGAGAAAGGCCAAAATCTTCCGTCAACTGTCGGTATGCATCTGCCTCTTCCAGCGGATTCAACTCCGCGCGCTGGATGTTCTCGATCAAAGCCAGTTCCAGCAGATCACGGTCGCTGGCTTGACGTAATATGGCTGGAACGGTACGCAATCCCGCCAGCTTGGCAGCTTCCAACCTGCGCTCTCCGGCAATCAACGTATAGGTCTCATCTGTACCGGGTGAAACGATCAATGGCTGAATGATCCCGTGTTCGCGGACAGAGGCAGTCAATTCTTCCAGGTCTTTCGCGTCGAACTGGTCGCGCGGTTGGCGTGGGTTGCGCAGAATTGCATCGACAGGGAGTTGCAGGATACCACCTTCACCTGTTTTGGGTTGCTGCAAACCGGGCGAGGAGGGAATGAGAGCATCCAATCCTTTGCCGAGACCGGAGCGCTGAGGCATGTGTTTCTCCTTACGTCTTCCATCAATCACAAGAACATTCTAAATCTTTGGTTCTTTAGAATTTGCCGAGAAGGGGGCCGGGTATCTACCACGGAAATTCCCAGAGCGCCAAATCTTTTCAATACAGGGAGAGGCGGGGTACCCCACACCCGATTTATTGATGGATACAATCATATCAATTAACTGCCGGGACCTGAACTCCATCCCCGGCCAGTACTTCACGCGCCAGACTCTCATAGGCCTGCGCGCCGCTCGAACCGGGGGCGTAGATCGAAACCGGCAGACCATAGGATGGCGCTTCGGCCAGTCGCACACTGCGCGGTACAACCGTCTTGAAAGCCTGTTCCGGGAAATGCCGATTGACTTCGGTCACTACATCCGTAGAGAGCCGGGTGCGACCATCGAACATGGTCAAAACAACACCACGAACTTTAAGGCCGGGGAACAGGACGGAGCGCACCAGTTGCAAAGTCCGGGTCAACTGGCCCAGTCCTTCCAGAGCCAGGTATTCACACTGCACCGGGATGATAACGCCGTCGCGGGCTGCTACCAGCCCGTTCACTGTCAACAGGCCGAGTGAGGGAGGGCAATCGATCAAAATATAATCATAACGGTCTGCCAGCGGGGTGATGGCCTGTTTCAAACGCGACTCACGCCCGAGTTGAGGAACCAGTTCTACTTCTGCACCGGCCAGTGCCGGTGAAGAAGGTAGTAAGGAAAGCTTCAAACGTTCGTTATACAACACCAGAGAATTGACTGGGGTGGAATTGAGAATGGCGTCATACGTGCTGCCTTTCACAGTGTGCTTATCCACACCCAGGCAGGAAGTAGCATTCGCCTGTGGGTCCAGGTCGATGATCAAAACGCGCTGCCCGAAATAAGCCAGGTATGCCCCCATGTTGATCGCTGTGGTTGTCTTCCCCACCCCGCCTTTTTGGTTGACAAGCGTATAAATCCATCCCATGGATTAAAAGACCTCCACCATACAGGCTTGAATCTCCTCAGAAGTTGGGATTCCATCCAACCCCTGACGCGCAACAGAACGCGCCGATAATTGCGTTGCAAAACGGGCGGCCTCCCACGGATCCTGCGTGGTCAGCAAGCGGATAAAAAAGGCCGCCGCAAAAATGTCACCTGCGCCGGTTGCATCGGTTTCTTCCGTTTCAGGAGCGCGGAAACGGCGCTGATCGCCATGCCAGTAAAGGCGGGAACCCGCCGCTGCTTCGGTCACAGCCAGGACGCGGGTATGCGCTGCCATGAACTCGATCCGCTCATCGTCACCGCCCACATCCTCGATGCTGAGCACCACGGCGCCAGCCTGACCAAGAGCCTGCTCAGCGGATTCCCAATCCGTTTGCGTCACCTGACCGGATTCGTCCCAGGTGCGCAGCCAGCCCTGTGGTGTAAGTCCCAGCAACGAGGGCGAAAATGAGCTAGGCAGAATAGCATCTACCTCCTGGGCTACCGGGCCGAGATGGATGATCGCCGCCCGGCGCCAGACATCCGGCACGCTGTCGAAGGATAATGGCGTGGCTTGATGGTGCAACACCTGTCTACGCCCGTTCTCGGTATAGATGTTTTCGAAAGTTGTCGTTTGTGGTGACGGTGCAGATATAACTGTAACATCACGCAGGATATCGAGGCGGGTCTCGAGGCTGTTGGCGGTGATTACCCCCACACGTAAACCCAGGGCATGCGCAGTGAGCGCAGAATAGGCAGCCGTGCCTCCCAGGCGTAGACCGGTCGGCGTCAGATCAAGGGTCACATGCCCGATAACCAGATAATCGATCGGCTCCAGCGAAACCAGGGTATACATGCACAGATTATACCGTTTAAAAACTTTGCGAAGGGAATTCCTGCGCTTACAACTTAGGGTTTCCCTTCGCAAGGCAGTTAAAGTCGAAACGATCAGTGCTCCACGAAAATTGAGAGAAGGCCCGCCTTCGGGATGCCCCTGGCCATGTGTAATCTGCTGATTACGAATCCTTGGGGATGATGGTCACTTTACGATACGGGTCTTCCCCAATGCTCTCGGTTGTAACGGCGGGGTGGTCGCGCAATTCCAGGTGAATGATGCGGCGCTCGTTGGACGACATGGGCTCCAGCACCTGGCGGCGTCCGGTCTTGATGGCCTGCTCAGCCATGCGCTGTGCCATGCGACGTAACTGACTCTCGCGACGACTAAGATAGCCTTCCACGTCTATCACGAGTTGGACCCACTGCTGCACTTCCTTGCCGACCATCAGGCTGGCAACATACTGGAAGGCATTCAATGTCTCCGAACGGCGTCCGATCAGGATGCTCAAATCATCTCCACGCACATCCACGCGAATAGTACGACGGTCATCGCGACCGGATTCTTCATAATGAGCAGAGACTTGCGCTTGCATGTTCATGTGATAAAGCAATTTGGACACGATCTCTTCGGTCAGGTTGAGCAATTCATCCGTTTCGACATTATCTTTCGAAATGGGGCTCGGAGTGGGTTTTTGCGGCTTGGGCTCAGGCTTCTTCTTCTGAGCAGGAGCAGGCTTACGGTCCGGTTTCGAGGCGGGGGCTGGGGCGTCCATTTCCTCGTCCGATTTGACGGTCAACCGTACACGCACCTGACGTCCACCCAATCCGAACAGTCCTTTGGTGCCCGCATCCAGCACTTCCATGCTGACGGCCTCCGCCGGTAGACCAAGCTGCGCCAGTCCCTGCGCGAGGGCTTCCTCCACAGTGGGAGCAATGATTTCGAGCGTTGGTTTTTCGTTCATGTTTTCCTCCCAAAGCGCCTATTTGACCTTTTGAGCTGATTTGTCGCCACCCGGCAGCAAGTTGCGCCAATTGGCACGCCCGGTGACCGCGTACTGGAAGATACCCAGCAGGTTGCTGGTGATGAAATAGACCGAGAGGCCGGAGGCAAAGGTGAGCGCGAAATAGCCCAGCAGGAGCGGCATGTAGATGCTCATGGTTTTGCTCATGGCAGCCGATTGATCATTGGGGTTTGTTGAAGCCGGCATAGTCAGCTTGGATTGTATGTAGGTTGTAAAGGCTACAACGAGTGCCAGGGTAGGGAATCCATAAGGCAGGAAGGAAATTTCAAAAGGCAATGGAATGCCTTCGGGCTGTCCCAGGTCCATCCACAGGAAGCGGCTGTTGAGCGGAATGAGCGCAGCTACACTCAATGTCGGGTAGATGCTACGAGCCAGTTGCAACAAGCCCAAAGGTGCGGTGGCCAGCGCCCGGATGATAGCCTGATACAGGCCAATAATGATGGGGAACTGGATCAAGGTAGGTAAACAGGAACTAAAGGGGTTGATTCCCTTTTCTTTATAGATGCGCATCTGTTCCTGCGCCAGCTTTTCCCTGTCTTTGGCATATTTCTTTTGGATCGCCTGCCACTCTTTGTCATTCTGCAATTCCTGCATGGCCTGAGCGCCCTTCAGTTGTTGGGCATTCAACGGCCAGGTGACAGCACGGATGACGATAGTAAACAGGATGATCGCCCAGCCGAACGCGCCGGGCACGTTTGCCATCAGGGAATAAATCCACAACAGTAAGTTCGTAAACGGGTGAATAATCAGGGTATCCCACATGGTCATAATCCTTAGTTTTCAGGCATATAGGTCCAGACCTGGTTTCCATTGGCGTCAAGCACGGCCATGTAAAACTCAGCTTTCATGGGGGCGACGATAATTTTGTCTGCACCAGCAACAGGAGCGGTATAAATCTGGCCACCCACATTTTTCCCCTCTTTTTTCCATTCTTTCTGCCAAACGATTCTTCCTGTGTTGTCGGCAGCATATACCGAACCGGACTCGGTTGCAAAGACAATATTTCCATCAATCACCAATGGACTGCCGACTACCGGGCCATCGGGCTGGATGGACCAGACCTGGCTGCCGCTGGCAACGTCTACAGCAAACAAATTTCCATCCAGATCCCCAAAATAGATATTTTGTCCATCACTTACGGGTCCACCCCAAACCCAGCCCTGCGTGCCGGTCAAGAGCGTATCGGCCCCTGTGGCAGGATCCACCTTTATGACCTCCGAAGCAAAGGAACCGATATACAGATTGCCATCCGGGCCGACGAGTGGTGTGCCAGGAGCCGCCCCACCCAGATCGATTTCAGGCCAGGCAAATTCGTAGGTCTCAGAGTCAATGGCATACAGGTAATGATCCACCGATGAGACGTAGACCAGCTTGCCGTCCGTGCTGGGTTGCGACCAGAGCGCGCCGCCAAGCTCGATCGCTTGCAGGGCTGTCTTGGTAGAAAACCCGTCCTGAAGATCGAGGACGTAGAGTATGCCGTCGGAGTTTGGGGCAAAGACTTTGTCGTTCAGAATCAGCGCGCCAGCGATCCAACTGCCTTTGGCCTCGGAAAATATCCATTTCTCCGCCGGGGTCTTGATTTCCTCCCCGCTCAGGCTGGATGGATCGAGCGCCACCAGACGATGGTCCGATCCGGCTGAACCGATGATGATCGTGCCATCTGGCGCGATGACCGGCTGGGCAATCAATTGGAGGCTGTTGCTAGATTTGGCCGGATAACGCCAGATCTCCTTGCCATCGGCTAGACGGATAGCGTGCAGGTATGGTCCGGCTGCGAGATAAGCTGTTTCGCCATCGCTGGCCAGTCCCGGCCAACTGTGGGTGAGTCCCTGGCTGGAACAGCTGCTCAGTAGAACAGCGGCGAGGACCACAACAAGCATAAAAAGAATATACTTTGGTTTCATTGAAGTGAATGTTCTCCTAGGGAACAGGGTCATAACCGCCATCGTTGAAGGGATTGCAACGCAAAACCCTCCAGGCAGCCATGATGGAGCCTCTGAGTACACCATATTTATAGATGGCCTGATAACCGTAGTGCGAGCACGACGGATAGAACCGGCATGTCCCCTCCGGCAAGCCGGGTGAGATGGTCTTCTGGTACAGCCGGATCAACGCCAGTACCACCAGGCGCGCCCAATTCCGCGGTGTGCGTGGCAGGTCGCGCAGACGCGGCTCGTTGGGATACTCTTTCGGCAGGTAAAATTCAGCTTTCATCGGAAAGGGATATGATGTGCGCGCGACGCAGCAGACCTGTCAGCGCACGGCGGATTTCCTGCAAGGATGAAGAGGTGAGTGCTGGTCGAGCGATCAGGATCAAATCCCAACCGGGCAGCAGATCAGGGAGCAATGGGCGCATGGCCTCGCGCAAGAGACGCTTGGCCCTGTTCCGTTGCACGGCTCCCCCAACCGACCGTCCGGCTGTCACTCCTATGCGCACCCTGGGTGTCTCACTGGTGTGTGCCACTAACACGACAAACGGGTGGGCATAAGACTTGCCTGTGCGCCGCACCCGCTTGAAATCAGTCGACCGGGTCAGGCGGAATTTGCGCTGCACCCGTACCTCGAAATGCCAACTGTTCTTGTCGATTCAATGCATCATGCAGGGGGTAAAGACTCCGCCTCGCAGGTCAAACCGGCTGGCGATCCTACCACCGCACCTTCTTGACATGCTCGTTGGCTTTCGTGGCCAAACGATAGCGACCGCGCAAGCGACGGCGCTTGAGCACCTTGCGCCCGTCCGCAGTAGCCATGCGTTTGCGGAAGCCATGAACGCGCACGCGGCGGCGGATTTTGGGTTGATACGTTCGTTTCGTCATATACTTTCCTCATAACAAAGGATAATTACACTTTTTCAAAAAGAAGGGGGATGTGGGG